>DATFAS010000037.1:0-32977 GCA_035254305.1 Bacillota bacterium
GGATTGAATTGATCCGTCTTCTAAAGAATCACCCACAAGCCAAGATTGAATCATTATTCGCGAGCTCCCAAGCGGGGAATGAATTAACAGATGTATTTCCCCATCTTTTAAATATTGCTCATTATTCATTAGAAGAAATTAATATAGAGAAAACTGCAGAATGGGTCTTTATCGCCACGCCCTCGGGGATTAGCAGTAAGCTAGTACCGGGGCTTCTTCGTTCAGGACGCAAAGTGATTGATATTTCTGGAGATTTCCGTCTTCCAGGTGAAACATATAAGAAATGGTATGGGAAAGAACCGGCCGAGGATCAGTATCTTAATCAAGCGGTTTACGGGTTACCCGAGTGGTTCTCAGAACAAATTAAGCAGGCGCAGCTTCTTTCTAATCCAGGATGTTATCCTACAGCGGCATCACTAGGTTTAGCACCAGTCATGCCGTACATTGATCCGAAATCCATCATTATTGATGCTAAATCGGGAGTGTCAGGTGCAGGAAGAGGAGTTAATCTTGGGACACATTATGGCGAAGTGAACGAGAATATCCACGCTTATAAAGTAGGAAAACATCAACACACACCAGAAATCGAGCAGACATTAAGTCGAATCAGTGGGGAAGAGACCATCATTTCCTTTACCCCTCATCTTGTTCCAATGACACGTGGGATTCTTTGTACAACTTACGCAACGATTACTAAAGACACGAATTTCCAAGAACTATATGAACAAACCTACGAGAGTAAACCATTCGTCCGTGTTCGCCCACAAGGCAGCTATCCGAAGACGAAGGAAGTGCTGGGTTCCAACTATTGCGATATCGCTGTGCATGTAGATCCAAGAACGAATCGATTGGTTATTCTATCCGTGATTGACAATGTGGTGAAAGGCGCTGCAGGTCAGGCAGTACAGAATATGAATTTAATGGCGGGTCTTGATGAGACAACAGGTCTAACATTTAGCCCGGTTTATCCATAAAGAAGGAGAGACAAGAACATGTTTGTACTGAAGTGTGGAGGAAGTACACTAGATGCCCTGCCGGCATCATTCTACGAAGAACTCATTCAATTGAAAAAGGACGGATTCGATCCCATCATCGTTCACGGGGGAGGCCCTGCCATCTCACAAACTTTGAAGTCCTTGCAGATTGAACCTCATTTTATTGATGGGCTACGTGTGACAGATGAGGCTACACTTCAGGTAGTCGAGATGGTACTAATTGGACAGACCAATAAGCAGATCGTCAAAAGCCTTCAAGGTATAGGATTTGGACTTAGTGGGATGGATGGAAACCTAATTACAGCCGAACAAAAGGAAGGACCTTACGGTTATGTCGGTGAGATCAATACTGTGAAGCCTGAGATCATTAAGCAAATCAGCGATATGGGCTACATACCTGTCATTGCGCCACTGGGCATTGATGGGCAAGGGCAATCCTATAATATTAACGCTGATACGGCAGCTGGGGCTGTTGCATCAGCACTTGGGGTGGAACAGCTGATCGTTGTAACGGATGTACCTGGGGTCATGGAGAATGGAAAAGTACTACCAGAGTTAACGGTGGAAAAAGTCAATCAACTCATTGAAAATGGTGTCATAACCGGAGGAATGATTCCAAAGGTAAAAGCAGCTATGGACGCCCTGCAAGCGGCAGACCAGGTGGTCATCATTGACCAGTCGAATCTTGTTGCAGCAGTGAATAAGCAAGAGGTTGGAACAAAAATCGTGGGAAAGGTGGAGAGATAATGAGCAGCAGCTTGTTTCCGAATTATGGCAGATGGCCGATTTCTATTGTAAAAGGTGAAGGCAATTATTTATACGATTCAGAAGGAAAACGATACTTGGATCTTGTTTCGGGAATCGCCGTCACTTCTTTGGGGAATGTCCCACCACGGGTCAAGGCGAAGGTTGCTGAGCAGCTTGATACGCTATGGCATTGCTCGAATCTATTCCACATACCTATCCAAGAAGAACTTGCCAATAAATTAACTTCCATTAGCTGTGCGGATCGTGTATTTTTCTGCAACAGTGGAGCAGAAGCGAATGAAGCAGCCATTAAGCTGGCTAGAAAATATGGAAATGAAAAGGGCAAATATGAAGTCATTACCTTCCAGCAGTCCTTCCATGGGCGCACGTTAGCCACGTTAACGGCGACAGGCCAGGATAAGGTGAAGATCGGCTTTAGCCCACTTCCTGAGGGCTTCAAGACTGTCCCTTACAATGATATTCAGGCGCTTAAAGAAGCGATTTCAGATAAAACCTGTGCCATCATGTTAGAGATGATCCAAGGCGAGGGTGGAGTTCACCCAGCAGATCCAGAGTGGATACAGGAAACGGTTCAACTTTGCAAAGAAAATGGACTCCTGCTCATCGTTGATGAGGTGCAAACAGGTGTCGGTCGGACAGGAAAATGGTTCGCCTATGAACATTATGGAATTGAACCAGATATCATTACACTAGCAAAAGGATTAGGAAGCGGAATTGCGATTGGCGCTATGATGGCGAAGGAATTTCTTGCAGATGTATTTGGGCCAGGATCACATGGGTCTACATTCGGAGGAAATCCGATCGCGTCAGCAGCAGGTGTGGCAACTTTAGAAGTGATTGAAGGACTTCTTCAGGAAATCACGGAAAAAGGAGACTATATCCAATCCAAACTAGGCGGCAGAGGGAAAGGATTAATTATCGGGGTGGAGTTTGATTTTGAGGTAGCCCCAATGCTAGTTAAGCTTCGTGAGGAAGGGATCCTAGCTCTTCAGGCAGGGCCGAAGGTATTGCGGATTCTTCCACCTTTTACAATCACTAAAGAGGAAATGGACTATGCCATTGAAAAAATAGAAAAGGCGGTCCAAGAACATAAAGGAGCGGTTGGAATATGAAAGGCTACATTGTACTGAGTACGGGGGATATTTTTGAAGGCGAGCTATTTGGAGATCAGCGGGGTTGCAGCGGCGAGCTTGTTTTTAATACCGGAATGACGGGCTATCAAGAAGTGCTAACAGATCCTTCGTATGCAGGACAAATTGTGACCTTTACGTATCCATTGATTGGAAATTACGGGGTGAATATGTTAGATGACGAAAGTATTCGTCCTGTTTGTACAGGATTAGTGGTTGGGAACCTTTGCCAGACTCCTAGCCATTATCAGTCGAATAACACATTATCTGAGATCGCGGAGCAATATGGATTGAGCGGTATCGCTGGAGTGGACACAAGAGCCATTACCCATATCATTCGTGAGCATGGATTGGTTTTTGGAAAAATTACGACGGATCCTAGCGAGCTTGTGCCTACAAAGCCGGCAACAGGGCAGGTAGCTGCGGTATCGACGAAAACCAAGACAAAGCATTCAGGGGAAGGCCCACATATTGTGATGTTTGATTTTGGTTATAAAAAGTCGATCCTCACTGCCCTTCTAGATAAAGGCTGTGCAGTGACCGTCGTTCCATATAATACGAACTTCAAAGAGGTTGCAGAGCTTAATCCAGATGGGATTATGCTAACGAATGGACCTGGGGATCCGAAGGAAATGCTTCCTCATCTCCCAGAGTTGAAGAAAATTATTGAAGCTTATCCGACGTTTGCGATTTGCTTAGGGCATCAGATTGTAGCCTTAGCCTATGGTGCCGATACGGATCGTCTGCCATATGGGCACCGTGGGAGCAATCACCCTGTGAAGAATCTGAAAACAGGTAAAGTATACATGACATCCCAAAACCATGGCTATATGGTGAAGGAATCTTCCATAAATACGAAATACCTAGAGGTTTCTTATATCAATGTGAACGATAAATCAGTAGAGGGACTTACTCATCGATATCTCCCGATCTCAACCGTTCAGTTCCATCCGGAGGCACATCCGGGGCCAAGTGACACCGATCCATTGTTTACGGAATTTATTCAGCAATGCCAAGCTATAGGAGAAAAGAATTATGCCTAAATTTGAACACATCAAGAAAATACTTGTCATAGGCTCAGGGCCGATCATTATTGGTCAGGCGGCTGAGTTTGACTATGCCGGAGCCCAAGCATGCCTTGCCTTGAAGGAAGAAGGAATCGAGGTTGTGCTGGTCAACAATAATCCGGCAACCATTATGACGGATGAAGAAGTAGCAGATAAAATTTATATGGAACCCCTAACGGTTGCCTCTTTAGAAGCGATCATTGCCAAGGAACGTCCAGATGGAATTCTCCCTACACTGGGTGGGCAGACTGGTCTGAATCTAGCGGTAGAGCTTGCGGATGCTGGAATTATCGAACGCTATAATGTTCGACTATTAGGGACTCCTCTAGACACGATCAAAAAAGGTGAAGACCGCGAGGAATTCAAGCGGATGATGATCGAAATCGGTGAGCCGGTTCCGGAGAGTAAGACGGTAAATACAGTACAAGAGGCACTGGATTTTGCTGAGGAGATTGATTATCCTGTTATCGTTCGTCCGGCTTATACTCTTGGTGGATATGGTGGGGGAATTGCAGGTGACGCCGCTGAGCTGCAAGAGGTAGCCAAGCGAGGAATCGCTGCCAGTCCGATTGAGCAAATTCTGATTGAACGTAGCGTAAAAGGCTGGAAGGAAATTGAGTATGAGGTTATGCGCGATAGTAATGATACCTGCATTATTGTCTGCAATATGGAAAATCTCGATCCAGTCGGTGTTCATACAGGAGACAGTATTGTAGTTGCCCCATCTCAGACACTAACGGATCGCCAGTATCAGATGCTTCGTTCGGTTTCTACCAAAGTCATTCGTGCCCTTGGTGTTGTGGGTGGATGTAACATCCAGATTGCTCTAGATCCTTATAGTGAGCAATATTATCTCATTGAGGTAAATCCACGAGTAAGCCGTTCTAGTGCGTTAGCGTCTAAGGCTACTGGATATCCCATAGCACGGATTTCCGCTAAATTAGCGATTGGGTATCACTTGGATGAAGTGGTCAATCCGATAACTGGTTATACGTACGCAAGCTTCGAGCCTGCGATTGATTATATTGTAACGAAGATCCCACGTTGGCCGTTCGATAAGTTTCCACAAGCAAATCGTTCACTTGGAACCCAGATGAAGGCAACGGGTGAAGTGATGTCGTTAGATCGAAATTTTGAAGCTTCCTTACTCAAGGGGATTCGTTCCCTAGAAATCGGTGTGCACCACCTACAGCTAGAATTGAATTTAACGGATGAGGAATTAGCTGAGGGAATCGTTGAAGCTACGGATACCCGCATTTTCTTAGTGGCAGAAGCTATGAGACGGGGAATGACGGTAGAGCAGATTCACGCAAAGACAGAAATTGATCCGTTCTTCCTCTATTCAATTGAAAAAATTGTTCAAATCGAAAAACAACTAGCTAGCTATTCTTGGGCCACAGTTCCTGAAGAATTATTGAAGGAAGCCAAGCTGCGAGGCTTTGCGGATGTTACCTTGAAGGAAATGTATCAAATTTCTCTAGATGATGTTCGAAATCGTTGGAAACAGCTAGGATGGGCTCCAAGCTATAAACTGGTTGATACATGTGCAGCTGAGTTTGTTGCGGCAACCCCTTACTATTACTCTACCTGGCAGGGTAGAGATGAAGTGAAGGTATCAGAAGGAAAGAAAAAAGTTCTCGTACTAGGCTCAGGTCCGATTCGGATTGGGCAGGGGATTGAATTCGACTATTGTTCCGTTCATGCGGCCAAATCTCTTAAACGACTTGGTATCGAAGCAGTTGTTATCAATAATAATCCGGAAACAGTTAGTACAGACTTCAATACTGCAGACCAACTCTACTTCGAGCCACTTGCTTTAGAAGATGTGTTGAATGTAGTTGAGAAGGAGCAAGTAGATGGGGTGATGGTGCAGTTTGGAGGACAGACTGCAGTTAACCTAGCAGACCCATTAAGTCAAATGGGCGTGCAAATCTATGGAACATCCGTGTCATCGATTGACATGGTGGAGGATCGGGATCTATTCTATCAATTATTGAAAAAGCTAGACATTCCACATATCCCAGGAATTAGTGTAAATAGTGAGCAAGAGGCTATCAACGCGGCAGTGAAGCTAGAATATCCCGTACTTGTTCGCCCTTCCTATGTTATTGGAGGACGTGGTATGGTGGTATTAAATAATACGGAAGAGCTGGTTTCTTACTTACAAGAAACAACCTTCTCCTTCCCATTGCTTGTTGATAAGTATATTTCCGGGATGGAAGTAGAAGTTGATGCAATCTGTGATGGGGAACAGGTTCTTGTCCCTGGAATTTTCCAGCATGTAGAACGTGCAGGGGTACACTCGGGGGACAGTATGGCAATCTTCCCAGCACCATCGCTTAATGAACTGCAGAAAGCTACGATTACACGCTATACAGAAGATATTGCCCGAGAAATCAAAGCCAAAGGCTTAATTAATATACAGCTAGTTATTGCAGGAGAACGGATTTACGTGCTTGAGGTGAATCCTCGTGCATCCCGTACGGTACCAATTATTAGTAAAATTACTGGCGTACCGATGGTGGAACTTGCGGTGAAGGCTCAATTAGGGCAAAAGCTTGAATCCACTGGATTGCTTGCAGATATTCCATTCTTTGCGGTGAAGGGGCCTGTATTTTCTACCGTGAAGCTAAGTGGGGTAGATCCTGCACTTGGACCGGAGATGAAATCTACAGGAGAAGTAATCGGCCTTTCGTATCAAATTCAAACCGCACTAGGGAAAGCCCTTCATTGGAAGGAAGGAATATGCCAGCCGCTTGAAACAGGTGATGCTCTCTTTATTTCCTTATCTGATGGTGCGAAGGAAGAAATGAAAGGGAAGCTTTCTGCTTTATCAGGTTTGAAGATTCTTGCCACACCAGGAACAGCAGCTTATTTGCAACAACATGGTTTAGCAGTGGAGGCAGTCTTAACCAAGGCAGCGCAAGTGAAGGAATGGCATCAAACAACAGAGATCAAAGCGATTCTAAATACCCCGACTGTCGGTAATAAACAAGGCCGATTCGGGTTTGAACTAAGACAGGTTGCCGTGCAACTAAATATTCCTTGCTTCACTTCGCTTGATACGTTCCAATCCTATCTGCAGGTGAAGGCGGGAAATGTTAGTGATCCGCTGGATCTGAATGTTTATTTACAGCAAAAGGAGCGTGTACAGATATGAATTTAGGAACGAAAGCGATAGAGCTTGGAGATAAAATGAATCTAAAGAGAAGAGATTTTCTTTGTTTGGCAGATTTTACTGCGGAAGAGTTGAGCTATCTATTAGATTTAGCAGCAGAACTGAAGGCTATGCAAAAGGAAGGCGTACCTTACCGTCCGTTAGAGGGTAAGACACTTGGAATGATTTTTGAAAAATCGTCTACACGTACGAGAGTTTCTTTCGAGGTGGGGATCTACCAATTGGGCGGACAAGGCATGTTCTTCAGTAACCGTGACCTTCAAATTGGACGTGGAGAGCCGATCTCGGATACAGCACAGGTAATTTCTCGTTATCTAGATGGAATTATGATTCGGACCTTCGAGCATGAGAAGGTAGAGGAATTAGCGAAGTACGCCTCTATTCCAGTGATTAATGGACTAACAGATAAATTCCACCCTTGTCAGATCATGGCGGATTTCCAAACCATTCGTGAGCAGAAGGGCAGCTTGAAGGGATTAAAATTAGCGTATATTGGGGATGGAAATAACATGTCTCATTCCCTCATGCTTGGCTGCGCGAAGCTAGGCATGGATATCTCCATTGCTTCACCTAAGGGTTATATGCCAGCTGAAGATGTAGTGGCATTGGCAAAGACATTTGCCGAACAGACAGGGGTTAAAGTGGTGATTACCGATAGTCCGGTAGAAGCAGCGACAAATGCTGATGTCATCTATACGGATGTCTGGGCAAGTATGGGGCAAGAGGATGAACAGGCTGAACGGGTGAAAGTATTTGCTCCATATCAAGTAAATACGGCGTTAACCAACTATGCAAATAATGACTATATCTTCATGCATTGTCTACCTGCACACCGTGGGGAAGAGGTTTCGGCTGATGTAATCGATGGACCACATTCTGTGATTTTTGATGAAGCAGAGAACAGACTCCATGCGCAAAAGGCTGTTATGGCCGCAATCATGGGTTAAGTGTATTAGAAAATCAAAGCTCAAGAAATTTCGTCTTCTTGAGCTTTTTTCTATCTAATTTGAAGTCAATTTATTTTTATTATCTTCTCTTCTAGAAATGCTTATTCATCAAGGAAATGCTTTGGCTAGGAATGTTCATCAAAATTAAAGGAATAACCACCAATTTCCTTTGCTTTTGCCTAGGACATATGATAAATTTATTAGTGTCGCTTGAAACACATGGTGCGAAATTCACCTTGAATATTTCATCCGAAGATCATACAATATTATAACCAAAGTAAGGAATGTGGGTAGTCGCTGCTTTTCTAATCGAAAAGTTGAGGAAAGTCCAGGCTCACCCGGTGCTGTGATGCCCGGAGTGTTCGTGCCCTTCGCAAGGAGGGGTAGCAGTGATGAGCTGCTAACGGCGGGGAAAATCACCTAAGGAGTATCTGCTCTATGGGATGAATACCCTGAAAGTGCCACAGTGACGGAGTTCCTTCGGAAACGAAGGAAGTGGAACGAGGTAAACCCCATGAGTGAGCAACCCAAATTATGGTAGGGGCACCATCCGGCGGGAAGAAGAACCTAAAGGATGGATCGGTTCGGCTGAATCGATAGTTAAATGACTGCCGCTTTTCGTACGAGGCTGGCCGCCGATCGAAGTACAAAAAGCACAGAACCTGGCTTACAGCATTCCTTACTGCCAATTATATATAGATGGTGCTTGTCACCACCCGCATTTTTCCATGGCGGTGTAGCTCAGCTGGCTAGAGCGTACGGTTCATACCCGTAAGGTCGGGGGTTCGATCCCCTCCGCCGCTACCATACATAGTGAACAGAGGTTTCGATCGTTGATGATCGAGGCCTTTTTAGTTTTGATACTAACCTAATTTATGCGGTGGAGACAGAGGCTAAGGGATTGACATAACGAATCCGAAAGTCTTTGTTGGCATACAAATAGTAAAAATCAGCTGAATCAATAGAGCTAAGGGACTGACAGGCCTCTATTTCTATAAAACTGAGGGAATATAGAGAAATAAGGAACCGTCAGACCCTTGTGGACCGTCGAATCAGTAAAATCAGCTGAATCTATAGAGTTAAGGGACTGATAGGCCTCTATTTCTATAAAACTGAGGGAATATGGAGAAATAAGGAACCGTCAGGCCCTTGTGGGTACGAATTTAGAGAATTATTCATACAATAATTTTAAAAATTCTAATCAGTAATCATATAATGAAAGAAAGTCCCTTCCTGGGGCTACAGTTTCTTCTGAGGCAGAAAGTATAAATAATCATTTGCTTTAAGTGATGCCTTCCGATTTTTATCTTATAGGAGAAGAGGATTCAACGTTGTATAAAAAGGAGGTTGGGTGTATGAAAATGGTGATTGCAGTGATACAGGATAGAGATTGGGTAACCCTTTCGAAGGAACTAACTACCCATGGCTATGGGGTAACGAAGCTTTCGAGTACGGGTGGTTTTCTACGGCAAGGTAATACGACCATTATGATCGGTACGGCTGATGAACAAGTGGATGCTGTCCTTGAATTAATACGTACTCATTGTAGGAAAAAAGACGTCCCTATGACATTATATCCTTCCAATATCACTGATTTGAATATACTATCTCCATCTGTAAGCGTTACCGTCGGGGGTGCTACCATATTCGTCATGAATGTAGAAAAATTCGAGCATCTAGAATAGATTTGAATAGAATTGGATAGGAGAAGTCGAAATGCTTTGACTTCTCTTTTTACTTGATTGAACGTAAAAACCTATTGAATTTTTATTAGTTATCATGCATAATGTTACACAGAACGATTTAAAGGAGATGTAAGTTCATGAGCAAAGATAAAATTGTTTTGGCTTATTCCGGCGGATTAGATACCTCTGTAGCTATTAAATGGTTACAGGATACTTATAATTATGACGTAATTGCAGTAGCATTGGATGTTGGTGAAGGAAAAGATCTAGAATTTGTTAAAGATAAAGCAATCCAAGTAGGAGCAATTAAATCCTATGTGGTGGATGCGAAAGAATTATTTGCAGAAGAATTTGTACTTCCAGCATTGAAAGCTAATGCTATGTACGAAGGGAAATATCCTGTTGTTTCTGCATTATCTAGACCTCTTATTGCTAAAGTATTAGTTGATATTGCTGCTGAAGAGGGAGCGGTTGCGATTGCACACGGTTGTACGGGAAAAGGAAACGACCAAGTTCGTTTCGACGTGTCCATCACTGCTCTTAACCCAGATTTGAAAATTGTAGCTCCTGTTCGTGAATGGGGAATGACTCGCGATCAAGAGATCGAATATGCACAGAAGAACAATATTCCTATTCCTATTAATTTGGACAATCCATACAGTATTGACCAAAATCTTTGGGGACGTGCTTGTGAGTGTGGAGTATTAGAAGATCCATGGGCAGAACCACCAGCTGGTGCTTATGATCTAACTGTTGATATTGCAGATGCTCCAGATACTCCAGAAGAAATCGAAATTGAATTCGTTAAAGGTAAGCCAGTTGCCATTAATGGTAAGCAAATGCTTCTTAGCGAGTTAATTCTTGAATTAAATCAAATTGCTGGTAAACATGGTGTTGGACGTATCGACCACGTAGAAAACCGTTTGGTTGGTATCAAGTCTCGTGAAGTATACGAGTGCCCTGGTGCTATGACATTAGTTTTAGCTCACCGTGAATTAGAGTTCTTAACTCAACCACGTGAAGTTGCACAATTCAAGCCAGTTGTCGAGCAAAAGGTTGCACAGGTGATTTATGAAGGACTTTGGTTCTCACCAATCACAGATGCATTGAAAGCTTTCGTTGAAGAAACTCAAAAGTTTGTTACCGGAACGATCCGTGTTAAACTATTTAAAGGACATGCTACGGTTGTAGGACGTAAATCTGCTCACTCTCTATATGATATGAAGTTAGCAACATATGGAGCAGAGGACACATTCGATCATAAGGCAGCGATTGGTTTTATCGAGCTTTATGGAATGCCTACTAAAGTGTATTCTCAAGTAAATCGTAAAGATTTAGACAATACACCAAAAGCAGTCATTATCGATAAGAAAGAAGCGGTGAAACAATAATGAAGTTATGGGGCGGACGTTTTACTAAAGCAACGGATAAATTAGTGGAAGAATACACCGCCTCCATTTTCTTTGATCAGCAGCTTGCCAAGGAAGATATCCAAGGAAGCTTAGCCCATGTTACTATGCTAGGAAAATGTGGCATCCTCCCTCAGGAGGATGTCACTGTTATTAAGAATGGGTTGAAAAAGGTTGCTGGAAAAATCGAAAATGGAGAAGTAGAATTTACTGTAGCCAATGAAGATATTCATATGAATATCGAGAAAATGCTGATTGATGAGATTGGACCCGTAGGTGGTAAGCTGCATACAGGCCGTAGTCGTAATGACCAGGTTGCACTTGATATGCACCTTTATCTGCGTGGACAGGTCATCGAGCTTGTCGAGTTGGTTAGTCGTCTACAGGATTCATTGATTACACAAGCAAATGATAACTTAGATACGATTTTACCAGGTTATACTCATTTGCAACGAGCCCAACCCATCCTTTTTGCTCATCATTTGATGGCTTATGTAGCTATGCTACAGCGGGATGCAGAACGCCTAATGGAAGGTTGGAAACGAATCAATTCCCTTCCACTTGGTGCCGGAGCATTGGCTGGGACTACTTTCCCCATCGATCGTGAATATGTAGCAGAGTTATTGAAATTTGATCGAATCTATATGAATAGCTTAGATGCTGTAAGTGATCGTGATTTTATCGTGGAATTTTTGTCTGCATCCTCTCTATTAATGGCACACCTTTCACGTCTCTGTGAAGAGCTTGTGATGTGGTCAAGCAATGAGTTTTCGTTTGTCGAGCTTGATGACGCCTTTTGTACGGGTAGTAGTATCATGCCACAAAAGAAAAACCCAGATGTAGCTGAGTTGGTACGTGGTAAAACAGGTCGTGTTTATGGAAATCTCGTGGGGATGCTTACTGTACTGAAGGCATTGCCGCTTGCCTATAATAAGGATATGCAGGAAGACAAGGAAGGCATGTTCGATACCTTGAAAACTCTTCATGGAGCATTATCCCTATTCATTCCAATGATTGCTACTATGAAAGTCAAGAAAGAACAAATGCGTAAAGCAGTTACCCAGGATTTCTCTAATGCTACGGATTTGGCTGACTATCTTGTAAACAAGGGATTACCTTTCCGTCAGGCACATGAGGTAGTAGGGAAGGCGGTGCTTTATTGCATCCAACAGGATAAGTATCTACTTGATTTAAGTATGGAAGAATATAAAGAATTCTCCACTCTATTTGAAGATGATATTTACTCTGCGATTGACGTCGTTCAGGTTGTCAATGCTCGTAACGTACTTGGTGGAACGGCAAAAGGCCAGGTAGTGAAGCAAATTGCCTATATGCAGCAGCTTAAAGCTGTTACAGATAATTGGGTAGGAGAAACAAAGGGAAAAATTGAAGTGGATTTATAAATCTTTTCTGTTACAGAGGTCTGCCTTAGGGTAGACCTCTTTTTAGTAAGGGTAAAAAACTGTGATTTCCAATTCATTTCGGTGATCCAAAGAATCTTATTCAGATGAGAGGTCTATATCCCACTTTGATAGGATACAATAATTTACAGGTAATATTTGTAAATTAAAATTTTATCTATTAGTAGAAGGAAATACATATCCCATGCAGAATATGTAGTGTTAAGGGGAAATCGAATTGGTTATAAGGAGAGGTATTTTTTTATAACTTTGATAGTTCAAAAGTACCTGATTTAAGCATAAAATGTATAGACACTAGTAATCAGGGAGGATTTTTCACTCTCTAGTAGCAGGATCATGTAATCATAATAAACAACCATGCTTTCGCAGAAGGTTTTATTGATAAAGGAGGAATTTTTAATGGTATTGAAATCAGCCGTATTTGCTAATTCAAAGCTGAACTTGGATACTTTACTAAAAGAAATCGATCTCCTCCGTGCCTACTTAAATGAAATTAGTAAAGATTTGGAGGATCTCTCCAATCCAAGGATTGTGGAAGTAAGCCAAACCTTAGATCATTTGCTAAACGATTATATTCAATTGGCTACTCAACACCAGTAGATGTTACTCATCATGAAAAAAGGGATAAACCCTATGGGTTTATCCCTTTTCCTTTCAACTGCCCACATGTACGATGGCTGATTGAGGTTCATAGATATCGGTAGATACAAGGATTTTATCCTTCACCTGTCCATTTTCCTTCACAATCTTATAAACCTCAACTTTATAACCGGTTCTCCCTGAACTAACTACTCTGCGTTCCCCTTGAGCTAAGGAAGAATCGGTGACAACCTTTGTGGAAGGTTCTAATACACTGACCGTTTGGGAAGTGATTTCGATTTCACGGTTTGCAGGTGCACTGCCAAACATTTTTATCGTGAGTTTTCCGTTTAGAGCAACCGTTTTTATTAGAATGTCGTTAGGAGTGCTATTTTTGAATTTGAAATTGATCGTATCATCGGAGTAGGTGGCGTCTCGGCCTAAAGGAATGTACCCTACAGGAAGAGAATGATGTTGTCTTTCTACTATATCTAGGTTGGAGAGTAAAACAGCATTATATAATGTGCTCGAAACCTGACAGATCCCACCGCCAATTCCCATTTCTAATCTACCCTGAACGATTTCTGGGGCAGGTTGGTATCCATATTTTGTTTCGGTGTCCTTAATTATTTTACTATAATCAAACACTTCTCCTGGTTTTAGCAAAACGTTATCTAATGTTTTAGCTGTGGCCTCTACATTATGTGTTCGACCACCTGCATTGGCGACGTAATTCGTTGAGAATTCAGCGACTTTACGTTCGATCCCAGACTTTTTTAAATCATCTAGTGTAATATGTGCTTTCGTATCTACCATAGGTAAGGGGATTGTAACCGATTTTTCTTCCATCAGGGTCACCATAGATATGGCAGTTAGCTGTTTACTTAATTGTTCTAGATCTAAATTCGTTGCTGATTGATCGGGTTCGAATTGGACTTCATCCTTATCGGTGATCGACCACTTGGCATCTTTAGGCTCGTGATGGAGAAGATCGGCCCAGGTTTGCTCAAATTTGTTTTTAATCCCTGGTTCATCCCACGTTAATGCTAGAGTGTAATCTATTCCTTTTCTTGCTTTCCAGCGTTTCCAGGCTCTGCTGACAAAATTTCCTTCATGCCCATAGGAGAGAACGGCATTCAAGGCTTTCTCATCATCCATTTTGACAGGAAGATCCTTAACTAGCATGATTCTTTTCTCACCAGAAGGTAGGGTGAATTCGATCGATTCTCCTAGAAGCCCCTCTTTTTTCTTCTCCCATTCTGCATGCAATGCCTCTTTAGACAGTCCACCTACCTTCCATTTCTCTAAAGTCAAGCCTGGAGGAATAGTAGGTTGATTGGCATAGCTGTACATCCCACCAAGAGACAATCCAATCACAACGAGGGGAGCTACTACACCGTATAAAAGCCATTTTTTATTACTTAAAAACACTTTCCCCACTCCTTTCCACCATCAATGTTTATGCACATCTGGTAAAAACATGCGAGTTATTCATTTGACAGAGATGATATAATAGAGAAGTCTATATTTAACGAAACATGTCATTTCCTAGGAAATATAAGGGAAAGGGCAGGATTTGTTCCGGTATATGTCGAACATTAGGCATGGATAAAGATACTATTTTGAAAATAATTGTTTTCTTTTACGTAAGAGACATTAAGCAGGTGATGGAATTGATAGAGATGGTAGACGTATGGAAGACTTACCCAAATGGGACGAATGCACTTCAAGGAATTGATGTGAAGATTGATAAGGGTGAATTTGTTTATGTGGTGGGTCCTAGCGGAGCTGGTAAATCCACATTTATTAAGCTGATGTATCGTGAGGAGAAGCCGTCAAAGGGCAGTATTTTTATCAATGGGTTTCACCTTGGGAAAGTAAAAGAAGGACAAATTCCAAAGGTAAGAAGAAGTATTGGAGTCGTGTTTCAGGATTATAAGTTGCTGACCAAATTAAGTGTTTATGAAAATGTAGCTTTTGCCCTAGAAGTAGTGGAGGCTCCAAGGAAGACGATTCGTTCTCGAGTGATGGAAGTGCTTGATCTAGTAAAGCTAAAGAATAAGCTTCGATCCTTTCCCACAGAGTTATCCGGAGGAGAGCAGCAGCGAGTATCTATCGCAAGGGCATTGATTAATAATCCGGGAACAATTATTGCAGATGAACCGACAGGTAATCTTGACCCTGAAACATCATGGGAGATCATGCGCATCTTCGAAGAAATTAATCGAAGAGGCACAACGATTGTGATGGCCACGCATAACCGAGAGATCGTAAATACCATGCGTAAGCGTGTCATTGCGATCGAGGGCGGAAAGATTGTTCGTGACCAGGTAAGGGGGGATTACGGTTATGAAAGCTAGAACCTTCACTCGTCATGTTCGCCAGGGCTTCCGAAATATTTTCCGTAATGGTTGGATGTCCTTCGCATCGATGAGCTCGGTTGCGATTACGTTATTTATCCTCGGTGTATTCATGCTGCTTGCATTGAACGTGAATCATATTGCTAGTAATGTGGAACGGCAGGTTGAAATTCGTGTGTTCCTAAAGGCTGATACAGATAAGAACGCAGCACATGATCTAGAAGAGAAGATGAAAGCTATTTCAGAAGTTGACACCGTGACATTCATATCGAAGGATGAGGGTCTGCAGAAGTTTAAGGATAGCTTCGGTGACAAGGCCTACTTTTTTGATGGGCTAGAGAAGGAAAACCCTTTGTTAGATGAATACAATGTAAAAACAAAAGACCCCATCGATACCGCGCGAATTGCCGAAACCATTAAAGAGTATCCTTCTGTCGATAAGGTGAATTATGGCAAGGATACGATTCAGAAGCTATTTAGCATTACTACTATGCTTCGTAACGTTGGGATTGCATTCGTCATTGCCTTAGGTTTTACGGCTATGTTTTTAATTGCGAACACGATTAAATTAACGATTTTTGCGAGGCGCAGAGAAATTGAGATCATGAAGCTCGTAGGAGCCACGAACTCTTTTATTCGTTGGCCATTTTTTGTTGAGGGATTGCTGATGGGGGCCGTGGGGTCAGTCATTCCGGTTGTTATATTATTGTTTGGCTATCGCTACCTATTAAATTTTGTGAAAGTGGATTTGAATCTCTACTTCTTAGATCTACTCCCTCTACATCCACTTGCATGGCAAGTAACTGGGCTGTTAACGGGAATCGGTGCTTTTATAGGGATTTGGGGAAGTATGGTTTCCGTACGCCGTTTCTTAAAGATCTAGGGAGGGGAAGTATGAAAAAGAGACCGTGGTTTGTCATAGCATCATTAGCCACTACCTTGCTTATTCAACCTGT
Organism: Bacillota bacterium; assembly: GCA_035254305.1. GTDB lineage: Bacteria > Bacillota > Bacilli > Aneurinibacillales > RAOX-1 > DATFAS01. The sequence continues at coordinate 16,496 of DATFAS010000037.1, forward strand.
TGGACAAGCAGCTTCATCACTCGATCAAATCAACCAGCAAATAGCAGGATTAAAACAACAACAAAAGGATGCGGCAGGTAAAATTTCTCAAATTGATAGCAAGATCCATTCGATTGAAGTACAAAAGGGAGATGTCCAAAAGGATCTTGAAGCGATCGAACAGAAACTAGGGGATACGCAAGAAAAGATCAAGCAGCTTGATTCCCAAATTGATACGACAACGATTCGAGCTCAGGATGCCGCTGCACAGCTTGATAAAGCAACCAAGAGAGTCGAGGAACGGAATGGTCTACTACGTACAAGAGTCAAGGCCATGTATGAAATTGGAGATGTTTCCTATCTTGATGTCGTACTTGGGGCTAAGAATTTTGGAGACTTTCTAGACAGAGTATCAGCAGTGAATATGATTGTGAGTCAAGATACGAAGATTCTTGAAGATAACATCAAGGATAAAAAGACTGTGGAAGAGAAGAAGAAAGAAGTGGATGGGTATCTTACTTCCCTTAAATCGTATTATGCACAAGCGACACAGTTAAAGAACGATTTGAAGCAACAGGAGAAGGAACGTAATAATTTAATGGCTTCCCTTTCGAAGCAGCAGGGAGAACTAGAGGATATCAAAGCAGAGCAGCAGCAGGAAATGCTCGATTTAGTAGAGAAAATGAAAACTGCCCAAGCAGAGAAGTATCGATTGTCCGGATCAGGTTATAGTTCGCCTAAGGTTTATAGTGGAGGGAAATTTGCTTGGCCGATCCCTGATGGAGGTACGATTACTTCCGGATTTGGTTATCGCAAGGATCCTTTTACAGGGGAAACAGCGGGACATGACGGTCTCGATATAGGTGTCCCTCAGGGAACTACCATTGTCGCGGCTGCAGATGGAGTTGTTTTAGTTTCTGGTCAGGTTCGTGGTTATGGAAATTGTATTATTATCGATCATGGCGGAAATATCACCACACTATACGGGCATATCCGCGATGGAGGACTTATGGTGAGTGAGGGTCAACAGGTCAAGCGTGGGCAAAAAATTGCTGAAGTGGGTTCCACCGGAAGATCAACTGGACCTCATCTACACTTCAGTGTCATTAATGGGCGAACCCCAGTGGATCCTTCGGGATATCTAAAGTAGAAAATGGACATTGGAACTCTCTAGCACATAGATGGTTGTTATATCACCAAAAAACTGTCATATACTAGAAGGGACAACCCTAGTGGAAAAGTTTGGTGAAAAGGTGGTGTTTGAGGATTGCAAATAAATGGGCGAAAGTTAGCGGCTCTTCTTGGAGTGACCATTTTATTAAGTAGTTTAATGACATATGTTGCGGTTGGTTCTGAGCATAATTTAATCAGTCGATCTATCTTCACATTTTTGGACAAGATAGGCTTTGAGCATGAGGGGTTAGCAGCTCCCAATAAGGAACCTTTAACCTCTCAAGAAGCAGCGGATTTACAGAAAATTTCTGAGGTTTATGGACTTATTAAGAAAAATTATTTAGAAAAAGCAGATAACCAAAAGTTAATTGACGGCGCGATTACAGGGATGCTAAATGCTTTGAATGATCCTTACACCGTATATATGGACCCTAAATCTGCTGAACAATTCAATGATACCATTTCTTCATCCTTCCAAGGAATTGGTGCAGAAGTAAGCATGGAGGGTGGTAAAGTAACGATTGTCTCTCCTTTTAAAGGATCTCCCGCAGAAAAAGCAGGTCTACATCCCAAGGACCAAATTGTGAGTGTAAACGGAGAATCCTTAGAAGGTCTTGATTTATATGAAGCTGTGCTAAAAATTCGTGGACCCAAAGGTTCACAGGCAAATCTAGAGGTCATTCGTGCTGGACAAACGGATAAGATTACACTGACTGTGACACGTGATGAAATTCCGATTGAGACCGTCTATGGTGACGTGATCCAGAAGGATGGTAAGAAGTACGGTAAGATTGAAGTCACTCAATTCTCTACAAATACAGCTACTCGCTTTAAAGAAGAGCTAGACAAAATGGAGAAAGCACAGGTAAATGGTTTAGTTATTGACCTTCGTGGGGACCCCGGTGGATTACTAAATATCGTGGTTGATATGGCACAGCAGCTTGTTCCAAATAAGGGAAATATCCTGCAGGTGGAAGATCCAAGCGGGAAACGTGACATAGTGAAGTCAACCTTTGATGGGAAGAAGCCATACCCGATTACCGTGCTAATTGATAAGGGAAGTGCAAGTGCTTCTGAAATCTTCGCGGCTGCCATGAAAGAGAATGGCTATCCACTAGTCGGTCATCTCTCTTTTGGTAAGGGTACGGTTCAAAATACGGTTGAATTAGCGGATAAGAGCCAAGTGAAGATGACAATTGCGAAATGGCTCACGCCAAATGGAGAATGGATTCATAAGAAGGGTATTGAACCTAATGTGGCTATTGAACAGCCAAAATACTTCTCCGCAGCGCCTATCGATTTGAAGAATGGTCCGATCAAGCCTGATCAAAACGGAGAAGCGGTTAAGAATGTACAAATGATCCTTGAGGGTCTAGGCTTCCCACCAGGAAGATCAGATGGATATTTTGATGAACGTACACAAACGGCTGTCAAGGCTTTCCAGAAGCTAAACAATCTTACTATGACGGGTGAGATTGACAAGCAGACTGCAGGTCTTCTGCAAGAACAGTTGATTAAGAAGATTAAAGAACCTGCTAATGATCTACAGCTTCAAGCAGCCATCCAGGTATTAGCAAAAGAGGCAAAGTAAACCCGAATGATCCGCCAAAAAAATAAGTATTTTCTCTAAGCAGGAAGTTCCTTCATAGGTGTAGAAAAAGTAATGACAGTCTTTAGGGGCTGTCGTTCTTTTTTTTCCTAGGAGGTGACAGAAGGTTGGAAATTGCTAGGTCATTCGGATGGGCCTTGTTGAATGCAATCCCTTCTATTTTTATAAATCCATTTCTATATCTTTTTTGCATTCTTCTATGGATGCATTATCGTCGACAAACTTTATTTGAACGGAAGCTTTTTAGTGTACGCATTAATAACCATTGGACCCAAATGTTCGATTCCCTTTTATCTGGGCTTTTGCCCGGCCTACTCCTATCAGTTATTGCGTTCTCAGGTGGATTGATTATTGAACCAATTACCATGGTAATGGTTGGAGCTGTAGCTTTTCTACTAGCTTGCTTTCATATTCAATATCTATGTGCTGCCTATGCAGGAGGAATGATTGCTCTTCTATCTTGGGCGGCTAAGCATTGGTCACAAGCGATTGATCTCAATCTTCCTGTGATCGGATGGGTCTGGTCGAAACTAGCTGCTGTGAACATACCATCATTGCTCATTATGATTGCCCTTCTTCATTTAGCAGAAGCCTATTTAATTCGTAAAAATGCTGGTGTAGGCTCCACTCCTGTCCTACTTAGTGGAAGGCGTGGATTATCCTATGGAGCCTATCAATTGCAGAAATTTTGGTTCGTTCCATTTTTTGCTCTAACCCCATCTACTAATTATGGATTAACTGCATTTATGCCAGAGTGGTGGCCGTATTTCTCAGGCGGTTCATTAACTGGGGTGACCTTCTCGCTTCTTCCTATTTTTATCGGGAATACGGATCTGGCGATTGCACAGGTACCACAAGCGAAGGCGAAGCAATCTGCTAAGCTGCTAGTTGTATTTAGCTTACTTTTGTTGGGGCTTGCGATAGGTTCTTTTTATGAAACATCATTAGGGATTGTAGCAGCTGGGTTTGCTATCCTAGGGCATGATCTTCTTATTCGTTTTGCTAACTGGAGAGAGCAGTCGCGTAGCCCATTATTCGTTCAACTCTCCCGTGGAGTCCGGGTATTGGCAGTTATCCCTGGAACACCTGCACATCGTTTAGGGATTGAGATTGGTGAAATTATCGTGAAAGTGAATGGGATTGATGTGAGTCGTTCTGAGGAGATTTATCCTGCGTTACAGGCTAATCCTGCCTTCTGTAAAATTGAAGTATTGAATGCTGCTGGAAATAGCAAATACCTACAATGCTCTATTTACCAAGGGGATCATCATCAATTGGGGTTGATCTTGTCGCCGGACGAACTAACAGAGATGTATGTGGAAATGAAGGCTGTGAGTTTAGTTCGCCTTATTCGTTCAGCAGGGAGATGAGGATGTATTGTTGCACGCAAGCTGCTGAAGGTAAGAAGTTAACGGAATTGTAGAATAGAAAGAGTTAAGAGATAGGGACTAGTTGCAAAAGTGACTGGTCTTTTTTGTATTATAGGGGTGGTGAATTCATTCATTTGGATCGCTGAGTTGATATGGTCTTAGTTCAAGTGTAGGCCCTCAATTTCGAGTGATTTCAGAGTTCATAAGGTCCCCTGGGGCCCTTAATCCATCGAAATAGCCTTGATTTTTAGAAATAAGGTCCTGGGAGGCGCTTATGAAGTGGTAATCCCCTGATTATGGGTGATCTCGGAGTCCATAAGATCCCCTGAGGCCCTTAATTATCCGGAATTGCCTTCAATATTGGAAATAAGGTCCTAATAGGCCCTTATTAAGTGGTGATCCCCCGATTTTGGGCATCTCACAGTCCATAAATCTCAATAGGGTTTCAATTCCGCATCGAGATACACATTGAACTACAGTTAGCCCAACTATGGAAACAATCTATACTAGTGCGCAGAACAAACGTTTGGTACAATAGCTATGTTGTGCTATTCGCAATTTATGGATAAAAGATTTAAACTAGAATGAAAGAAATGTAGATTTCAGCATGATGATGCTTCTTAAAGAAATCGTTCACTTAGAAGAGAAAAAGAGGTGAATCGGATGGAAACTTTTAAGCTTGTTTCAGAATATAGTCCGAAGGGGGATCAGCCGGAGGCTATTCTTCAACTGGTTGACGGAATTCAGCAGGGGAAGAAGATTCAAACTCTGCTCGGAGCAACTGGTACAGGGAAGACGTTTACGATTGCCCAAACGATTGCCCAGGTGAATAAGCCTACTTTGGTAATTGCCCATAACAAAACCTTAGCTGCACAGCTATGCAGTGAGTTTAAGGAGTTTTTTCCTGAGAATGAGGTTGGGTACTTTGTCAGTTACTATGACTACTATCAACCTGAAGCCTATATTCCCCATACGGATACCTATATTGAGAAGGATGCCAGTGTCAACGATGAGATTGATAAGCTTCGACACTCGGCGACTAGCTCGCTGTTTGAACGCAAAGATGTGATTATCGTTGCCAGTGTCTCCTGTATTTATGGATTAGGATCTCCAGAAGAATATCGGGAGCTCTTGGTTTCCTTACGTAAGGGTATGGAGAAGGGGCGAGATGAGGTTCTTCACCGTCTTGTGGATATTCAATATGAACGCAATGATATGAACTTCACACGGGGAACGTTTCGTGTACGTGGAGATGTTGTGGAGATCTTCCCAGTATCTCGTAGTGAACAAGCGATTCGAGTGGAGTTTTTTGGTGATGAAATTGAAAGAATTACAGAAATCGACGTATTGACGGGTGAGATCATTGGAGAACGAGAGCATGTAGCCATATTCCCGGCCTCTCACTATGTCACTCGGGAAGAGAAGCTGCGTATTGCTATCCAAAACATTGAAGCAGAGCTTGAGCAGCGACTTGCCGAGCTGAAATCTCAAGATAAGCTACTAGAGGCGCAAAGGCTAGAACAGCGTACACGCTACGATATAGAGATGATGCAGGAAATGGGCTTCTGCTCAGGGATAGAGAACTATTCCCGTCATCTAACAGGACTACCAGCTGGAGCCACACCGTATACATTGTTTGATTATTTCCCTGATGACATGCTGATTGTGATTGACGAGTCCCATATCACCTTGCCGCAGATTCGCGGGATGTATAACGGGGATAAGGCACGAAAAGAAATGCTGATTAACCATGGTTTTCGCCTTCCCTCTGCAGCAGATAACCGTCCGATGCGTTTTGATGAATTTGAGAAGCATATTGATCAGATCATTTTCGTCTCAGCAACCCCAGGACCCTATGAGCTAGAACATACACCTGAAGTCGTGCAGCAGGTGATTCGTCCGACTGGTTTATTAGATCCGATTATTGAGGTTCGTTCAATTAAAGGACAGATCGATGACTTGATTGGAGAAATCAACGAACGCACCGCTAGGAATGAACGTGTACTTGTTACCACTTTAACGAAGAAAATGTCTGAGGATTTAACGGATTATCTGAAGGAAATTGGTATTAAGGTCAAATATCTTCATTCTGATATCAAGACGATTGAACGGATGCAGATAATTCGAGATTTGCGGGTGGGATCCTTTGATGTACTGATTGGAATTAACCTACTTCGTGAAGGATTGGATATTCCAGAGGTTTCTCTTGTTGCCATATTGGATGCAGATAAAGAAGGCTTCCTCCGTGATGAACGTTCCTTAATCCAGACCATTGGGCGTGCAGCCCGTAATTCTGATGGTACGGTTATCATGTATGCGGATCGGATCACGCAATCGATGGATAGGGCAATGAAGGAAACCTCTCGTAGAAGAGAAATCCAATCTGCCTATAATGAGGAACGTGGTATTACCCCACAAACGATTAAGAAGGCCATTCGTGATGTAATTGAAGCTACGAAGGCAACCGATGCGACGGACGATTACTTGCCAACAAAAGAATATAAGAAGTTAACGAAGAAAGAACGCAAAGCGTTTATTGATAAGCTCGAAGCAGAGATGAAGGATGCGGCTCGTCATTTGCAGTTTGAACGTGCAGCAGAGCTTCGCGATCTCTTGATCGAGTTGAAAGCGGAAGGATGAAATCAATCATGAGTCTAGAAAATATCGTGATTAAAGGGGCGAGAGCCCATAACTTAAAAAATATCGACGTGACAATCCCACGAGATCAGTTTGTCGTACTTACTGGACTCTCTGGGTCTGGGAAGTCTTCATTAGCATTTGACACGATTTATGCGGAAGGACAGAGACGTTATGTAGAATCCCTGTCCGCTTATGCTCGTCAGTTCCTAGGGCAAATGGACAAGCCGGATGTCGATTCGATTGAGGGACTTTCTCCAGCGATCTCCATTGACCAAAAGACGACAAGCCGTAACCCGCGTTCCACTGTTGGAACGGTTACAGAAATCTATGATTATCTCCGTTTGCTCTTTGCTCGTATAGGGAAACCCCATTGCCCTGTGCATGGTACGGAGATTTCTGCTCAGACAGTCGAGCAAATGGTTGATCGGATTTTGGAATATCCTGAAAGAACGAAAATGCAGATCCTAGCCCCACTCATTCAAGGACGCAAGGGGGAGCATACCAAGCTTCTAGAAGATGTTCGTAAGCAGGGATATGTACGAGTCCGTGTGGATGGAGAAATGCGAGATTTGTCAGAAGAGATCACTTTAGAGAAAAATAAGAAGCATACGATCGAAGTGATTGTGGATCGGATTGTGGTGAAGGAAGGGATTCATTCGCGTGTGGCGGATTCACTGGAAACAGCACTTAAACTTGCTGATGGTAAGGTGATTGTCGATGTGATCGATCAAGAAGAGCTTCTATTCAGCCAGAAGCTAGCCTGTCCACAATGTGGGTTCAGCATGGATGAACTGGAGCCGCGGATGTTTTCTTTTAACAGCCCTTATGGAGCTTGTACAACCTGTGATGGATTAGGGATGAAAATGGAAGTGGACCCGGATCTAGTCATTCCTGATCGAACCTTGACCCTAGCGGAAGGGGCAGTTGAGGCTTGGGTAGGGACCACCTCCACCTATTATGAGCAGCTCCTAGCGGCTGTCTGTGAACACTATCAGATTGACATGGATACTCCTGTGGAACAGGTACCTAAGGAACAACTGGACATCCTGATGTATGGTAGCGGAAAGGACCGCATTCGTTTTGTCTATGAGAGTGACTTTGGGGTGCGTCGCGATTCGGAAATCCTGTTTGAAGGGGTAATCCCGAATTTACAGCGTCGTTTCGTGGAATCAAGCTCAGAATACATTCGTGAGATGATGGAAGGCTATATGAGCCAGAAGCCTTGTCCATCCTGTAAGGGGCAGCGCTTAAGACCCGAAGTTCTCGCTGTTCTGATTAATGGGCGCAATATTTCCTATGTAACAGGGCTCTCTGTCCAAGAAGCATGTGATTTATTCGATGGGCTTGTCTTAACGGATAAGGAAATGACGATTGCACGCTTAATCTTGAAGGAGATTCAATCTCGTCTTGGATTTCTACGTGATGTTGGTCTTGATTATCTTTCGCTAGGTCGTGCGGCAGGAACACTCTCCGGTGGAGAAGCCCAGCGGATTCGTCTGGCTACACAGATCGGATCTTCTCTCATGGGGGTTCTCTACATTCTCGATGAGCCAAGTATTGGGCTGCATCAGCGGGATAATGCTCGATTGATTAAGACCCTTGAGCATATGCGTGATCTGGGGAATACATTGATCGTCGTGGAACACGATGAGGATACCATGCTTGCTGCTGATTACATTATTGATATCGGACCGGGCGCAGGAGTACATGGAGGAACAGTTGTATCACAAGGAAATCCCGGTGAGGTTATGGCGGATGAAGCCTCTCTAACCGGACAATACTTGTCAGGCCGTAAATTCATTCCGGTGCCACTCGAACGACGAAAACCAAATGGTAAGTGGATCGAGGTTAAAGGTGCGAAGGAAAATAATTTGAAGAACGTGAACATCAAGTTCCCGCTAGGGGTCTTTACCTGTGTAACAGGTGTCTCGGGCTCAGGGAAGAGTACGTTAGTTAACGAAATTCTCTTGAAGGTATTAGCTAGGGATTTAAATAGAGCCAAGGCTAAGCCAGGTGCTCACCGGAAGATTGAAGGGTTGGAGCATCTAGATAAAGTCATTAATATCGATCAGTCACCGATTGGCCGTACCCCACGTTCGAATCCAGCAACCTACACAGGTGTATTCGATGATATTCGTGATGTATTTGCGCAGACGAATGAGGCGAAGGTTCGAGGCTACAAGAAAGGACGCTTCAGCTTCAACGTGAAGGGCGGTCGTTGTGAAGCTTGTCGTGGAGATGGGATTATAAAAATTGAAATGCACTTCTTGCCAGACGTGTATGTTCCATGTGAAGTTTGCAAGGGCAAACGATATAACCGTGAAACCCTTGATGTGAAATACAAAGGCTTAAATATCTCTGAAGTATTGGATATGACGATTGAGGATGCGGTGGAATTCTTCAAAAACATCCCACGAATTCAACGTAAGCTGCAGACCATCTATGATGTAGGACTTGGTTATATGAAGCTTGGTCAGCCGGCAACAACCTTATCTGGTGGTGAGGCACAGCGGGTGAAGTTGGCTTCTGAGCTTCATCGTCGGAGTAATGGAAGGACCCTCTATATTTTGGATGAGCCGACAACAGGACTCCATATCCATGATATTGATCGCCTACTTAAAGTATTGCAGAGGTTGGTAGAGGTAGGGGATTCAGTGCTTGTCATTGAGCACAATCTAGATGTGATTAAGACGGCAGATTATCTTGTTGATCTTGGACCTGAGGGCGGAGATAAAGGTGGGCAAATTGTTGCGACAGGTACTCCAGAGGATGTATGTAAAGTCCAGCAATCTTATACTGGTTTGTTCCTGGGTCCAATCATGGAAAGAGATCGTGAACGAACAAAGCATCAGGTACAGCAGTATGAGCAGAAGGTAAGTAGCGGGGTGTAAGGCCTAATCAACTGGGGACTCTAAAGGTTATTCATTTAATCTTTCTAGGGTCCTCTTTATTTTCTTCGAATAGGCTAAAAAAAGTGGGCTGTCCTGTCAACTGTCATCTACCTATGGTAGAATGTAAGCAAAAGTACGGATGGAAATGAGGGGCACATTGTGAAAAAAACTGTAGTTAGAGACGTTGTAACGCAGTTTCAATTTAGGGTTATTTGTGGGGAAAAAGGATTACTGCGGGAAATAAAGACAAGCGATATTAATCGCCCCGGCCTTGAATTAACTGGGTATGTTACGTATTATACAGCAGAAAGAATTCAGTTATTGGGGAAAACCGAGATGGGCTTTATTTCCATGATGCCTACGGAGGTAAGACTAGAACGGTTCCGCCATCTTTGTTCGGATGAGGTACCGTGCATTGTGGTTTCTCGTAATTTAGATGTACCAGAAGAGCTTCTTCAGGCTTCACAGGAGAAGAATGTTCCGATCTTACAATCCTCTTTGCCGACAACAAAGCTCTCTAGTAAGATTACCACTTATCTGGAGGGACGGTTGGCACCACGCACGACAATGCATGGGGTTCTAGTTGATGTTTATGGAGTAGGGGTTCTACTAATTGGAGGAAGTGGCATCGGGAAAAGTGAAACTGCCTTGGAGCTAGTAAAAAGGGGACATCGTTTAGTTGCTGATGATGCGGTAGAAATTCGTCAAACCCAAGAAAATAATCTGATTGGAAGTGCCCCAGAGCTTATTCAGCATTTGCTAGAAATTCGGGGGCTAGGGATTATTAATGTGATGACCCTATTTGGTGCTGGTGCCGTTCGTAATTTTAAGAAGATCTCATTGGTTATTCGTATGGAGATTTGGGAAGCCCAGAAGCAATATGAACGACTTGGAATCGATGAAGAAAAACTGAAAATTATGGATACAGAAATTCCAGAAATTCTGATCCCTGTTCGCCCTGGGCGAAATATGGCGGTTATTTGCGAAGTGGCAGCGATGAATTTCCGTTTAAAGCGGATGGGATATAATGCAGCTGTACATTTTAGCAAACGTCTTACCGATACCATTGAGGAAGCAAGTGAAGAAATCTAGGTTGGAGGTTACAGCTTTTGTTACGCTATAAGACGGTTTTATTTGATTTAGATGGTACCTTAATCGATACGAATGATTTAATCCTCACATCTTTTATGCATGTTTTAGAGCAACATTTTCCGGGGAAATACCAAAGGGAGCACATTATTCCCTACATGGGAGAAACACTGGGTGAGCAGATGGAACGCTTCGGAGGTGTGGAGAAGCGAGACCTATTAGCGGATCAGTATCGTGAACATAATGAGCAGATTCATGATGAGCTCGTGAAGGAATTTCCGAATATTGTAGAAGCTCTCCAAGGGCTGCAAGTATTAGGAGTCACTATGGGGATTGTAACAACGAAGCAACGAAAAACCGCAACCATGGGAGCTAAGCGGTTTGGGATTGACCAATTTATGAAAGCTTTTGTCGTGTACCAAGATACGGACAAGCACAAGCCACATCCAGATCCGATCTTTAAAGCTATGGAGATGGTAGAAGCTGATCCAGCAACGACTCTAATGGTCGGTGATAGTCAATATGACATTGAGGCTGCACATAACGCTGGGATTCACGCTGCTGCGGTTTCTTGGAGTCTTAAGGGTCCGGAGTTCTTACAAACCTTTCATCCAGAATACACACTCTATGATATGAGGGAATTAATCGGGATCGTTAAAGGAGACTGATTTTTCATGCGGAAAACTGAGAGGTATCCTGTTGAAGGTCCTAATTCTCTTTGGCAGGTGTATAGAACCATTCCCTTTTGGCGGGCTTTAAGAAATACATTGGTTGTGGTGATTGGCAGGTATGTTCCCTTCCCCGCATGGAAGAACTGGCTGTATCGGACGTTTCTAGGGATGAAAATTGGAGAACATACCGCGCTTGCCTTCATGGTTGTTCCGGATATTCTATACCCAGAGAGGATTCAGATTGGCAGCAATACAATTATTGGCTATAATACTACCATTTTAGCTCATGAATACCTAACCCATGAATACCGGCTAGGGGACGTGATGATTGGTTCCAATGTGATGATTGGGGCCAATAGTACAATTTTACCTGGGATTACCATAGGAGATGGAGCTGTTGTTTCTGCGGCATCCCTTGTCCATCGAGATGTCCCTGCGGGGGCATTCGTTGGGGGAAATCCTGCTAAGATTATTCGTGAGAAGAGGGAAACGGAGAAATGAGGGTTCATGGATTACTTCGTTTTGTTATCATTGCTTCCCTTTGTACGACTCTTCGTTTCTACTTAGGGCAACACTCTCCTAATTTCCTCTGGTTTTTTATCCTTTATCTGCCGATGGTGAATTGGGGGATCTACTGGCTGATGTCTGTTATACGTATAGGAATAAACCAACTGGCGGGTGAGGGTTCATTGTCAGAGCACCGGATTCGTAGAATCTACGTATGGTATCTGAACGTTCCAGGATCTCTGGCTTTAGCGGAATTGATCTACCGAGGGTATCTATACAATACATAATAAGGCACTCCAATTCATCTTGCTCAAGGGAATTTTAACCCAAGGTAAGCAAGATGATTTTGTTTAGCGTTGACGTTTTTTACCGTTCTGTGATAGAATTCAAACATCCAAAAACGCTTTATCTTATTAGCAGACTAAAGCGAAATGTGAAGGGGTGACTTAAGATGACGAAGCCACTAGGTTTTGAGAAACCGTTGGGAATGAGAGATTATTTGCCGGATTTATTGGTGAAACAGCGACATCTTGAGTCTTTGCTGAAGACTTGTCTGTCACGCTGGGGCTATGAGGAAATTCTCACTCCAACTTTAGAATATTACGATACAGTAGGCGAAGCGAGTGCTACACATGATAGCAAGCTGTTTAAGCTATTAGATAAACAAGGGAGAACATTGGTCCTACGACCAGATGTAACAGCACCGATTGCAAGAGTAGCTTCTTCCTTATTGAAGGATGAAGCAAGACCACTTCGTTTAATGTACTATACAAGTGTGTTCCGAGCACAGGAGAAGGAAGCTGGGCGTAATGCCGAGTTTATCCAATGTGGTGTAGAGTTAATTGGAGATTGTAGTGTGGAAGGGGATGCGGAAGTCATTGCATTGGCGGTAGCATCACTGAAGGCTGCGGGAGTTCAAGAATTCAAGATTGCGATTGGACATGTGGATTTTATCGAGGGCCTTTTAGAAGAAATTGTGATTGAGGAAGCGAATCGGGATAAGTTAAAAGAGAGACTACATAATTCTGATTACGTGGGATTCCGTAAGGATGTGGATCAGCTAGAGATTCCTGAATCCGAAAAGAATAGACTTCGCGGGATCTTGAAATTACGTGGAGGGGTCGAAAGACTTGCTGATGCCGAGGCTCTTACGATCAATGGTAGAGCCCGTAAGGCTGTTTGTAATTTACAGCAATTGTGGGCAGCCCTCCAGGCTTATGATGTGACTGATTATGTAATCTTTGATTTGAATCTATTAAGTTCGCTTAATTATTATACGGGTATTTTATTTGAAGGTTATGCGGCAGACCAGGGTTTTCCGATTTGTGGTGGTGGACGCTATGATGATCTATTGTCACGATTTGGTGTGCAGAATCCCTCGACTGGCTTTGCGATTAAGATGGATCGTCTGCTCCAAGCTTCTACAGTGGTACGAGAACCAGGGCCGAAGAGGATTTATATCTACTATCGCCCAGAAACAAGAGAAGAAGCGATTAAGAAAGCGATAGAACTCCGCAAAGAGGCGATTGTTGTTACAGGAATTGAAGCCCCTGCGGTGACTTATGATGAAGTGATTGATTTACGTGGAGGAGGCGAGGCTAATGTCTAAGCTTACAGTTGCTATGCCGAAGGGGCGTATTTTCGAGGAGGCTGTTGAGCTGTTACGTAAGGCAGGCTTGCCCATTCCCCCAGAATTCGAGGATTCTAGAAAGCTAATTATTCCTGTGAAGGATGCAGGGATTGATTTCATTTTGGCTAAGCCGACAGACGTCCCCACCTATGTAGAATATGGAGTGGCTGATATTGGTGTCGTGGGAAAAGATGTTCTTCTAGAAGAAGAACGGGATGTTTATGAGCTTCTTGATCTGAAGATTAGCCATTGTCGCCTCTCTGTGGCAGGTCTTCCGAATTGGAAACCTACCGATGCTCCTAGAGTTGCAACAAAATATCCACGTGTGGCTTCTCAATATTTCCGGGAACAAGGCGCGCAGGTGGAAGTTATTAAGCTGAATGGTTCCATAGAGCTTGCTCCGATGATTGGTCTTGCAGATCGAATTGTCGATATTGTATCTACTGGCCGAACACTACAAGAGAATGGACTCGTTGAATTCGAGGAAATTATGCCCATTACAACACGTTTAATTGCCAATCGGGTGAGTTATCGAATGAAGAACGAGGCTGTCGATTATTTAGTAGAGAAGTTTGCCTCTGTAATTCCGAAAGGAGGAGAATAATCATGCTACGGATCGTTCCATCTGCCGATTTCTCCACAAAGCGAGATGTAGAGACAGGAACAGAGGTTCAACGACAGGCCGTATTGAATATTCTCTCTGCTGTCCAATCCGAGGGAGATGAGGCTGTACTTGGTTTCACAGAAAAATTTGATGGTATAAGATTAGAACGAATGGCTGTTAGCGCCGCAGAAATAGAAGAGGCTGTTGGTAAGGTTTCGGCCGAAGTACGCGAGGCACTCGAAGAGGCAGCCTTGAATATTCGACGTTTCCACGAACAGCAGAAACGCAATTCCTGGATGACCACCTCAGAGACAGGAACCATTCTTGGTCAGATTATTCGGCCTCTTAAGCGGGTCGGGATTTATGTACCTGGCGGAAGGGCGGCTTATCCATCATCTGTATTGATGAATGCGATCCCTGCTCAGGTAGCTGGAGTAAAGGAAATTGTCATGGTTACTCCGCCAAACCGGACAGGTGCGATTGACCCTGGAGTGTTGTGTGCGGCTAAGATTGCCGGCGTGACAGAGATTTATAAAGTTGGTGGAGCACAAGCGATTGCGGCTCTTACCTATGGAACCCAGACAATTGATCCAGTCGATAAGATTGTGGGACCTGGCAATATCTATGTGGCCCTTGCTAAACGGGAAGTGTTCGGTCTTGTGGATATTGATATGGTAGCGGGTCCTAGTGAGATTGTTGTTCTAGCTGATGAGGGTGGGGAGCCTAGCTATATTGCTGCAGATCTTCTCTCACAAGCGGAGCATGATCCAATGGCATCGGCTGTCCTCGTGACACCATCCCAGAAATTAGCAGAAGCAGTACAAGCTGAGGTAGCTCGTCAGCTTGAGGTGCTCCCGCGTCGAGAAATTGCGGAAGCTTCCATTCGAGATTATGGTGCGATCTGTGTGGTTGGGGATTTAGAAGAAGGGATTGATGTGGTGAACCGATTGGCACCAGAGCATCTTGAACTACTGATTGCGAATCCATTTGACCATGTGGGTAAAATGGAAAATGCCGGAGCGATTTTCCTTGGGGAGTACAGCTCCGAACCCATCGGCGATTATTTTGCGGGCCCGAATCATGTGCTGCCAACGAATGGTACGGCACGATTCTCTTCACCGCTTAATCTGGATGATTTTCTGAAGAAATCAAGCTTAATTTCTTATAGCAAGCAGGATTTACTAAATAATGGACGTAAAATTGTGGCATTGGCAGAAGCAGAAGGTCTAAGTGCTCATGCTAGGGCAGTCCAAGTTCGTCTGGATAAGATCAGCAAGTAAAGGAGAAGAAGATAACATCATGCGTACTGGATCGATTCATCGTAAGACTAATGAAACAGACATCGAATTAAGCTTCAATATTGATGGAGAAAGCCGTAGTTCGCTAGACACAGGAGTTCCTTTTCTCAATCATATGCTTGATCTTTTTGCAAAACATGGTCACTTTGATCTAACGGTGAAGGCTGTTGGCGATATAGATATCGACTATCATCACACAGTGGAAGATATTGCAATCTGTCTGGGACAAGTTTTACGTGAAGCATTAGGTGATAAAAAAGGCATCAAACGTTACGGAAATTCTTTCGTTCCTATGGATGAGACGCTTGCCCAAGTGGTGATTGACATTAGCAATCGTCCTCACCTGGAATATCGAGCAGAATATCCATCTCAGCAGGTAGGTACCTTCCCAACGGAATTGGTCCATGAGTTCATGTGGAAGCTAGCCCTTGAAGCAAGGATGAACCTGCACATTATTCTTCATTACGGGATGAATACTCACCATATGATTGAAGCGATATTCAAGGCTCTAGGTCGTGCACTTGATGAAGCGACGTCGATTGACCCAAGGGTTAAGGGAGTTCCATCCACGAAGGGGATGTTATAGATGATTGCGATAATTGATTATGGAATGGGAAATTTGCATAGTGTGAGTAAAGCCATAGAGAGACTTGGCTTCGAATATGAATTGATTGATCAACCGCAGGATTTGGAAAAAGCTCAGGGTGTGATTTTGCCAGGTGTAGGGGCATTCGGGGATGCTATGCGAAATCTACATGCTCAAGGTTTTGTTGATGCTATTCGTGCTTATGCGGTTTCAGGTCGACCGCTATTTGGGATCTGTCTTGGTATGCAGCTGTTGTTTGCCGAGAGTGAAGAACATGGGCATCATCAAGGGATAGGTTTATTTCCCGGGACAATTCGTCGATTCGAGGGGAATTACAAGATTCCACACATGGGTTGGAATCGTTTGAAATTCCTTCAGGATAGTCCATTATTAGATGGAGTTGAGGAAGGATATGCCTACTTCGTCCATTCTTAT
>DATFAS010000038.1:0-10541 GCA_035254305.1 Bacillota bacterium
CCTTGTCTAGCATGTGCTGTCCATTTGACCGATCTATCCAGCAAGCAACTAACATCCATACGAATTGGTTAACTCGAGGAGGTGGAGTAGTGAATACAGGTGAACTTGTTAGAAATCATCCCTATATAAATCAAAGCAAACAAAATCATGCGCATAAGGGTGAGATGCTAAAGATTTATGTTTGGGAACTACCCGTGCGTATCTTCCATTGGGTTAATGCGGCATGCATTCTCATACTCATGATTACGGGTATTTATATTGGGAATCCTTTTGTATCAGCAACAATTCCTGAAGAAGCTTATTATTCATTCTTAATGGGATGGGTACGTTATATCCACTTTTCAGCAGCGTTTATTTTTACTATTAATCTACTTTTTCGTTGGTATTGGGTTTATAAGGGCAATGCCTACTCGAAGTCAAATCCTCTTCGTCTGGAATTTTTGAAAGGTATGATTGAGACTGCTAAGGGATACCTATTCCTAAAAAATAAAAAAGGTCATTATATTGGACATAATCCATTGGCTGAGTTAAGCTACTGGCTTTTTATCGGATGTGGATCAATCGTGATGATTCTTACAGGATACTTTTTATACTTTGAGCCCCAACTGGATTCAAAGCTCGGCAGACTTTTTACATGGGTTCCTACCCTGTTTGGTGGCAACAGCTTTGGTGTTCGTTCTTGGCATCATTTAGTGGCATGGGGCTTCATGATTTTTATGGTTACCCATATCTACATGGCTTTTAGAGAAGATTGGCTGACTCGAAATGGAACCCTTTCTTCCATCTTTACTGGATTTAAGACAGAAAGACTTCATGGCAAGGGAGATCATCATGTTAAGTCATAATACTACTAGTCCTCAAAAAAATATTACGATCCTAGGGATCGGAAATACACTCTATCAAGATGAAGGGATGGGAGTACATATACTCCCTACTCTTCGTGAAGTTTTTGAGGGGCAAGAGGATGTGGAAATCATCGAGGGCGCAACGGATGGGATGGTACTTTTGGGACCAGTAGAAAGTACAAATTATCTTATTGTAATCGATGCTATTCATGCGGGTATTCGTGCAGGGGAGATTATTACACTTGTGAATGATGAAATACCCAACTATTTTGGTGTAAAGGTGTCGATTCATCAAATTGGATTTCAAGAGGTACTAGCTGCAGCCAAGCTTCGTGATCAACTTCCTAAGCACTTATTTATGTGCGGTATACAGCCTCACTCTATGGAACTAGGATTAGAGGTGTCTGATGTAATAAAAGAGACATTTCCTGCCCTTGTAGATACGATCGTCAATAAGGTAAGTGAGTGGAGAAATCTTCCATGAATAGAAAGGAATTTTTTCAGGAAGCATGGTCAGGCATATTTAACACAATGAAAGAATTGGCGTTGCCCATTTTAGAAAATAAGGTAGAAAAATTTGATCATTCCATAGAAAGTCTTATAAAAATAAAATGGGTACCATTATCCGTTACCATTCAATCTGATTTTCGCGGTTGGAAAGAAGTCTATCTTGATAATGGTCATTGGGTTTATCTCTATTATGATGGAAGCCAGCTTAAAGCTTTCGATAAAGTATGTACGAGTTGTCGTTCATTAACGGTGTTATGGGATCATCATAAGGTAATTAAGTGCTTACTTTGTGAAAAATCCCTCTCATTGGAGACTTTAGAGGGAAATTTGACCATCGAAGAAATGCCTGTAAAAGAGATGAATCAATTCTATAGTGTAGGAATTTCTGTGTGAAAGAAATGACAAGGGGATCAACATGCACGAATTATCTTTAATGGGAGATATCCTAAACCTCATTACTACCGATGCGACTGATCGTGGAATTAAAAAGATTGATCATATTCACTTAATCGTAGGGGAATTAAGTAACGCAATGCCAGATGCCTTAGATATGGCATTTTCCATTTTTAAAGCTCAAGGAGTGGATATCTTATCTCCTGATTCTATTCTCACGATGGACATAGAGAAGGCTAATGCCCAGTGTGTTCTCTGTGAACTGGAATACGAGCCAGATCAGCGGTTGGCCGTTTGCCCAAACTGCTTGGTACCAACTGGAAAACTTATTTCAGGAGATAAATTTTCCGTTGAATTCTATAAAGGGAGCTAATCATTATGAAAGTTACGTTGAATGAAAATGTATTAACTGATAACCAAAAAGCAGCTGATTTCAACCGTGAGCAATTCAGCAGAAGAAACATATTAGTAATTAATCTGATGAGCTCTCCAGGAGCAGGTAAAACGACATTGCTAGAAAAGACAGTGGCTCATTTTGCAAGTGATTTTCGCATTGGAGTAATTGAAGGGGATTTAGCTACAGAAATTGATGCGGATCGGATTCGGGCTCATGGGGCTCAGGCCGTTCAAATCAACACAGGGGGAGGATGTCATCTTGATGCAAGAATGGTTGTGAAAGTACTGCCTCAACTAGATTTGGATGCCATTGACATTTTGTTTATCGAAAATGTAGGGAACCTAGTTTGTCCTTCTGGATATGATTTGGGTCAAACCCATAAGATAGCTGTATTATCTGTCCCTGAAGGAAATGACAAGATTCCGAAATATCCTGTCATGTATCGGAGAACTGAAATGGTACTACTAAATAAGATTGATTTACTTCCTTATCTGAATTTTAATGTCCAACAGGCAGAAATAGATTTACAAGGTATTAATCCACAGTCTACATTAATGACGTTATCGGCTGTAACCGGTGAGGGAATGGATGAGTGGTATAGCTGGGTTCGGAGTGCATATTTAAAATGTCAAGCGGTTTAGAGGTACATATTAATGGACGGGTTCAGGGTGTAGGTTTTCGACCATTTATTTTTTCCCTAGCGAAAAAGCTAAACCTAAAAGGTACGGTACAGAACAATCTAGATGGAATAAGGATTTATGTTGAAGGAGAAGAAGCTGAGCTATCCTCTTTCGTTCAGGCCATTAAGGAAGCCCCTCCACAATTATCTCGGATTAGGGATGTGTTGGTCAGTAAGGCTCCTATTCGAGGAGTAACCGAGTTTTCTATCATTGCTAGCGAACGATTGGGAGATTCATCCGTAATCATACCCATTGATTCATCTGTATGTAAGGATTGCTTAAAAGAAATGTTTGACCCAACTGATTTTCGCTATCGTTACCCTTTCATTAATTGTACACAGTGTGGACCACGCTATACGATTATTGATGAGTTACCCTATGATCGAGTTTCTACTTCGATGCGTTCGTTTTCTATGTGCGAAAAGTGCCAAGGAGAATATGAGGATCCATTCAATCGTAGACATCATGCTCAACCCATTGCCTGTCCATCCTGTGGGCCAAAGGTAAAACTATTTACTATTGATGGAGATGAAGTTGCAGGTGATCCGATTATTCAAACTCAAAACCTTCTACAGGAAGGGGCGATCATTGCGATCAAGGGCCTTGGTGGGTACCACTTGTCGTGTAAGGCTAGTGACTCTGCTGTAATTGAAAGATTGCGAGTACGCAAAAATCGTCCAATTCGCCCACTTGCTCTTATGGTTGCTGATATACAGGTGGCAAAAGAAATAGGAGAAGTAGATGAAACAGCAGTAAAGCATTTAGAATCACCGGAAAGACCCATTGTTGTTCTAAATAAAAAGGATAGCTTTCACTTACCTGAGATCATTGCTCCTGGTATGAATACAATTGGGGTTATGCTTCCTTATACACCTCTTCATTATTTATTGCTAGATGACCAATTACCTTACCTAGTTATGACGAGTGCTAATCCTTCTGGACAACCAATTTTATATGAAGACTCACAAGCGTTTGATTACTTAAAGGGGATTGCAGATTATATATTGCTAAATGATCGCATCATTTTACATCCTCTTGATGACTCAGTGGTTCGGGTACAAAAGGATGTATCCTTCTTCATGAGACGTTCGCGTGGATTTGTTCCTGATCCGATTTTGACAAGATCTGATGTTGAGGGGATCGTTGCCCTAGGAGGACAGCAAAAAAATACATTTGCCTTAGGGAAGCATAATGAAATTTTTCTGAGCCCGCATATTGGGAATATGGATAGTGTTGAGGTGACTCTTTTCCATCAGAAGACATTTGAGCATTTAACGACATGGATGGGTATAGAGCCAAATGTGATTGCCATTGATTATCATCCTAACTATGCTACAACTCCATTGGCTAAGGAGCTTAAAGGACAAACGGTACAGGTTCAACATCATCATGCTCACATGGTATCCTGTATGACGGATAATGGCATCCACGAAGCTTGCTTTGGTATTATCCTTGATGGAACTGGATATGGGATGGATCATTCGATATGGGGTTTTGAATTGTTCCATGGAGATGCCTCGTCATTTACACGAATTGCCCATCTTAAACAAACTCCATTACCAAGTGGGGAAAAGGCGATCTATGAGCCATGGAGGAACGCAGTAGGAATGCTTTATGCGTTGTTTGCTGAACAGGGTATAGAGTGGGCGAATCTGTTGTTTCCTGAGAAGAAAGAGAATATCCCTGTACTTCTTCATCTTATCAAGAATCAAATCAATTCTCCTTTGGCTGGTACCTGTGGGCGATTGTTTGATGCTGTAAGTGCTATTCTTGGGGTTTGCCATGAGTCTACTTATGATGGAGAGGCTGCTATTCGCCTATCGGAGTTTATGATCTCTAAAGTGTGGAGAGAGGATGAATACCCTTTTGAGTTAGATATGGATTCTTATCCTGAACAGCCTATTCAATTGGATTTTAGTAGTGGACTAAAATTGTTAGTGGAAGATTATATCAATAGTGTACCTATTTCTAAGATTATTTGTAAGTTTCACCAAATGGTCGTCTCTGCCTGTGTAGGTACGATCATAGAAGCAAAGAAGATCGAACCTACTTTAAGTTCGAAGGTTGTATTGTCTGGTGGATGCTTTCATAACGATTTTTTGTCTACCAACATAGCTAGAAAACTAAAGGAACAGGGATTCGAGGTATATACCCATAATCAAGTTCCTTGTAATGATGGCGGCTTGGCTCTAGGTCAATTGATGATTGCCGCAACAAAAAAAACGGAAATGGAAAGGGATTCGTATGTGCATAGGTGTACCAGCTAAAGTGATTGAAAAGTATGAATATACTGCCACTGTTGATGTTATGGGAACAAAAATGAATGTAGGAACTATCCTATTAGATCAGGTTCAGGTTGGTGATTTTGTCATTGTCCATGCAGGGCAAGCTATGACAGTAATTGACGAGGAATTTGCTAAACAAAGTTTGGAAGAATGGAGGAAAATTGCGGATGCTGAACTTGATTGAAGAATTCTCAAATCCTGAGTTAAGTCAGAAATTATTAGCACAGGTGAAAAATCTAGCAGACCAATACATTCAAAAACATGGTCGTAAGCCTGTGTTCATGGAGGTTTGTGGTTCTCATACGATGGCATTAGCTCGAACAGGGATTAAACAAGTACTTCGTGATCATGTGAAATTAATTTCTGGACCAGGATGTCCTGTTTGTGTAACCGATCAACTATTTATTGATTCCATGATTGAATTGGCACAGGATAGTAACCGAATCATTTGTACGTTTGGAGATATGATCCGTGTTCCTGGTTCAAATGGATCTTTAATGGATGCCAAAGCTGAGGGGAAAGATATACGTGTGGTGTATTCTCCGTCAGATTCTGTGAAACTAGCAGAAGAAAATCCTGATCGAGAGGTTGTATTTTTGGGTATCGGATTTGAGACAACAATCCCACTCCTAGCTGTTGCTCTCAAGCAGGCACAAGATAAGAATCTTACAAACTATTCTATGTGGGTAACAACAAAGCTAGTGGAACCAATTGTTAGAGTGCTTTTAGAAGAAAAGGAAGTAGAGTTTGATGGACTTCTTTTGCCAGGACACGTTTCGATCGTGTTGGGTAAGGATCAATACTCCTATTTAACAGATGATTATGGAATGCCTGGAGTAATATGTGGATTCTATCCTACAGAGGTACTAATCGGAATCTATAAATTAATTGAGATGCTTCTAGAAGATAGAGTAGGAATTGAAAATCAACATCCAAGACTTGTCACAGATTCAGGTAATCGGAATGCTCAAAATTTAATGAATCAATTTTTAGAATTGTGTGATGAAGGCTGGAGAGGGATGGGAATGATTCCGAAAAGTGGAATGGATATTCGTGAAGAATACGCCCACTTAAATGCTAAAAAGAAATTTTCTATCCAAGTACCAGAACCACGGAAAACCAAATGCCGTTGCGGAGATATTATACGAGGCGTAATTACACCAGAAGAGTGCCCACTATATGCTAAGGCTTGTACACCTTTGCATCCTATCGGCCCTTGTATGGTTTCAGGAGAAGGAACCTGTGCAGCCCATTACCAATACATGAGAGAGGAACTAAACGGATGAACGATCAACGAATTACAATGGCTCATGGTGATGGAGGCGAACAAGCTCACCAACTGATTGAAGAGGTATTTCTTAAAGCCTTTGGGTATAACGGTGAGCCACTAATGGATGCCGCCTGTGTGAAAGTAACAGATCGGATAGCTGTTTCGACAGATAGTTTTGTTATTAAACCAATCTTCTTCCCAGGTGGTAATATCGGTAAAATAGCTGTAGCTGGAACTGTTAATGATATTGCGGTAAGCGGTGCCGTTCCAATGTATATCACAGCTGGCTTTATCCTAGAGGAAGGCTTTTTGATTCGCGATTTGGTGAGTATTGTAGAATCGATGGCTGAGGAAGCTAAGAAAGCTGGGGTACGTTTGATTTCAGGCGATACGAAGGTTGTGGAGCGCGGAAGTGCAGATGGAATGTTCATTAATACGACTGGAATTGGTATCTACCAAAATGAGATTCAAATTCACCCTGAAGCTATGCAGGAAGGTGACTCTATTATTATTAGTGGAACCATTGGTGACCATGGGGTAACCATTCTTACTGCAAGGGGAGAATTGGGGTTAATATCAGATGTCCAAAGTGATTGTGCTAGTTTAAATCATTTAATTCGAGAAGCTTGTGAGGGGCAGTCAGGGATCAGGATAATGAGAGATCCGACAAGGGGTGGTTTAGCTACCACACTTGTTGAGATTTGTGAAGACTTTAAAGTGACCATGGAATTGGATCAAACCGCCCTGCCTGTTCGCCAGGATGTACGTGGGGCCTGTGATATGCTCGGATTTGACCCCTTATATATGGCTAATGAAGGAAAGGTCATCATCATTACGGCTAAGGAATCTGAGGAATATGTGCTTAAGGCTCTACAAAGTCATGAACTAGGGAAAAATGCTAAAGTAATTGGTTCTATAACCTCTAAAGATAGAGGACAATTGCTTCTAAAAACTCCTATGGGAACAACACGTAGATTAGGCCGTATGGCCGGAATGCATCTACCACGGATCTGTTAAAACTTTAACTTACTAACTTGCTAGCCAGCACCATGAAGTTAATGATAACTTTTTGGTTGCTGGCCTTCTTATTGTTAAACTGGTGTTTTGTATTCTTTTCTAAAAATGAACCTGTTAAAGGGTAGTTAACTACTTACTTATTGGCTGAGTTCATTTTCCGACTGTAGCTGCAAATCTCGAAGATGTTCACGATTAATATCCGGTACTGCAACCTTGCTACCGTCATCTTCAGTAACTACACCATTAATGATGGGCTTCTTTATTCCTTCTTCTACAGGATGAACAAACCCTGCAATCAAATGATTAATTTGCTCTTGGTTAATATTTTCTTCCCGAATTAAATTTGCCAATACATCGACATTATCTCCTAGTTTAATAATCGTTTCATCCGGTATCCCTTTTGATTTAAGTAGTTGAATGTCATTCGAAGCCTTCGAATCTATTGTGTTTAATGAAGTGGTAGCACTAGGAGTAGTGCTATTTACAAAGACTGTTGGATTATTATTGTCGTATTCAATACTTGCACCTAGGGATTCGGCAATAAAACGAACGGGAACGTAATTATGTCCGTTGTAATTAAGCGTAATATATTCGCTACCTAATTCTTTGCTTTGTCCATTAAATACATATTTTGTTGAAGACAAGTACGCCTGAATAGTATCTGTAGCAAATGCTACAGTTGTGGCAGAAATGACAATTCCACAGGTTAAACCCAATATAAATTTTTTCAACGTAGAGCCTCCTCTAAATACTATGTATTCATGACTAAATAAAGATAGTTATATTTACAATAACGTTCTTTCCTATATTACCATGGATATTTTGGTTAATAAACTAAAAAATACCATATTATGAACATCTATGCTTCAAATAAGAAATTGATAATGGTAGGAGAAAGTCATTGGGTGTTAGTTAAAAGTTTAAAAAATATTTGTGTAAATTTTGATTTTGTGATATTCTATTTAAATCGAAACATTAATCGCTTTGAATTAATTCTAATTTACATGTTAAATTCACATGTTAAAAAGGGTTATCCTCGTTAGTGGTCACTCTTTTTAATATGTGAATTTTTTATTTACAGGTGATTAACACGAATTTTAAACGAGGAGGCGGAAATATGTTTCAAGTTGGTGAAAAGATTTTTTATCCTTTGCTCGGAGCTGGGATTGTTGAGAGTATTGAAGAAAAAGAAGTCCTTGGCGCAAAAGAGTCTTATTATATTTTTAACATGATCTTAAGAAATCTTCAGGTTATGATTCCAGTTCGAAAGGCTGATAACTTAGTAATAAGAGAAGTCGTAGATTTAGAAATATTGGATAACGCTGTAGCTATGTTTCATGGAGAACATCTTGTGCCAACTGTTCCATATCAAGAAAGGCGGCGTATTAATATCGATAAAATGAAGAGTGGAGATATTTTCGGGGGTGTGGAAGTGATCCTTGATTTAATGCTCTTAAACAGTCAAAAAAAACTTAATGTAGAAGATAAAACGATGTTGGATAACGCTAAACAAATGTTAATTAGTGAGCTTGTAGTTGTAAAAGGGCTGAATACATTTGAGGCGGAAAAATTGTTAAATAGAGCAACAATTACTTCCATGTAGCAAGAAATAGTATTTTATTCTGCGAAAAGTCAATATTTTTGTCTTTTATTCAGTAATGAATGATCGTAAGGCATTTAGTCAATTATAAAAAAATATAAATGAAAGAAAAGAGGATTTTATAATATGAAAACATTTCATGAATTAGGCATCAGTGGACCTATCCAAAGAGCAATTACCGATATGGGGTTTGAAGAAGCTTCTCCTATTCAAGAGAAAGCCATCCCGATCGCTTTAACAGGGAAAGATATTATTGGTCAAGCACAAACAGGTACAGGAAAGACTGCGGCCTTTGCGATACCGATCTTAGAAAAAGTGGATACTAGTAAGGAGTATGTTCAAGCTATTGTCATTGCGCCAACTAGAGAGTTAGCCATTCAAGTTTCTGAAGAAATCAATCGTTTAGCTAAATATATGGGAATACGTGCTTTGCCTATTTATGGTGGGCAGTCTATTGATCGTCAAATTCTAGCGTTGAAAAAACGGCCGCACATTATAACCGGAACACCAGGTAGACTTCTTGATCATATTAAACGTAAAACATTGCGTTTAGACCGCATCTCTATGGTTGTATTGGATGAAGCAGATGAAATGCTAGATATGGGTTTTATAGAGGATATTGAACGAATTCTTAAAGAGACCCCAGAGAACAAACAAACGTTACTGTTTTCTGCAACAATGCCCAAACCCATTCAAAATTTGGCTGAGAGATTTATGAGAGATCCTGAGCTTCTACAGATAAAAGCGAAGGAAGTAACTTCTCCAACCGTACAACAAATTTATTATGAGGTAAATGAACGAGATAAATTTGATGCACTGTGCCGTATAATGGACGTGGATAATCCAGAGTTAGCTGTGATTTTTGGAAGAACTAAAAGGCGAGTGGATGAATTAAGCGATGCCTTAAGTAAGAGAGGATATCTTGCTGATGGCTTGCATGGAGATTTAAATCAAAGACAGCGGGATGTGGTAATGAATAAATTCCGAGAGGGAACCATTGATATTTTAGTTGCGACAGATGTTGCTGCCAGAGGAATTGATGTTTCAGGAGTTACCCATGTCTACAATTTTGACATCCCTCAAGACCCCGAAAGCTATGTTCACCGCATAGGTAGAACAGGGCGAGCGGGTAAAAAAGGATTAGCCATTACATTCGTTACACCGAGGGAAATGGGCCAAATTCGAAGTATTGAAAAAGCTTCGAAAGGTAAGATTCAACGCAAAACGATCCCGACTGTTGCGGAGGCAATGGAGTCCAAACAGAGAATGGCTTTAGAGAAAATGATTCAATTAGTGGAAGAGCAACAGTATGCTCCGTTTAAGGAAACAGCCAGCGAGCTCTTAGATCGTTATGATTCAATTACACTTGTTTCTGTTGCCTTAAAAATGTTAACGAAGGACGAGAAAGATGTTCCTGTTCAATTAACTTCCGAAGCACCGCGACATTCCAATAAGCCTAAATTAAAAGTAGAAGGAAAAAGAAGATCAAACTATAAAGGGAATAAAGACTTTGGCGGGAAAGGTGAAAAAGGTAAACGTGAAAA
>DATFAS010000039.1:0-5344 GCA_035254305.1 Bacillota bacterium
AGTTGGTTATTTACCGGGCCTTCCAGGGAATTGGGGCTGGAATCATGCTGCCATTCCCTGCGATCATAGCAGGTGATTTATTTTCTGTGGAAAATCGAGGGAAAATCCAAGCCTTCTTTACGGCGATGTGGGGATTAGCCGCTGTACTTGCACCTATGCTTGGGGCTTTTTTTGTCAAATACCTTACTTGGCGTTGGATCTTTTATGTGAATATTCCGATCTGTATCCTGTCATTCTTGCTCCTTCTACCTTACCGAGAAGTCTATCAAGCAAAGAAATCTCAGGTTGATTATTTAGGTGCTATTCTATTTGCGATTGGTGTTAGTTCCTTACTCCTAGCAACCATAGTGAAAAACAATCTAGTGGTCTATATTGTGATTGGTGCGGCTTTTCTACTTGCCTTTTTTCTATTTGAACGCAAGGCACCATCACCGATTGTGCCAATCAGCCTAATGAAAAATAAACCCGTGGCCTGGATGATTGCTAATTCGTTTCTTTCCTGTGCTTCTTTATTTGGAGCATCTAGCTACATTCCATTATTCTTGCAGAATGAGGGCTATACACTATTTCTTAGTGGGGTTGCCTTACTTGGGATGTCATTTGGCTGGATGGCTGTTGCGGTTCCTGCGGGGAAGTGGATTCTTCGGTTTGGTTATCGTCCCCTTATTATAATCGGGAATATCATTTTAGTCTTATCAGGTATTTGGTTTCTCTTCCTTAAAGAAGGTTCAGGCTTTTGGTTTGTATTTGGAATTATGATCGCACAAGGCCTAGCATTTGGATTATTATCGACCGTAACGATTATTGGTTCTCAACAGTTAGTGGAGCCCCACCAAAAAGGGGTGTCTACTTCTCTTCAAATGTTCTCCCGAAATATTGGAACGGCTATTGGAGTTACGTTAATGGGAGCTTTTCTTACCAAGGCATCCGAGTTTATGATTGGTTTCCATAACCTATTTCTCTATGGATTTTATGTAAGCATCCTTTCTCTTCTTGCATCTTTTTTCATTCGTGAACAAAAACAGGAAAACCAACTTAAATCAGCACAGTAAGACTTTATAGTTTTCTATTGTAAAGGAGGGCCTTCCCTCCTTTTTTCGCGGATAGGAAAGTGTAAGTTTTTTAGCTACTTTCCGTCTCCGCATTTGTCATGAATAATTCTTTTCCCCTCACGGCCCTCTGGTGCGATAATGGAAGGAAAGATTAAATTTGTACATTGGAGGGATGCCCATGGATTTACGAATGGTTAAAGAATTTATAGCCTCACACTCTATCTTTGGTGCACTTACGGAGCAAGCCCAGCAATTATTAATTGATTCAGGTGAGGTTCTAACGATTACAAGTAATCACTTCGTCATACATGAAAACCAGGAAAATCAAGATGTGTTCTTACTTCTATCCGGAACAGCCAAAAATACTTTTATTAATGATGATGGTGTATCCATGGCTGTACTATTTTATCAACCTGGCGATTGTATTGGGATCATCTCTGCTGTTACACACCGCAAAACCCAATTCTCCGTGCAAGCACTATCTGATCTCGAGCTTTTGCGCATTCCCCACCATCTACTATATGATTTAGTCCGAAACCAACCCACCTTTGCAGAAAAAATGGTTCGGATGGTAGGGCAAAGATTAGATAATCTTTATCAGAAAGTACATGAAGAATATTCCTATCATTCTCATGGGCTGGACACATTACCGTATCGAAAACGGATCGGTGAAATCATGTCCCATCCCGTTCTCGTTGCTCAAAAACATAATTCCTTGTTGGATATCGTCACTTTGATGAATAATCAAAAGGTTTCCTCACTTGTTATCGTAGAGAAAGGAACTCCCATTGGGATTGTAACGCAAAAAGATATCATCAAAATTCTAGCAACAAAACCCCACGATATTTTCAAATCCACCGTAGAACAGATTATGACACAAGAATTATTGACTTTATCTCCTGAAGCTTTCTTCTATGAGGCCTTATTGATGATGGTCCGTCACCATGTAAAACATATTCCCGTTGTAACAAGTACAGGTAATTTGGTTGGAATGATTACGATGCGAAACTTAACCCAAGCCAGAGGGAATTCTGTCCTCTCTGTAGTTGATTGGGTAGAGTCACAAACAACGATTGAAGGACTTACAGAAGGGCGTAAACAGATCCTACACATTCTCGAATCCATGCTCAAAGAAAATGCCTCCGCACATGAGATGTGCAGCTTAGTGACGGAATTAAACGATCGAATCCTGCGTAAAATTATCCAATTTGCCGAACAGGAATTACTTGACACGGGTATCGGGCCTGCTCCGGTTAATTATTGTTGGCTTACCTTAGGCAGTGAAGGGCGACGAGAGCAAACTTTAGGTACCGACCAAGACAATGCAATCATATATAGTGATGTTCGTGTGGAAGAACAGGATAGGGTTCGTCACTATTTCCATTTACTTGCTGAAAAAGTTGTGAATGGCCTTGAGTTCTGCGGTTTTCCGCGTTGCCCAGGTGGAGTGATGGCTGTCAATCCACGTTGGTCACACAGTGTAAGTGAATGGAAAAAGGAAATTGAATTCTGGCATGCACAAGTAGACGGAGAGGAAATACGGAATTTCACCATTTTCCTCGATTTCCGTGGTGTTTACGGTGAACAAGCCTTGGCAGATGACATTAAGAATTTCATCATTACGGAACGAAGTCATTTTATTCTCAACCGCCTGGCACAAGATGATGCTGAATTCCATATTCCACTTGGCCTATTCGGTAGAATTATTACCGAAAAAGACCATTCAGATGTGATAAACTTAAAGCATAGTGCAGCTATGCATATTGTGAATGCTATGCGTATATTAGCCTTAGACAAAGGGATTTCATCTCAGTCAACACTAGAAAGGTTAAAAGAACTGCATCAACTGGGGATTTTTACTGAGGAAGAAATGCAAGAAATCACAGAAGCGTTTAATTATTTAATGGTACTTCGAATCCGTGCAAACATGAGACAAATAAAAAATGGTGAAGAATTAACTAATTTTATATCCTTAAAATCATTGAACAAAAGTGAATTTATCCAATTAAAGAAGGCGCTATCCACAGCCAAGTGGGTACAGCAAATGATTAGCCGCCTCTATTATGCTGGGGGGAATCGTTTATGATTACGGGATTTAGTAGATGGATCAAGCATATATTTTTTGCTGAAAAAAGTCTTATTACCTATCAACCGGAATTAATTCAAGCGATTTCTACAGAAGTGGAAAGACGTAACCGCTATCAACTAGATCCTTCTACGCCACTTCGTGAAATCCCTTTCATTGTTTTTGATACGGAGACAACAGGTTTCTACCCCTATGCAGGAGATCAACTTATTTCTATTGGTGCTGTTCGGGTATGTAATGGAAAAATATATACGGAACAAACCTTTCATGAGTGGATTAATCCTTACCGTGATGTACCAGAGGAGTGTTCAACAGTGACTGGGGTAACAGCGGCCGACCTACAGGCTGCTCCTCCCGCCCTCATCGTGATTTACCAGTTTCTCAAGTTTACTGGACCGCATTATCTTGTTGCCCACTGTGCAGATTTTGATATGAATTTTATCAATACTCAGCTTAAGAAATACTGTAAACAAAAAATAAAGCACTCTATAATCGATACTCTGACACTCGCCTATCATCTTCACCCAACAGCGAAATCCCACAAGTTAGATTTCTTATTAGAAAGATATCATATACCCATCATCAACCGCCATCATGCCCTTGGTGATGCACTAATGACGGCTCAACTACTTGTTCATCTACTAGCGGAATTAGAGAGAGAACTAGGGGTAACTACCCTTCTAGGATTGGACCACCTACTGAAATCCATGCACATTCTCCAATCCCCTTCCCTTTAAATAATGGGGCATATGTGCGTTCGATAATTATGTACACAAAAAATAAATGCGTGAACGAATAGAATTCACGCAAGCATGGGTATAGTTACTCTTTTTCAGTTTGATCAGCTGAAGCTTCTTTTTGGGCTAACTCCATCATCTTCTTCATTAGAATATGCTGAGGCATGTGCATTAATTGTTCAATAGGTACATTTAATTGTTTGGATAATTTAATGGCAGTCTCTGCAGAGATTTGTAAGGGCTTCATGAGAATCCTCCTCAATAACTTTTCAATCTTAGTATATCATTTGTATGTGGTTTCTACCTTATAATCTTACTGGCTTTTGGATATATTACTTTTTGATAATCCAATTCTCTAATTGATTGAAGGACGTGAAAAAATGGCCGATTACCGTTATAACGTAAATCATGATGTTTCTTACAATGAACTTGACGAAATTAGAGATCTTCTTTCTGGTCTAAAAAGTGATGATACCTGCAGTATTATTATTGATGGAATCAATAACAGAAACGCAGATCGCGTAATTGCCACGATTGATAAGGAGTTGTATTCCTTTTTTACAAGAGGAATTGGTGATGAAAACGACACAGAAATTATGATCAAAAGAAAACATTAATCACAATGGTGGCAAGAATAGCCACCTTTTTTGATTGAATAGATTATTCTCCAAGGATATTTTGTAAATTTTGTTTTGTAATTTTTCTATGTGATGCATGCCAATGAGGTTGCTTATGTTCAACTAGAATAGCCTGTGGTGATTCGTGCCTAACATTTAAATCTGCTGCAATTTGATTTGAGACATGCCTAGATTCAATCACTTTAACCAGGAGATACTGAAGATCTATTCGAGGATTATCATCCAAATACTGTTGGAATTGACGGTAGGCTTCAGCGCTAATTGGACATGTTGTACTATGCTTGAAAATAAGTAAAGCTTGATCATAGGAATCACCATATAACTGATTCCATTCCTCAATGGTTGTAATTTCCTTATAATGTGGCAATCTATTTTCCTCCCACTATAATTAAACTAATCTTTCACAAAGGCATTCACTATTGTCGTAACAACACTTGTAATAATGGCTCCCCAAAAAGCCCCCCAAAATCCAGACACATAAAAGCCAGGGACAAGCGTAGAAGTTATCCAATAGGTTACGGCATTTATCACTAATAGGAATAAACCAAATGTTGCAATCGTGGCTGGAAAAGTAAAAAAAATTAGGATTGGCCGAATAATCGTATTTACAATTCCAAGGATTAATGCAGCAAAGATAGCAGTGCCAAATCCGGATAGTCTTACGCTATTAAGCAGTAAGTCTGCCACAAGAAGTGATAAACCACTAACCAATAATCGAATGATCCAATGTATCTTTGGTTCCCCCTTTTAGTCATTTCCTCATCATTTTTTATCTTATATGAAATGGAAAAACGAAACAAGTAGATGAAGAGGGTGACTAAAGGTTATGAG
>DATFAS010000040.1:0-10734 GCA_035254305.1 Bacillota bacterium
TAATTATCTACCCTATATTATCGCAGCCTTTGCTGTCTTGATCATGATTGGGTCCATTCTAAAAAGTCGGATGTACCTCAATATATTAACTGGAGTGCTTCTTATTGGTGGAATCATAGGAATCTATGATATCTCAAGACGGCTTGAGGAGCTTGGTACGCAGTTAGATCCACATGCTCCCATTAAAGTGAAACCATTTGTTCCACCGATTTACGGTGATAATAAAATTGCTAACTTTATTACTCATAGTTACTTTTCCTATGGAACTCTTCTACTCGGTGTTGTTTTTCTTATACTCGGTTGGGTGGTTTATAAAGAAAATCGAAAGAATCAAGAAAGAATCAGCGGATAATCGCTGGTTCTTTTTTCCCTTTTAGAAAAAAGACACAAAATTGTCAAAGGAAATAGCCCGAAAGAGTCATGGTCTAGCTGATTTATTTTTCCTATCATAAAGGTAGGTTTAAGCTTCGGATGATTTACCTTGGTAGGTATAGTGAGGTGTTAGGACCGTGGAATTGTATCAAGCGTTAGTAGTGCTGAAAAATAGCGAATTTCGATACACACATAATCGAGAAAAAATTTTGGAGTTTCTTGCTAATGGATGTGAGAATTGTTCGTCAAAGGAATTATTGTCTAGGATGCAGAAGACCTATCAATCTTTAACTCTAAGTGTGATTGAAAGGAATCTTCAAGTTTTTAAACAGCTCAATATTGTCGAGGTAGTTGAAGAGGACCGAGGTGCCTATTACCGTTTATCAAAAGAACATGAGTCGTCGGCTGTTTAGGCCTCTAATGAGAAATCTCATTTCCTAATGAGACTTCCCATTAGAGGTCTTTTTTAAATTTACAGAAGACACAAAATCGTCAATGGAAATAGCTCGAAAGAGTGATAGTCTGGATGATCCAGATTATCTATCATAAAAATAGTTCAAAGGTAGGTGAAGTGTATTGCCCTCTAGAATCATTACATTTTTTATAGTTTGCGGTATTTTACTCCTTTCTCCCTTGATCTTGAGAGAGGAAATATATGCGAAAGAAATTACACCACTCCAGGATCTACAGCATCTTATCCAAAATGCCAAGCCTGGAGAGACGCTTCATATCCCACCGGGGGATTATAAGGGTCCTATCCTAATTGATAAACCTCTACAGCTTGAGGCAGCAATAGGTAACGTACATATTTTCAATGACAGTAATGAACCCGCCATTCAACTTAAAGCGGATCACACTCGGATGAATGGAATCGAGATCGTTGATTCCATCCATAAGGATGAATCAGCAGCCATTGTTATTTTAGGGGATTATAATACCTTAGATCATCTAACTGTGCAAACCAAATCAACGGGAATTCAATTGCGTAATGCGAATCACAACACGATACAAAATACGAGTATTGCATGGTTGGAGGAAAGAGAGGATCGGCCAGCTAAGGTTTCAGAAAAAGGTAATGGAATTGATTTGTGGGAATCGCATCAGAATAAAATTCTCGGAAATCAGCTTTCCAATTTACATGATGGTATTTATATGGAAAAAAGCAATTTGAATCAAATCGATCGAAATCAAATTGTTCATTCACGTTATGGCATTCATTGTATGTATACCGATGACATCATCGTTGAGAACAATGATGGTTCTTATAATGTGACCGGTATGATGATTATGGGAGCAAAAAATAGTCGTATTACAGGCAATACATTCTATAAACAAAGTGAAAATGTTAATTCTCAAGGTCTTCTATTATACGATGTTCAGTCTTCACTGATTGAAAGGAATCGATTAGAAGGTAATCGGGTGGGTATGTATGTTGAGCAATCTCAGAATAATGAACTCATTCATAACGTGATTAGCCAGAATTTCGTAGGTTTACAGCTCAAAAATACACAGAAGAACACCAGCAAGGGTAACGAATTTTACGCCAATGTGATTCAGGCAGAGGCAGTTGATAGTCAAGGAAACAAGCTAGAGGGAAATTACTGGGATGGGTTTCGTGGAATTGATTTAACAGATACAGGACATAGCAGCATCACTTATGGAATAAACCCTTTCTTTCAGAAGTTAACAGAAGAGGTTCCGGCCTATCAATTATTCTTCCAATCTCCTGGTTTGCCATTCTTAGAAAGCATGTTTACGACTAAACAAGAATCGTGGACCAAGGATTTATCACCATTAATGAAGCCAGCCCTGGTTTCTGGTGAAAGCTTACAATCACAATCCTATATTACCTTATGGTTTGGATTGGTTCTAATGATATTGCCTATCATCACAATATACTATTTGGGGGTTAAAAGAGTATGAGAAAACAAGGATTAATGATTATGACGGTAGCTGCTTTAACTGGAGTATTATCTGGTTGTGGGTCGAAATATCAGCCTGTAAGCATTCAAGAGGATGTGGATAAATGCGGAAATTGTAATATGCAAGTAGCAGACAATGCTTTTTCAACCGAAATTATTCTCAAGGATGGTAAAACACTTAAATTCGATGATCTCGGATGTCTAAACAAATGGGAAAAGACGAATGGTGTAGAACAGGTTGGAGCTGAATTTGTTAGAGATTATAGTTCCAAAGCATGGGTTCCTTTAAAAGATGCTACATATGTCTATGACAAGTCATTCAAAACACCAATGGGCTTTGGGGTTGAATCTTTTAAGGATAAACAAGCAGCAGAGAAATATTTAAGTGAACAGGGAAAAGGGAAGCTAATGAGTGCTAAAGATTTAGGAACTCATACTTGGGAGAAAAATAAGGAGCAAGGCGACATGAAGATGAAGATGGACCAAGGTGGATCTGGCGAAATGAAGATGGATCAGGGGAGCACGGGTGGTATGAAAATGGATCAAGGAAGCACCGACGGCAAGAAGATGGATATGAAAGGTTCAGGTCAGTAAGATGCATATCCAAGCGATTGCTATTAGAGAAATGAAAATGGGGTTTCGTAATCCGTGGTCATATTCGTTTATGGCCCTTTTCTCGTTCTTTTCCCTTGCTCTGTTATTAATTAATACGCAAAAATTTGTTCAAGGATTTTCAAGCACAACGGCAACAATGCTCAATCTAATCCTCTATTTGCTGCCACTAATGACACTGCTTTTGGGTTCCTTTTCATTAACCGGGGAGAAGGAGGAGGGAAGCTGGCGTCTTCTCTCTACCTATCCTATTAGTACAGCTTCCTTTATTAATGGGAAATATGTAGGCTTAACCTTTGTTTTGCTTTTTATTATTAGCTTTGGTTATGGGTTAACGGGTGTTATCGGTGCAATGGTAGGAAAACCATTTGATTTTATTACATACGGGATGTTTTTTGTTTTTTCTGCGTTGCTGATTCTTTTGTTCTTGGCGATTGCGATTCTTATTGGAACACTGGCTAAGAATCGTTGGCAGGCTCTAACCTTTTGTGTAGGAATTTGGTTTTTTATGATTATAGGTTGGCCTACAGTGCTTGTGTCTTTTCTAGGATTGCTGCCCTATATTTGGATTAAGCCAGTTCTAATCGTTTTAACTATGGTTAATCCAGCTGAGCTTGTTCGATTGTTTATTATTGTAAAATTGGGAGGCGGCTCTGCACTTGGGCCCGAATACTACCAATGGATAAATTGGATGAATCATCCAAATGGAATTTTTATTTTTATCTTGGTATGTGTGATTCTTGTTGGAATATCGATTTTTACGGCAACTGTACTTTGGGAAAGGGGACGCGCCCATGATTAAGCCTGTACTCGAAGTAAGAAATGTCGAGAAAATCATCAAAGGAAATACGATTGTTCAGTCCATCAATATCCATTTATTGAAAGGTCAAGTCGTTGCCTTGTGTGGTGGGAATGGTGCAGGAAAAAGTACCATTATTCGGATGATCGTAGGTTTATCTCAGCCGTCCAAAGGAGAAATTCTGGTCAAAGGAATCGAATGGAGAAAGAGTCGTGAAGGCTATGCACAGTCTATCGGTTATATGCCTGATGATTATCAATTTGGTAATGGTCTAACGGCACTTGAAACCTTAACCTTTTGGGCAAAATTACGCGGAGTTCCACAAAAGCAAGTCTTGGAAACATTAGAATGGGTTGGATTACAGGAGGTACGAAATAAACCAGTTTCTGCTTTTTCGAAGGGGATGCGACAGCGGCTTTTATTTGCCCAAGCACTCTTAGCTCGCCCACCACTTCTCATTCTCGATGAGCCGACAAATGGGCTTGATCCTTACTGGATGGACTCTTATGTCAATCTTGTTAAAAGCATTAAAGAAAAAGGACATACAGTGATCTTCTCCACCCATCAACTGGATGTGGCAGAAGCAGTTGCAGATCGTGTGATTTTTTTGCGAAAGGGGAAGATTATTCAAGAAGGGGACACCGATGATTTTCGTAAGAAATACGGAGCTCTTGGACTGCATGCTGCTTATTCTGAATTAATGAGTCATGCGAGTAAACAGAGGTAGCTAGGAGTAGTTCCTTTTTGTTTATTACATATTCATAGTTTCTTCACTAAATTGTCACGTGAAAAATATTTTCAACGTTATACAATTAATAATGATGAGAAACTTGTATAATGTAAAAAAACAAATTAGGAAGTGATGAAATGTCGACAAAATCTGTTCGTTATTTTCGATTAACCCTGTGGGCGACCATTTTTATGTTTATTGCCGAATTCTCAGGCTTCGTCGATACATTTACAGGGTCCATTTCAGGGTGTGGGACTGATTATCCTTTTTGTAATGGAAAGCTGTATCCAAATTTTAGTGATTACCATTCCGTTATTGAGTACACCCACCGTATTCTTGTTTTTTGTGCTAGTATGCTGCTTATTGTCGTATCTATTCTCATTTGGAGGCACTATAAGCAGAAGAAGATGAAGTTGCTCATTCTCTTCTCTCTTAGTGGGATTATTTTTGAATCCTTTTTAGGGGCGATTGCTGTTATTTATACGAATCCACCGGAGTTAATAGCAACGCACCTAGGAACAGCATTGTTATCCTTTGCCGGGTTGTTGTCACTCACTGCTACATTAGCCCAAATGAAACGCGGGGCACAGTGGATGGAAGTAGAACCTTCCTTTAAGAAGCTTTCATGGTTTACATTTGCTTATTTTTTTGTAGAAATCTATTTCGGGGCCTATGTTGCTAGTACGGGGTCTGGCGGAGCATTCCAAGGCTTCCCCTTTCCAACGGAAAGCCTCGAGAATGTAGGGCGAGCCTTCTGGTTGGATGTTCTCCATCGTTCTTTTGCAGTGGGCTTACTCATCCTTACGTATTTACTAATGTCTAAAACAAAAAAGTATAAACATACCCGAAGAGAACTGTACGTAGAAAGTCGTCTTACTTTCGGTATTGTCTGGTTGCAAGCTTTCAGTGGTGCTTTACTTGTCTACACTCACCTAAGCTTGTGGTCTATATTAGTGCATGTGTTTCTTGTAACGTTGCTGTATGGTTTACTCAGCCTCATGGGGGTTCAAAGCTTAGCGAAGCCAGAAGCTCAGACGAGTGGGGGACAAATCAGAGAATCAGCGTAATGGACTGGGGAGCATGAGGATTTGATTTTTTCGATCCTCATGCTTTTTACTTACCTGTAAAATGAACAATTACCCGACATAATATGTTTTTTGGGGTTAGAAAGTTAATATTGAGTAGCATTAATGTTGCCATAGTTAAATTTAATGTAGTAATAAGGGAATAGAAAATAATCTCTCTCTTTCTTTTCCTACGGATCAGGGGAAAAAAATGACGAAGGGATAATAAGGTGAAAAGGATGACCGCAACGAATATAATCATTTTTTGCCCCCTTCATTGACTTGAATTAAACCAGTGCCGTTGATCCTTGAATCCACTATAATCTTGACCGGTATAGATGGGAATTTATTACTCCAGTTATCCTTCATTGTCTTCCAATCCTTCGGATATTTCCTATGAATCTGCTCGCCAAAGCCAAAGACATCTGTTTTTAACTCATAAGCCTTCTTTAGAGCCCCTTGAATTTCTTCTTTAATGGCAGTTTCCTTTAATTTATTGATTTTTGCTAATGTGTTAGGATTAATTTCGCTTTTGATGCAGGCGCCCTCTGCAAGGTTCCCGCGTTCTTTAATATGGACTTCAATAGAAATCTGATTGTTCCCTTTTTTTATATCTATTTTGGACTTTTCTTGATAAATTTCGAAAGAGATTTTTCCATCTTTATCATTCTTTCCAGCGTCAAGACAAGGGGTTACAATGATCCCACTTTTCACTTTCCCTTTCACCCACTGCACACCCCGTGTCTCGATAGGAGAAAGATAAGAGATGAATTTGTCCTTGTTAAATACTGCTGATCCTAGTATTTGGTATTCTTGCTCGCCCTTTTGAGTTTTTATTATTTTTATCGTTGGGACAATTGGGCATTCTGTGCCATGTATTTCAAGTAAAAAATCGTTTAAGGTTACTATAGAAGTCTGCGAAGTTGATTTGTAGTTAGATTCTAAAGTGTTAGCCAATGCCATAGCGGGTAAGCTTTTTGTTTTTACGTCAGCATTAATCACCGTTTCTGCACGCCCAGGAGTAACGAGGATATGGAAATTTCGCCGTTCTTCTGCATCTCGTATGAAGAATCCTAGGGCAGATAGAGCTCCTTTTTGGGCAACCTCTTCGCTTAATACCAATACCTTTGTATGAGACCAGAACAATTTACTTGGTGCAGATTGGGTAGCATTTCTTACCGCATCAAAAATGGTTTTCCCCTTAGAAGTAAAAACAAAATAACTATGGATCCCACTAGGAGCATTTTTGGCTAACGCCTCTGTATTGACTACTTGTGTACTCAATTGGAATTGATCACCAGATTGGTCAATACCTGAAGCTAATACAAAGCTCAATGACTCGATTTCTCTTCGATTCCAACAACCAGAGAGCAGGATACAAATAAGAAGGATGAAGCTGATTAAGAGGATTCGGCTCTTCTTCACGTTAATCTCTTCCTTCTCGAAAAATAGGAGACTACAACTAAGAAACAGGGAATGATGTACTCAATTAATAAGGAAATGGGGTTCCATTCCTTCATGGTGTAGTACTTAAGATCCGAAAGATTCTTGAAATCTTTATTGGCTAAGATAAGAACCGTTATGCCAAGGGGGAAAATCAAGCACTTAACATTTTTCAATCGGAAAAGCTGAGCAGTTCCAATTACGGTAACATATAAATAAATGCACATTTTGGTGTAGAGTAGACTGATCCATATGGCAACCATAATGGCTTCTACACGTTCAAAAAAATTTGCGATCGATATCATTCTTACTAGGGAAAAAACAGGCAAAGTTAAATTCTTCGCTTCTTCTGCTCCAAATGTACTAATTATGGCTAAAATTAAACCAAGAAGAATGAAGATGCTTATGATTTGAGCAAGCATACTATACCTTAGGACATTTTCTTTATCCTGAACATAGGGGTAAAGCATAGGCAAGAGGATAACTTCACCGAATAGGGATAAGGGTACAAGACTTCCTCGTACAACTGGTTTTATACCATCTTCTAGAATAGGGAGGATTAGTTCTGGATGATAGGTTTTAACTAACAGGCATAAGATAACGACTAAAGAGATAAGAGAAATAGGCAATGTGATGGCATTCGTTCTTATAATTGCTTCCAATCCACGGAATACAGCAAATATAACAGCTACCATCACGTAAACGATGAATATGGAAACCGGGGTTTCAGGCATTAGTGCTGTATTGAGGACTTCGGCAAATTCTCGGACAATAACAGAAGCAATATTAAGAAAAAAATACAAATAAATAATAGAAAACAGTGCTCCTAGCCATTTTCCAAATATCGTTTCGAAGATCTGGATCAGTGTTTGATCTGGATACTTCCTACTGAGGACTACAAAAAGGTATGTAATGATCATTCCGCCAATACCAGATAGAATGGCCGATAACCATGCATTCTTGGGATCTGGTGTAGACCAAGCTGTTGGTAAAAAGACGGTCATGACAGCTACCCGTATTGAAATAAGAATTAAGCCTAATTGTCTAGAGCTAATTATTGGTAGATGGTTGGAAAGATTCATTGTTCTTCATCCTCAATATCAAATTCATTTTTATTTTTAGGCTTGAATCCAAACTTAGATTTATTATTCCCAAGTTTAAATAATGGCGCACGAAATAGCGTATCCTTAAAATCCCCTTGTGTGAGGGGAGATAATGGTGATAAGTATGGTAGGCCAAACGACTTAATGGAAGTCATGTAGGTTAATAAGGCCAGTAGTGCTACAGCAATTCCAGGGATTCCTAATAATGAGGCAAGTATCATTAAGGGAAAGCGCAGAAGTCTGATCGTAAGCCCTAAGCTGTAATTAGGTAGGGCGAAGGAGCAAATTCCTGTTAGAGAAACAACAATAATTTTAATGGGAGATACGATTCCTGCATCAACCGCAGCTTGTCCAATAATGAGTGCACCCACAATACTAACAGCTTGGCCTGCTGCTTTGGGTAATCTTATGCCTGCCTCCCTTAATATTTCGAAGGTTATTTCCATGAGAAAGGCTTCAACCACAGCTGGAAATGGGACATTAGCTCTTGAACCGGCTATTCTTAAAGCTAATTGAGTGGGGATCATCTCCTGATGCATTGTTATAAGAGCTATATAAAAGGCAGGGATCGTTAAGGTTAACATAGACGCAATAAAACGTAGCCAACGAATAAAGGTTGAAAAATAAAAATTTTGATAGTAGTCTCCGGGAGAGGTGAAAAATTGCATAAATATTGTAGGAACGATAAGAACCCAGGGAGTTCCATTACAAAATATAGCGATGCGCCCTTCCATTAACATAGCTGCTACCCGATCAGGCCGTTCGGTATGATCGAGCTGTGGAAATACGGAATAGGGATGATCAACGATCCATTCTTCTAAGTACCTGCTTTCTAAAATTCCTTCCATGTCAATATTCTCTAGCCTGCTTTTGACTTCGGTCACAAGAGAAGGATCTGCTTTTTTATGCAAATAACTAATACAAATATCCGTTTTTGTTGTTTCCCCTATATTTAAGGAGAGAAATCTTAAGTTTTCGTTTTTAATTTTTCTACGAAGTAGAGATATGTTGTTTTTGAGATCCTCGGTGAAGGATTCTTTGGGGCCTCTTATGGTATTTTCCACTGTTGGTTCTTCAATACTTCGAGTCTCCCACTTACTTGTTCCAATACAGATTGCCTGACTAACTCCATCGATAAGAAAAA
Organism: Bacillota bacterium; assembly: GCA_035254305.1. Classification (GTDB taxonomy): domain Bacteria; phylum Bacillota; class Bacilli; order Aneurinibacillales; family RAOX-1; genus DATFAS01. The sequence continues at coordinate 9,190 of DATFAS010000040.1, forward strand.
TCGTATTCCCTTGCAATATTTTTTCAATGACTTCCGATATGGAATGAGTCTTAGAAACGTCACCTACATCGATGAATTTAAATAAATAAAGGGAAAGAAGGTCATCATTCTTAGTAGGGGGATCGTTAAGATCTGAAAGAACAGTTTTCATCACTTGATTATTAATCATATTGGCATCCGTAAGATCATCGATATAAACAATACTAGCCCGGATATTTGTTTGATTCAGGAGAAAGCATCGGTAAATAATGTCTTTACTTTCCCCAAGTCTTGTTTGTAAAGCAGCCAAGGTTTCATCTATAGAATGTGGGATCTTTGCAAGCTGGTTAGAATCATCATGGCGAGTATTGGATTCGATTAGATTACTTATTCTTACTTTTTTGTGAAAGAAATTTCGAAACATAAGGGTCCCCTGGTCTGAAGAAATTTTAAATAAAAGCGTGAATGAAAAACAAAAGGGAAATATTCCCCTTATTCCTCATTTTATATAGTAACCAATTGCTACAATGATCATGAGGTAAGTTTGCCATGAATGTTCATCCAATAAAAAAATATAGGATAGTGATATGTGTCACATATGGTTTTTCACTATGATGGATAAAATAAAGATAGAAATCATGACACTCCAAGGAAAGGTTTGAGACACTTGGCTACAATCCGTATTGAAAAGAATGAATTACTGTTGGAAACAAGTCTTGATGATATTCAAACGATCGTAGAAGAAGCCGTTAAAAATATTGACTTATATAAAGAGGAAATTACAGTCATTTATGAGAAGATGCCAAAGTTTGATTATAAATATTTTTGTTTTTATGCCTATTCCACTTATCATTTATTAGAGAAGGCATTGAATTTCAGCTGTGATGAAGTCGGCCACTTCCGCTTAATTGCACCTGAACCTTTTTACTACAGCTTTTTTGGAGTGATTGCAACGCTTTATCATGAGCACTGTGTAGCCAAATAATTTATGAATAATGAATGACCGATCGTGAACTACACGATCGGTCATTTTTATTGCTACCTATTCAAAATGAAATTCTCCGATTTTCTCAGCTTCCAGAAATTCTTCGATAGGCAAAAGAGCCGCTGCCTCAAGAATAGGGGGACGCGTGCTAATATATCCATCCTCCGATTCGGTCAAAATGGGAGTGCCAATTAGAGTTTTAATATAAGAAAGGCCCCATAAGAGAGAAGGATCCTTAATTTCATGTGTAGGAACTTTCCCCTTCATATTAAAAACATCCTCATAGCCCATGAAAGATAACACGATAACATACTGTAGTTTCTGGTTATCTGTTATAGTAAAAACTCTTCGATAACCATGTGGAACATGACCGTTTGGTAGCCATTTCACTACCAAGGATGGGTTAGACACGACCAATTTTTACCCGGAAGGTTTCCGGTCCTTGTTCGATGTAATCCCATGTGAATTGACCAGGGCGTTCAATTTGGAACTGAAAGCTTAGTGGTCTTGGGTCATGATCATTGATCAGGAGCATAGCCTCACCTGGGCTTAGGGTATCAAAGGTTTCAAAAATAACTTTA
>DATFAS010000041.1:0-29293 GCA_035254305.1 Bacillota bacterium
CGGTAGGTTGATAGTCTTCCACTAAATACTGCATAAGGGGATCTAAATTGGATTTGATTGGTCTGTTGGTTCCATATCCCTTGGATAGGGATCGGTACCCCTCGGAAATTAAGGGTTCCCGAAATGTTCTGGTTGGATAAGGTATTTAATTTTAATTCTCCCCCATTAGTTGGTCTCCCACCATAGCTAACCACAATTCTCCAGGTTGAAGGAATAGGAAGTAGTGAAGCAGATGCTTGTCTTTTTGCCACTCTAATCACTCCTTGAGGTAAATTTACACTATTAGAAGATGCATTGCGGAACCTTTTGGAAAGGGGCAATGGACTAGGGAGAAGAAAATTTGGCTGCCTAAATTAAGAGAAACCATTCAATCACCTAATTCCTTCATGCTTCTATTTTCATAGACTAGATTATCTGACATCTAGGAAGTCAAAAGGAGGGTGATTGGTTTGAAGATCTTAATGTTTGATTCACGTCATCCATATCCTGAGTTATTGAAGGAACTAAAATCTAAGTTAGGAACAGTAGATTCAGCGCATGGTTGGCATAGCTTTCATCCCATATCATGCTTGATGGTTTCTAAACAACTCTATGAAAAACACAAGGAACATTTTCATTCCTATAAACCACATGTAGAAGATAATCTGGTGATTCGGGTTCATGCACAGGTAGAGAAGGCAGACCTAATGCCTTGGGGGGTCGAATATCTAGGTGGGGAACGGTTATGGAAACGTGGGATGGGAAAAGGCGTTAAGGTAGCAGTGATCGATACAGGTATTGCTCGTCAGCATCCTGATTTAAAAAGTAGGGTAAAAGGAGGCTATCATTTTGTAAAAGGCAAAATGAATGGACACGGTACACATGTAGCCGGTACGATTGCAGCTGCCTTAAATCATTATGGAATTGTTGGAGTTGCTCCAGAAGTTGAATTATACGATGTTCGAGCTTTCTCATCAGATGGCACAGCTGAGCTTGCAAACATAATGAAGGCTATTGATTGGTCGATTCAAAATCATATGCAGATCATCAATATGAGCTTTGGAATGCCAGAGTATAGTAAAGTATTGGATACGATTGTAAAACATGCAACTTCTAAAGGTATTGTAATGGTAGCTTCAGCTGGTAATAACGGTGGGAAAGTAGAATATCCAGCACGCTATGCACATGTTATCGGAGTGGGAGCCATTGATCAGAAAGGAAATTTGGCTGATTTTAGCTCTCGTGGGGCGGGGATGAATCGCACAGCACCAGGTGTAGGGATTTATTCTACTTGGCTTAAGAATTCCTATCGGACATTGGATGGAACATCCATGGCTGCTCCACATATAACGGGGCTCTTAGCTTTACGGTTAGGGGCAAAACAATAGAATGATCATATTGTTAGGCCTATTTCACTTGAGTGGGGGCAACTGTCCAAACCAAGTATATCCATCCTTCATAAGTTAGCATAAAGGCTGATTGGAAGGGAGTGAAAAGAAATGTCCAGGGAAAAAAGAGAATTAAAGCGTCATCTTCGAAATGCAGATTTACAAAAATGGCTACAAAAAAACGATGCGTGGTTTCGTACGAACCCTTCCGCCCTTCAGTCGCTGTTAGACGATCCAGAAATGCTTACTGCTCTCCAATCTTATATGGAATCTAGGAAGAATAAAATTAATCGTAGATTAGCAAGAGTGGAACGTAAGTCGATTTCCGTTCATGGATCTCGTGAACAAGTAGGGGTAGTATCTTCTCCTAAAAAGCGAAAACCATTGCTTCGTTTACCTAAGCTTTCATTGTCCAATTTAAATATGGAGACAGCAACCGAGCGTTTATCCCAAGCTGCTGAAGTAATGGAGACCATTCGCAATATTTCGGGGTTGCTTGGTCGATAAGGAGGTTTAAAGTGTCTGGGTAGCGGCCAGGCACTTTTATTTGTTAGCATAAATTCTTCATCAAAGAGAGTGTTTTTAGGCTTCATTCTATGATATGATCATTGCGTAAATAGTAAATCTTTGCAGGGGGATAAAGAAATGAAACTTAAGGATTGGGAAATCTATAATAAAGCGTCAAAAACTTCACCCCATATACCAAAGGCAGAACGAATTCCAACTACACTTACTGGTGATTCCCAGTCATTCCCAGGTTATGTGATTGAATTGCATGAGATTGTTGCCCAAATACAACGCCTTCCCCAAGAAGATGTAGAGTTAGCTACGCGTATTCTGAAACAATTTCTCCGGTAGAGTGATCCGGTAAGAATGAGCATATAATAGGAGTTAATAGGAATTTTTCTGAAAGGAAAAAATCATCATGAACATAAAGGATATCATCCAAGACTTAGATCAGGTTCGCACATTGAATCCATTAGTACATAATATTACGAATGTAGTCGTCACTAACTTTACGGCAAATGGTTTATTGGCGCTTGGTGCATCTCCTGTTATGGCGTATGCCAAGGAGGAAGTAGCCCAAATGGCAAGTATAGCCGGAGCCCTTGTTTTAAATATTGGGACATTGGATCCGCTTGAGGTTGAAAGCATGATCATCGCCGGGCTTGCAGCAAATAAGAAGGGAACTCCTGTTATTCTAGATCCGGTAGGAGTAGGTGCGACTGATTACCGCACGCAAACAGCACGAAGAATTTTAAGAGAAGTCAATGTAAACATTCTTCGTGGCAATGCAGCAGAGGTTGCAAATACCATTGGTGAATCATGGCTGATTAAAGGTGTAGATGCGAGTGGAGGATCTGGTGATACTAGGGAGTTAGCCCGCAAGGCAGCCAAACAGCTTAACTGTACAGTGGTCATTACGGGAAAAGATGATATTGTTTCAGACGGACATGCGTTATTTGAAGTGCATAATGGTCATCCGTTATTAACTAAAGTAACCGGGACAGGCTGTCTACTATCCTCTGTAATTGGTGCATTTGCCGCTGTTGAGACGAACCCTATGCAAGCTTGCATTTCGGCTTTAACTAGCTATGGCATAGCAGCTGAGTTAGCCTATGCATCGGCTGGAGAACGTGGTCCTGGTAGCTACCAAATCGAGCTATTAAATCAGCTTTCTAAAATATCAGGTCATGATATCGAGGCCCATGCTTCATTTCACCAAATTTCCTAATTGAATCAAGCTTTCATAAATCTTCATAGATCTTGAGAAAAGTTGCCCTAAGGAAAATTTTTATTGTATGGGCAACTTTTTTTCGTTAATATAATAACATAGCTACGGAATTAATGTTAGAAATAGAATGTTTGTTGATTTATTCTATTCGTAAGAAAGGTGGTTATTCGGTATGGAAATGATACAAAAGAAGAAGCCTCCGAGTGAATCCACCGGATGGAGGGAAACGGAACCATCACCCAGTATTTCAGGAATGCATAAAACGTTAAAAGTTCCCCAAAAGGCTGGTTTTATTCGGAAATGGTTTGCTTTCATGGGACCTGGTTTTTTGGTTGCAGTAGGCTATATGGATCCTGGGAACTGGGCAACAGATCTTGCAGGTGGGTCTATGTTCCATTATTCATTATTATCGGTGATTTTCATTTCTAATTTGGTGGCCATTGTATTACAGTCTCTGTGCGCGCGGTTAGGCATTGCTACAGGAAGGGATTTAGCCCAAGCATGTCGCGATCATTTCAGTAAGTCAGTGAACATTGCTCTTTGGATTCTTTGTGAATTGGCTATTGCCGCCTGTGATCTAGCAGAGATCATTGGTTCTGCCATTGCTTTGCAGCTACTCTTTCAATTACCACTCATTTATGGGGTAGGGATTACCTCTTTAGATATCATGTTGATCTTAGCTTTGCAAAATAAAGGATTTCGCTACATTGAAGCGATTGTGATTAGCTTGATTACGATTATTGCTATTTGCTTTGGGTTTGAGCTTGTTTTCTCTAAACCCCATATAGCCGATGTACTCGGAGGATTGATTCCTTCTGTAGAATTAATCCACAATCCTCAAATGCTCTACATTGGTCTAGGAATTCTCGGAGCTACCGTGATGCCTCATAATCTCTATTTGCATTCTTCTATTGTTCAAACTCGTAATTATGAAGAATCCATAGCAGGTAAACGCACAGCGCTTCGATTTGCAACGTTAGATTCGACTGTAGCATTAATGATGGCCCTATTTATTAATGCAGCCATTCTGATCTTATCAGGAGCTACCTTTTATGAATCGGGACATCATGAGGTTGCTGAGATTGCCGATGCTTATCAACTTCTTAATCCGTTACTTGGAACAGGCTTTGCGAGCTTATTGTTTGCTATTGCATTACTTGCGTCGGGTCAAAGCTCTACTCTAACGGGTACGTTAGCTGGACAAATTGTTATGGAGGGCTTCCTTGATATCCGACTACGTCCTTGGCTTCGTAGGCTGATTACCCGAATGATGGCAATAATCCCAGCGATTCTTGTTATTTATCTCTATGGTGAAAAGGCAATCGGAGAGTTGCTTGTCTTAAGTCAGGTCATTCTTTCACTTCAGCTATCATTTGCTGTGATCCCATTGGTTATGTTTACTACGAATCCGAAAAAGATGGGCGAATTTGTCGCACCAGTATGGCTTCGCTTTGTGTCTTGGTTCATTGCTATCTCAATTGCAGGACTTAATATTTATTTGTTATATGGAACCTTTTTGACTTAAAAGAATTTAAGTCCACCTATCAGAAGAGTTCTCTTTCGATTAGGTGGACTTATCTTTTCTACTGTTCTATTCTGATTCCACTACTTTGTTATTTATTGTCCAATAAAGATGCACCTGCAATTCCTGGATGAGTCATTTCGTACGGATCGAGAATTTGGTCAAGCTCTTCCTCACTTAGTACGTTATGAAGTAAGCATAATTCACGAACGGACTTCCCGGAAAGAATCGCTTCTCTAGCTATTCTTGCCGCTGTCTCATAACCGAGATGTGGATTGACCGCTGTTATCACACCCACACTTTTCTCTACATATTCCCTCATTCGGTCTACATTAGCCCCAATATCCTTCAGACAATATTCGGTAAATACTCGGAAGGCATTATTCATGATGCTAATGGATTGCAGTAAGTTAAAAACTAATACCGGCTCCATAACATTCAGTTCGAGCTGTCCTGCTTCAGATGCTAGACAGATCGTGTGGTCATTGCCAATGACCTGAAAGGCAACTTGATTAACGACTTCAGCCATGACAGGGTTGACTTTCCCTGGCATGATGGAGGAACCAGGCTGACGGGCTGGTAAAGAGATTTCTCCAAATCCTACACGTGGCCCAGAAGCCATTAAACGAAGGTCGTTGGCTACCTTAGACATGTTCATCATACATACCTTAAGTGCAGCAGATACTTCAGTGTAAGCATCTGTATTTTGAGTTGCATCCACGAGATGCTCCGCTCCGACAATTGGAAAATGGCTAATTTGTGCTAAATTTTTGACTACGCTTACAATATAACGCGGATCAGCATTAAGCCCTGTTCCTACAGCTGTAGCCCCCATGTTTACTTCATACAGATGCTGTTTAGATTGATTGATGCGCAATATATCTCTTTGAAGAACGCGTGAGTAGGCTTCAAATTCTTGTCCTAAGCGGATGGGAACGGCATCCTGAAGGTGGGTTCTACCCATCTTGATAATCGGATCAAATTCTTGTGCTTTTTCCTTGAAGGTTTGAAGCATCGTTTGCATGGTTTCGAGTAGCTTCTCAAGTTGATCAAGCACAGCGATATGTATAGCAGTTGGGAAGGAATCATTGGTAGACTGTGCCATATTGACATGAGTATTTGGGCTAACCTGAAAATAATTTCCCTTTTCCTCACCAAGGATTTCTAATGCCCGGTTGGCAATGACCTCATTGGTATTCATATTAATGGAGGTTCCTGCTCCACCTTGTATTGGATCTACAATAAATTGGTCATGTAAACTACCGTCGATGATTTCTTGTGCTGCTTGAACGATTGCCTTTCCAATTCTTTGATTTAACTGCCCGACTTCCATATTAGCAAGTGCAGCTGCTTTTTTGACCATGGCCATAGCACGGATTAGAGATTCATGGATACGATAACCTGTAATGGGGAAGTTCTCCACAGCACGGATGGTTTGAACACCGTAATAAGCTTGGTAAGGTACTTCTTTTTCTCCAAGAAAATCCTTTTCTATTCGTATTTTTTGTTCGGATCCCATGTTTAAAAGCCTCCAATTGATTAATAACGTGCTAATTAATATTAACATAACCATTTTAATTAGGAAGAACCATTTAATGATTGCAAGAGCAATGATTTTACAAGGGAAAAGAAAACTTGGTGGTCGAAGGATCTATCCAGCTGTTGGTATAAAGTGGATGGGGATAAAAGCTTACTTTGGTAAAAAATATTGAAAAGTACAATGCTTTTGGCATGAAAGGAAGTGAGAGAGTTGTTTCGCTTGATCGGTTTTACCATCCTTTTTCTTTTCCTATTTACCGGCAATTCAAGAGGGGAAGATTTGGCCCTGAATCAAGAGGCTATCCCTGTTTTGATCTATCATAGTATATCGACACCAACTGAGAAGGTACCAGATCCGAAACTATACGTTTCTGCGCAGAGATTTGAAGAACAGCTTACTACCATTACACGTAAAGGCTATACACCGATTACTGTAAGAGAGTGGATGGACGGAATACAGAGGAAAGAAATTCTCCCCAAAAAGCCAATAATCATTACTTTTGATGATGGGTACGAAGATAATTATCAGTTTGCTTACCCAATTCTGAAGAAGCATCATGCAAAAGCTACTATATTTGTTATTACAGAAGTTATTGGACAGCAGAAGAGGTTTATGACCTGGGAGCAATTAAGTGAGATGCAGAGTAGTGGATGTATTGATATTGAGTCTCATACGGTGCACCATCTTCCTCTAGCACAGCTTCCACAGGAACAAGCTAAAGAAGAATTATTGGCTTCTAAGAAACAGTTAGAAATGGGATTAAATAAAAAAGTTTATGCGGTAGCTTATCCTTTCGGGAGTCACACGGAGAAAATAAAGGAGCTTGCCAAGGATGCGGGATACAAACTAGCATTTTCCACGCACCCGGGTTATGCAAAGCTTTCCCAAGGTTTATTCGACCTGCGTCGGATATTGGTAAAAACCTCAACAAATTTTAATACCTTTTTAAAATGAAATAGTTTTTTCTGCTCGGATTTAAAGTGGTTACAACTTAAGATAAAAGGACCTTGATTATAAGCTCAAGGTCCTTTAACCGATTAATAGAAAGATTCTTCTCCCATGATCTTGTGATTTTCCTTCATCATTGGTTTGTGATGAGGCATATAGTGCTGATAAGGCATACCTTCATTTTCGTGGTGGTGGTAATGCTTGTAAGAGCCATACCCTTCACACGTAGATCCTTTATGCTCATAATGCTTACAATAACATGGCCTGCAAGTTCTTCTACACCTACATTTTCTTCTCCTTCTTCTACAGCAACATCCCATATTCACTTCATCCTTTCATTCTTTTATTATGTGGTTGCCCTATATCATATGGATTGGTGTATAGTTATGTTTGGACGGGTGCCCTTAGGGAAATACCTATTTTTCCGCAAGGGTCATCCTATTGATGAACTGAGGCAACGATTGGCTACTCATAAGGAAATGAAACAAGGATAGGAGAAAGGGGAATATATGCGCGGAAGAACTCATTTAACGATTGGAATTCTTACAGGGCTGGGATTATCAGCTCTTTTTCCACAAATACCACTTAGTGTTACCGGCGTTACTATAGCGGGAATCTCTTCTTTGGCAACTGACCTAGATGAACCCCGTGGTATGTTAGGTCAGAAAATAGCTGTGTCTCCTTGGAGAATTAAGAGTGCACTTTGGAGTTTGGGAGTGGCTATTGTTCTATATGCCTATTTATCCTTTCAGGGTATGGAAAGAAACGTGTTTGCTGGACTCGGAGTTTTTCTTATTCTCCTTGGATGGTTTCTAAAGGAACGAAATGCACGAAGAATAGCCTTGGTTTTAACGGGGATGGGATTGCTCACTACGGGTGCCTATTTGCACTTTTGGTGGCTTGGAACGCTTGGTATCTTTGTTGCGATTAGCCCTTTTTTTAAACACCGCACCTGGTGCCATAGTTTGCTTGGGGCTACCATTTGGGCTGTTATTTGGTTTCAAGCTGAATCTTCACTCCAGATTAATGGTGCCACATGGTACGCAGTATCGGGATATCTCTCACATCTAGTAGCAGATTCGCTTACGAAAAGTGGAGTAATGTGGTTTTACCCATGGAAGGGTGCTTTTAAGGTCCCTTTAATTTCTACGGGCAGCAAAAGCGGTGCTTGGTTTGAATGGATGATATGTGTCGCGTATGGAATGGGGATCGCCGCCCTTTATGGGATTCATTTTTCTTTAACGTAAAAATCTCTTTGCTTATTAATAAGGCCAAAGTCTGCATACTTTACCTGAACAGCAGCAAGGAAGGCTCCAATCGCATCAGAGAGGAGATCAAGATCTGTGTCAAGCAAACTCGGCTGATTTAATATAGCAGGCATAAGTAGGGAATCCTCGAAAAACTCAATAATTTCATAAATTCCACCAAGTCCAATCCCAATCATAAAGACTAGAATCCAAGATAGTCGGTTTGAATAACGGGCACCTGCAATCTGCCAGACTATGGTATAGGCCCAGAGGGCAATGGAATATGTACCGAAGATGTGCTGAATTCGATCAAAAAAAGGGGAGGTTACATACCCATTCAGATAATTACCCAAAAAGCTGTCACTTAATAAGGTAAGCATTACGGCAAGACGGACATAGTTGTTAAGAAATAGGTTATGGCGAAATTCCATAAACGTGTAAACTAACCAACCTATTGCTACCACCATGCCCTGTAGAATAAAATCAGAATTCCCTAGAATGATAAGCTCAATTAAAAGACATAGTTCTAGAATGGTAAAGATAGCAGTGAGTCTAAGGGCAGTACGATTATGCAGCATGAATAGATCCTCCGTTGGTTGGTATCAAGCAAACGAATTTAACCCACCGTCATTCATACATAGTATTCCTTCACTGGAAAATAATAATGATTACCTTCTTTAACCGATGGTCCTAGCTACATAAGAGGAGGAAGGCAATCATGAAAAAGACTATTGTGATTCTATTGATCTTCATAGTTATGACCACAGGACATAAGGTAATCGCTGTAGAAGAAAAAGAGCCAAAATATACGTTTGCCGTGATCAGTGATATTCATATTCAAGCTGAACAACTTCAAAATCAAAAAAAATTCGAACGGGCATTGCAAGATCTAAGTGAGCTTCCCATAAAACCACAAACACTTGTTATTAATGGGGATTTGACGGAGGGAAGGCAGGGTGATTATGATCAACTAGAAGCCATTCTTAGAAGGTCCCCTCATCCTGCCAATACCTTCTTTACGATTGGCAATCATGAATTCTATCAAGCATGGGTTCGTGATGGAGAAGCATGGAACCCTGAAACCTTTCCTAATGGAGAAACGGAACAAGCATCTATCCGAAGATTTCTTCAGTGGACGCATCAGCCCAAGGTTTATTACAATCAAACCATTCAGGCAATCCCCTTCCTATTTCTTGGATCAGAACATTATAGACAAACTAATGCGGATATTCGTGAGGATGCTTACCTATCCACTGAGCAGTTAGAATGGCTTAAGCAACAATTAGAGAGGGGCAAGAATCTAGCACAGCCAATTTTTGTTTTCCTGCATCAGCCATTACCGAAGACGGTTTCGGGAACTTATGTTTGCTGCTTAAATAACCGTGCAGTTGTTCAGCACGAAGAATTAAAAAAACTTCTAAACCAATACCCCAATGTTTTTTTCTTTTCAGGACATACTCATTTACAATTAAAGCTACCAAAAACGATCGTTCAGGACGGTTTTACGTCTATTAATAGTTCCTCTGTTTCCCAACCGTGGGACGATGATAACCAGGGTGGGCAGAAGTGGATTGACCCTTCAGAAAGTGAAGGAATGGTTGTAGAGGTATTTGAGGATCATGTGGATCTAAAAGGGAGGGATTTCTACCGTAGGCAGTGGATTAAGGGTGCAGAGTATTCGATTAGATTAGAGAAGCCTTGGTATCATTTCGTAAAAAATCTTATTTCTAGGTCCTAAACAAAATAGCGGCCTTGTAGGCCGCTAAAGAAACCACAACGAATTTGGAATCGTTTGCCAAGATCATCGTATTCATGGGTGTTATTTAAGTTGAATTAATTGAAGAAATATACGATATACCAATTAGACAAGGATTAGTCACAATTTTTTAATGTGATCATAAACACGATCATCACTTTGTGATATGATTAGTTCGAAATATGTGTGTATTTATGAAGGGAGATGTACAATTTAAAATGAAAATCGCAGATAGTTTATTACAGGGACATGTTTTCAATTTTTCTACCTTAGACCATCTCTTGCATCAACAAGGATTTGTTCGGGGTGCTATGTGGGATTGGGATTATGCAGCTTACGATTACGCACTTAGTAAATCCCAAATTGGTTTTTACACTTATTTGAGAATATGCGTGGATTCAGTTAAAGGACATATCGAAGAATCTGATTGCCAAGTAAAGGTTACAGATGTGTTTGTAACAGAAGCAAAGTACCATAGTGGATTGGATTTAGATAAAGAGGTAGATGTGAAACACGAGAAGGAAGCACAACGACTTCTGCAAATCGTAGCTGATAAAGCGGGATTAAAAGGAGATATTAAGTTTCGTAGTGCAGAAGACAAAGATAAGCAAAGACATGTAGGTTCCAGAAAAAAACATTAGGATAGTGTAGAGCCCTACTACGCGGGAATATAAACCGACTTGAGGGCTCTTATATTTTTGTCTATTATTTGCAAATAAAACAAAAAGACACAATCTCATTAGGAAAGCGTCTTTTTGCATCGAATATTTTCATTTCTTTTCTTTTATTTTAACAGTAATCCTTGAGCTACACAATCTTTAAGAAAATTTTATTCCGAATGATCTGTGTCAAGATAAGGGCCCACATCATCACTGATATGTTCAACATGTGCCAGTTTAATTTTGGTTAGCTGATTTTGCAGCTCATTATAAACTGTGATCTCATCCTCTGCTAGGTTATAACCCAATATTCTTCCTTGAAAGACAAGGGTTTCATCGGGAAGTTGAACCGAAAGCACTAATAGGCGTCTATTTTCAATCCACTGATCGAAGCTTTCTCGACTCCAGTTGTTGTACTCCATCCTATTCCTCCTGAATATTTTTCCTTATTTTTTCCAAAGGGAGAAGGAACATTCATAAAAAAATATAAAAAAAAGCCCCATGACAAGACGAGGCAATAACTCTCAACACTAAACAACTGTTTAGTATAATTTTATATTATACATGATTTTATTTTATTATGGGGGATCTTCATAAAAAAATCATGAACATTGTCCAAAAAATGGCGGATAGAACTTTCCTGATTATGTGGCATTTGAAGCAAAGATAACATATGTTGTTAGCACAGTCTAGGCTAAAAGCCTATTATTAGGAGGTTAGCAGCATGAGCTTGAATGAATTACCTTTACCTCTTATTCTGTTACTTTTTTTCCTTCTTAGCTGTTTCTATTTTTTTGCAAAACGAAAAAAAAGACAACAAGAAATTGGTGAACTCTATTCACCTGCTTATGGATTATTATTAAGTAAAAGAAGTAAAAAGATCGAAGCTGAGGAATTTCGCTATCTTTTTCGTGATTTATTAATAAAGAAGAGCCATCTTGCTAGTGATATACAGATTCGTCTTGAAATGAAAGAATGGCTACGGAATAATCGAGATCCTGAAGGCTATCGATTACAAATGCTAATCGAAGATTTTTTAGATAACTATTATGATTCTTGTAGTAGAAAAAGAACGAAGTAAAGATTTGAATTGCTTAAAGAAGAGGGTGGGAAAAAAAATCTCCACTTTTTTTGTATTTAGGTTATTATAATGGTTGTGTTATTGAATTGACAAAAGTGCTTTTTGACAGGTGAGATGAATGAAATTATTACGATTTGGTACCTTGTTAGTATTTCCATTGCTTTGCTCTTGTGCTGCTAGCAAAGCTCCATTGACTGTGGCTGAGCCGGTAGCAACCTCTCCGACTCAAAATATCCAACAGGAAGAGAAGAAGCCAGAACCTGAGAAAACAGAGGAAGTTGTTTGGAAAATTGATACCCAGGATAAGGTGGTGGCTTTAACGTTTGATGATGGACCGAGCCCTAAATATACTCCACAGCTTCTGGCACTGCTTAAGCAGTATGATGTGCATGCAACATTCTTTCTAGTTGGAGAGAATGTAGAGAAGCACCCAGAGCTTGTTCAACAGGAAGTCAGTGCAGGTCACGAAATAGGAAATCATACGTACACACATACCAACATAAATCAGCTTTCTGCAGAGCAATTTCATGAGGAGGTTAAGAAAACCTCTGAGGCAATTGAGAGGGTTACAGGAAACAAAACCCACTTTTTCCGACCCCCTGAAGGAGCAAGAAATGAAATCATGATGAAAGAAACTGCAAAAGATGACTTGGTTACCATCATGTGGGATGAGGATAGTCAAGATTGGAAAAAGCCAGGTGTTAATAAGATTATCAGTAATGTTCTTCCACATTTGAAGGGTGGAAATATTATCTTATTTCATGATCATGCAGGGGAGCAAAACCAAAAATCTCTTCAGAAGCTTATTCCAGAACTTAAACAGCAAGGCTATCGGTTTGTCACGATATCTGAACTGATGAAATACAAAAAATAATGAATGGATGTACCCTTATACTGCACTCATATCTTTCTACTAAAACAGCACTTGGATGCTGTTTTTTTATTGAATCCAATTGACTTTTTTGCTATGTTTACACGAAATATCCCCAGATGAGCCGTGCATGAAGGCGGAAGGGGAAGGGAAGAATGGAAATAATCATCATGACCAAACGGAGGAACTTCTCGGTGAATGCGATTCATCATACCTGGACTTTATTGGATCAGCTTTACTATCTCTGTACTCGACTTGAATATGTGAATAAGCAGGAGAATATCTTTCGGGTTCGACCGATGAAATATCGAGGGAAGGATTTACACCTCTCAGATGGAACATTGCTGAAGGGAAAGGATTTAGTTTTAAAAATTCATTTGCATAATTGTCTTTTGATGAAAGAGCTTCAGGGAATGGAAGGTCAAATACGAAGAGCCTTATATGTCTACGATCGAGTTCGGGAATCATTACCTGGATTGGCTCAATTTATTGAAAACCACCCAAACCAAAAGCAAATCAAAGGAATTCTTGGTATTACTTTGCTTCATAGAGGGATTCATCGTCTTGGTTTCGACGCAGTGGAGATTCCTAATCCCTTCTACGCAAAATTAAAGCAAGCCTATTTAACACCAATGTTTCTCTTCCTTCACCCTAGAAATTCTACTTCTCAAGAAAAGGATAAATTAACGCCAAAGTTTCTTGCTATGTCCAAAGATAAATTACTACAAACCTATTTATAAATGATAGTGAAAGGATAAGTACCCATCTTCTTGTGAGATGGCTATTTTTTTGCTAAAAATTGCTGATTATTATTTAATTAAATACTCTATTAAAATAATTGAACCCTTGATATGCTTACCTCAAGGGGGAGAGTAATCTGAAGACAAAAAGAATAGTATGTGTTTTCTTGCTGTTTTTATTCCTACTATTGGTTGGATTATATAATAAATCTTCCCGTGATCTATGGTGTAATAGATATAGTCTGACGGGAATTTCCAAACCGACTGATCAGGTAAAGGTGATGACATTTAATATTCGTGGGGGGCGCGATAATCAGCGTCATGTTCAAATGAATCAAATTATTAAAGAAATAAAGGAAAATCAACCTGATATTGTTGGTTTGCAGGAAGTTGATGTGAGCTTACCCAGATCTGGGTTTCTTAATGAAATTGAAATGATTAGCAACCAACTTCATATGAATTATATATTTGTTCCAACCATTAACTTTGTTGTTGGTGCCTATGGCGATGCGATTCTAAGTAAATATCCGATTGTGTCCTATGCAAGCTATCGTCTTCCTGGAGGGATAGAGCCAAGAGGGATGATCAGGGCAGATGTCACCCTTAGAACACAGAAAATAAGTGTTTATACAACACATCTAGGCTTAGGTCAAGTGGAGAGAGGAAAACAATTTGCGGCGGTGGAGTCGATCATCAAGAATGATCTAACACCTAAAATTGTGCTCGGGGATTTTAATACGAAACCTAAGGAAACAAACATTGTAACCTTTAAAAAAAGATTTGTAGAGACTACCAATCAGGTTGAAAAAACATTTATTACACTTCCTTCTGAAAAGACACAAATCGATTATGTACTTTATACAAAGGAATTTCAATCCGTGGACCAGTATGTGGGCCATTCGGTCATATCTGATCATAACCCCTTATTATGTACTCTTCTTGTTTATCAATAGGGGTGTTTTTTTATTTGAGGATATCTAATTTCACTTCTAGAAATTGCCACACATAGATAAAGGCAAGACACTTCAAAATATAGTTACAAGGTGAAAGCCTTGAAAAAACCATTAGGAGGTAGTTATCATGGCAAACAACAGCAATCAAAAGCTTGTTTCTGGTGCTTCTCAGGCTCTTGACCAAATGAAGTATGAAATCGCCCAAGAATTTGGTGTTGAATTAGGTGCTGATCAAACCTCTCGAGCTAATGGATCTGTGGGTGGAGAAATTACGAAGCGTTTGGTTCAATTTGCAGAGCAGCAGCTTTCTGGACAAAGAATTCAATAATATGGATCGAAGGGAGCATGATTGCTCCCTTTTCAAATCTTTTCTTAATCAATCGGTTAATGTAGATCTTCTCTACCGTTCACCAACGCCCAATCAGCAAACATTCCTGTTCCATTACAACTCTCACAATCTAATTGATCCGTATAGATCGGTTCCATTACCCCATAGAAGTTCGTTAAACCTGTTCCTTGACATTCAGGACACTTACCTTGTAAACGCATAGTTTCAATTTTCTTTTCATATCGATCTTTTCTCCACTCGCGAAATCCATCCCATATTCCCATATGAATCCACCTCGGATTTTCGTTTTCCTTAGTATTTCGCAAAGGATTGGTAATTATTACACGTTACCGTGAAGATAGAATTGCTGATATTTTGCTGCAGTGTGTACCCAACTAAATCGTTTTTTAACTGTAGCTTCCCCTGCTTTCATTAGTTTTTTACTAAGTGATGTAGATTGAATTAATTTTTCTATCGCTTTTGCAAATGCTTTGGAATTTCTATAATCACTTACAAGGATTCCATTATGCTGATTGATAATTTCAATGATTCCCCCTCGCCTAGAGGCTACGACGGGTAAACCGCTTGCCATAGCCTCCACATTAACAAGGCCAAAGGCCTCACGGAATTGGGTAGGGCAAACAAAGCAGTCTCCTAACCAGTAGGCTTTATGCATAAGAGAAGGGGAAACGGCCCCGATAAATTTGACAGGTACACGAAGCTTTTTAGCTAGACTTTGCAGGAATTTACAGTAGCTAGATCTGCAACGTCCTATAATCACGACCTGAATAGGATGATTAGTTTTGCGCAGAATGGAGGCGGCTTGGATGAGTAGATGAACGCCCTTACCAGAAATAATCCTTCCTGCAAATAGCAAGTGATAATTTGAAATCTTTAAGCCATACTGATTCTGTTGTCTTGTTTTTTCTCCTTGACTAGGTGGTCGAAAACGAGTGAGATCAACACCAAGGTGGATCGTTTTGAATTTCGAAGCCATAGATGAGAAGAGAGTACGATAATAATTTCGTATAAAATGACTATTACAAATCACTGCATTGGCAGATTGGATCACTAATCTTTTGGCCTGTTTGGAAAGCTGCGCCATAAAGGTCAAGGAATGAAGGACAAGAATAATTCGTGCTCGTGGAAAATGTTTTCGTAGGATTGGAACAAATTGAGGACGATTTTCTACTTGAAGGATATCGAATTTTGACTTTTTCAGATATCTTATTATATTTTGAACATAGGATTGGGGGGGGAATCTTACGATCCTCAGTTTTCCATTTGTTGAGATCTTGGGTAAGCTCTTTGTCTTTCGACTTAGAATGGTTACATCCTGATCTTTTGCTAACCGCTTTGCAATTTGATATAGACTAATTTCAACTGAGCTTCCTGTAGAACGTGAAACAGGAAATGCCGGTGGAGCCACAATGATGAGCTTCATCCTTTGGACCACTCCTAAATTGGCTGTAAGTATTAATAGGGTATGTTTGTCTGCAATGGTTTGTTCTAGTTGTTAACCTATTAGAAGTGTACATTCATTTGTTCTACTAAAAACATATAAGCGGACCCTTATCTCTGTAGATAATGGGCCCGCTTATGATTCCTAACAAAAGTGAGTTTACTCGTTTGGAAGTACCTTGCCGGGATTTAGGATTCCATTTGGGTCAAGCACTTGCTTCATTTGCTTCATTAGATGTATAGCACTGCCATGTTCACGGTTTTGATATTTGCGTTTGCCGATTCCAACGCCATGTTCTCCGGTACAGGTTCCACCAAGACTCAAGGCATACTCTACTAATGTATCATTAAAAGCCTGAGTCCGCTGTACTTCTTTAGGATCCTGCGTATCAATCATCATCAGAGAGTGGAAATTACCATCCCCAATATGTCCCATTAAAGCTCCATCAAGCCCTGCATCATCCATCATCTGTCGAGCTTTTTCAACAGCGGCTGCTAGCTCTGAGATCGGAACACAAACATCTGTACCCATTAACTTCTTGCCAGGGTTGGCATGGATGAAGGCATAGGCTAGATAGTGGCGCGCCTCCCATAGCTTAGCCCGTTCCTTAGAATCTGTTTCATACGCATAAGAATGGCAATGATGTTCATGAGTGAGGGATTCTGCAAATTCGGCATCTTGTTTAAGCCCTGCTTCATTCCCATGAAACTCTAAGAAAAGGGTGGGTAGTTCAGGATACAGTGTTTCAAAATGCTGGTTCACTTGGCGAATCGATCTTGCATCCACCAGTTCCATACGTGCGACTGGAATACCAGCTGCTAAAATACTGATTGCTGCATCCACGGTTTCCTTCAGGGAGGGAAAGCTAGCTCTTGCAGCAAGTACGAATTCAGGTATCCCATAAACTCGAACGGTTAATTCGGTAAATATACCGAGTGTTCCCTCTGACCCTACAAATAACCCAGAAAGATGATAGCCTGAAGAGGATTTAGCAGAAAGTCCCCCTGTATGAATAATATTCCCATCTGCTAAAACAACCTCTAGATCTCTAATTTGATCTCGCATGACACCGTATCTAACAGCAGTGGTCCCACTAGCATTCGTAGCAGCCATCCCACCTAATGTAGCATCTGCTCCAGGGTCAACTGAGAAAAATAGTCCATGTTTTTTCAATTCCTTATTTAACTGGTTACGAGTTACACCTGGCTCAATTCGAACCAAGAAATCGGAAGCGCGTATTTCTAGAATTCTATTCATAAGTTGAAAATCTAAGGTGATCCCACCATGATAAGGGATGACATGTCCTTCAACACTTGATCCCACTCCGAAAGGGGTGACAGGGATCTGATTCTGGTTGGCATATTGTAGAATCTTACTTACATCCTCTTTAGATTTAGGAAATACAACGACATCAGGTAAGTGTGGTGGATGATAGGATTCATCTCTACTATGCTGTTCAAGCATAGTAGGGTTATCACTAACCTGTTCCGGGGATAGTAATTCACGTAGATCATTAACTAAAGTCATCGACTTGCCTCCCAAATTTCTTGAAATCTGTATTAGTTGATCCTTTTCCCAAGGATGACAAGATCACGTTCTAGCCCGTCTAATTCTGCCACATTCGGAAGTAGTGCCCAACGTTCAAATCCAAAATGTTGAAAGAGCTTAAGGCTAGGTTCATTGTGCCCAAAGATAAAACCAAGGATCGTTTTAATATGTAGACGTGGACAAGACTCTATTGCTTTGGTTAATAAAAATTGACCCCATCTTTTCCCACGCTTGTTCTCATGAACGTAAATACTAACTTCGGCTGTAGCATAATAAGCGGGCCGTCCATAGAAAGCTTGGAAACTGATCCAACCTATGATTTCACCATTTTCTTCTAAGACCCAAAGAGGGTAATGTTCAGGGGTATGCTCCTTGAACCAGTTCACTCGACTTTCTACAGAAACTGGTTCTGTGTCAGCGGTTACCATTCGACTGGCAATGGTAGAGTTATAAATATTTACAATGGCAGGTAGGTCGCCTAATTGTGCATCACGGAGTTGTACGCCGGTGGCTTCCATAGAACACCTCATTTCATCTATTTCAAAATTAGTATAAAGGAAGTAGCTTAAATTAAGAAGGGAAGGGAGAAATAAATGATAGGTGAATTCGAAAAAAAATTAAAAATGTGATTAGGGTCACTAACACTCCAAATCTTCATTGTTAAGCTAAACAAAAAAGAGAAAGGAAATGATCACGTGCAATATCGCTTATGGTTGTTTATGAATGGTCTATTTATAGCCATTATTTTCTTTTATATTTGGGTTGTTCGTCCTCACGATAATTCGCTTGTTACTTTTGGGCAGTTACTTGCACAAATAGCCGTTATTTTGTTTTTCATCAATGTAAATATGCATTTTATTTTTAAGGTAATTAAGAAATCAAATCAGCGGAATGTAAAGATATTACTAGCTAACATTTCCCGACGGATGATGAAATGGCATATTCCGACTGCGGTTGGAGGTACACTGATTATTCTGGGGCATGCTGGTATAATGATTAGTCGATTGGGAGCAGATTTAGTGGGAAGTTTGAAAGGGGTCAGTGGGGTAATCACGCTTCTATTGCTAGGTGTCACTCTATTTGCTGGTTACCTTCGCCATACACGTGCATCAGGATTTCGCCGCAAGTTTCATCTAACGATGGCTATGATTTTTGCGGTATTTATTTTGATCCATATGTTTATGTATGTTTGACAAAAAAAATTGAGGGTCACCTCGTTTTCTTCCTGTGAATAGGTTGGTAATAGAAGGGCTGTTTCCCTAATAATAGGGGCCTAAATAATTGGCCAACCGCCTAATGGAGGAATTTATGATTCGATTATCTAATTCTTCTTTTGATCCAACTCAATTAATGGAGCAATGGAACTTAGATCGTATAGGAAAGCAAGTACTCGGACGAATGACTGCTAGTGCCAAAACCTATGATTATGATTCAGCTGAGCAGCTTCAATTCGAGCTGGTACTTAGGTCTAATATTGTTAAAGCTTCTTATGATCTCAATCGTGCAGACGCTGAATTTGCTACTTTTGCCAAGTCAAGATGTAATCCGAAATATTGGATTCTTACGGAAAAAGGAGGATTTTTACTTAGGGAGGGTGTAGCCCCTTCTATAGGGATTGAGGATATTTTTCATCATGGTGATCGATATGCATTTGAGTGTGCAACGGCTATGGTGATTGTTCTCTACAAGGCAATGTTAGAAACCATCCCGGAGGTGGTCTTTAATCGTTTGTTTGCTGATTTGCTACTATGGGATGGTCATTATGACAAGGATTTAACGCTTCAATCAGAACATGCAAGGGAGTCATTGCCTGGAGATATTCGATATTTTCGTAATCCAGATGTGGATCCAGAAGAAATAGAATGGCAAGGTGAAAATGTAGTCGATCTTGGAGATGGGACCTATTATGGTCATGGAATTGGGATTGCTACAGCGTCCAAGATAATCTATATGTTAAATCGCCACCGGATTTCAGGGGCTAGTCGTTCTGCATTCTTAACGGATGAGATTCTACACCCTAACTTTAAAAGATTGGCTACTCTGGATGGTTCTTTACCAGCTATGGCTCTTCGTCCAGAACAGGCTCAACCCAATTCTATAAAGGGTCTAGTTGTGGTAAGATTAGGGAATACGATTTATCTCCGTGTGTAAAAAAGAATATGGCTATTCGAACAGGCGGACAAAAGCTTACAGTTTGTAACAAATATAAAAACACTTCTAAGCTTCTGTTAGGCCCAATATAATTTAGATAATAAGGAAGGTCAACTAGCGTAACAAAAGCTAATTGACCTTATTTGTTTAACATTAAGTAATATTATGTGTAGAAAGAAAAGGGCTTACCGAAAAAGGGAGTAAACGGTAAGCGAGTTAAAAGGGATTTACAATTCAAGTCGAAAAAGGGGCTTCAACTTGTTGAATAAATAGTAACATATGGTCGTCTTGTTGTCACCGTTGTTCGATTAATTGTCACTTTTGTTGTCTGTTGTATCTTAATTAGATGTATTTTTGAACATAAAGGGAGTTTGCTTTATACTCAATCTTGGTGGATAATAGTTTGATAATGATCTGTCATCATGGAGCCAATTTATTAACTGTAAATCAATAAAAATTAAATACTTCTATGAGAATTCTATTGAAATATTTCCCTTTGGGAGTTACAAATTGAAGGAGGCATTTCTTCGTTTTTTTTCGCCTCTGAAACCTTACTTGTGATGTTTGTCATATTCATTCTTGTGGAATTTTGTCATACTTGTAAGGGGGAAACTATGAAAATTTATGAAAATAAGGAAACGGGGTATAAATGGATGAACTTTCCACAATTACAAATTGCTCATATAAAGCCTAGGGTACCTATTATGCAGGGAGGAATGGGCGTTGGTATTTCTTTAAGTAAATTAGCTGCCGCAGTGGCTAACGCTGGGGGAGTTGGAATAATTTCTGGTACAGGCATATCTACTGATGAGATGAGAGAACACATTCGTAAAGCGAGAGAGTTAACGAATGGTGAAGGATATATTGGTGTTAATGTATTGTTTGCTATGAAGGACTTCGCAGAGAAAATGAAAGCAGCCATGGAAGAGAAGGTTGATTTTATCATTTCTGGTGCAGGTTTCTCCCGTGATATGTATGGTTGGGGAAAGGAATCTGGAATTCCCGTTATTTCCATTGTTTCGTCAGCTAAGCTAGCTAAGCTTGCCGAGAGGCTAGGAGCAGCCGCTGTAGTGGTTGAGGGCTTTGAGGCTGGTGGACACTTGGGTACTGATCGCCCTTTGTTTGATATTCTACCCGAGGTAATTGAAGCCGTTAATATTCCAGTTATTGCCGCTGGAGGGATTCTAACAGGGGAAGATGTAGCCAAAGCTATTCGTATGGGGGCAAGTGGCGTACAGATGGGTACGCGATTTGTAGCTAGTGATGAGTGTGATGCTCCACTATCGTTCAAACAAAGATATGTTGAGGCTACTGCAGAGGAAACCATCCTGGTGAAGACAACTGTAGGATTACATGGAAGAGCGATCAAGAATCACTTCACGGAGTTAATTAGTGGCGATAATAAGTTGAAGATTGATAAATGCCATGATTGTCTTAAAGCTTGTTCTTATCGTTTTTGTACATTAGATTCACTTATTAAGTCAATGGGTGGAGATGTTGAAGAGGGATTGGTTTTTGCTGGTGCTAGAGTAAGTGAAATTCACGATATCTTACCTGTTCAGCAAATTATCGATAACATCATGAATGAATATCAGACTGCTGTCGGTGCTGTATAGCGGATTAAAAGCTATGGATACATCTATCCATAGCTTTTTTATTTCTGCGGTTTAGTTTACAAATAAAACAACTTGTTCAACTTTTCACATGTTCGTCAAGATCTCTCCTTACCTTTGTCATAATGTTTCCGTTCATTTGATATTGTTTGTAATAAAATAAAAGTGGGAAGTTTATATGATAAATGAATCTTCTTAAAGGAGAGGGTTAAATATGAGATACGATCAAGGTTATTACCAATATCAACAAATTGGGTTGGGTATAAGTGATTATGGTTATCCTGAATTTCCAGCATACATCGAGGAGGAAGAGGTTGAGGATCATGAGTTTGGCTATCATCCTTTCCCTGCTTATTGTATAGATGAGATTGTTCACCATTAATGCCCAGCAAGCACTCCTCATCGTTAGGGGTGCTTTTTTCTAGGCTAGGATTTAGCAAATATGATATTATGTAAATATTAGAATGGCAGAATAGCTATTGAAAATTTGATAGAGTAAATAGGTTAAAGGAGAAACAAGAAATGCGGATAGGAAGGAATATTTTGCCCTCTCTTCGTCCACTCTTTTTGGCGGGTTTGTTTTTTTTAGGTACAGGGCAGGTATATGCACAGACACAGACATTGCAGGAATCCCCAATTAGTTTAACGGTAAATAACCAGCCTCTTTCATTTGAGCATCAACCAATGATAAAGAATAATTCTACGCTTGTTCCCTTACGGGCTATTTTTGAAGCATTGGGTGCACAAGTGGATTGGGATTCATCCACACAGACGGTTACAGCGAAAAAGGACAATACCACTATCCAGATTACCATTGGTAAAGAGGTAGCTTATAAGAATAAACAAGAGATGCCGTTATTGGCTCCAGGGATGATTGTTGATGGGGTGACTATGGTGCCAACGCGCTTTGTTGCTGAATCATTAGGAGCTAATGTGAATTGGGACCCAACTGCAAGATCCATTTCTGTTAATTTGCCGAAATCACAAAATGAAAATTACATAACACATACTGAAATTCAAGGGGATTCTGTTAAGAAACCAGAAGAGCTGTATGCTTTTGCGGCAAAGTATAATCCACAATTTCCTAAAGAATTGGCCGATTTATACATAACAATCGGACAGGAATATCATATCCGTGGGGATATCGCTTTTATGCAGATGTGCAAGGAGACAAATTTCTTTCGTTTTGGTGGAGATGTACTACCTGGGCAGAATAATATGGCAGGAATTGGCGCAACGGGTGGCGGTCAGAAGGGTAATCAGTTTTCAAGCTTAAAGGATGGGGTAAGTGCCCATATTCAACATCTTTATGCCTATGCAACGAAGGCTCCAATCCCGAAATCAGAACCATTGCTTGATCCACGATTTCAATATGTGAAGCGTGGGATTGCTTCCACATGGGAGCAATTAGGTGGTAAGTGGGCCGTTTCTAATCATTATGGGGAGGAAATTGTATCTTTATATCATAAAATGGATAACTCAGTAAAAATGAGCTAAGTAAGGAATTTGTAACATTCCTGTAATGTTATTGTTACACAAATTTTATCTTGGCATGTTATTTTATCAGTAACAAGAAAAAACCCCTTGGAGGCCTGTTTTTTAAACAGGTCATTTTTTTATGCCTTAATAGAACAAAATAGCTACCGTTTAGGTAGCTATCTAATTTCATGAGATAAGGCATCTAATGCCTGTTTGAGTTCCATATTCTGAGCAGCAAGGGAATCCTTGTCCAAAGTACTTTTGGATAGCTCATTTGTAACAGATGAAATCCTTCGATCTACCTGATCGAATTGCACAGGGTGTTTCTCTTTGAAAAAATTAGCTAAAGGATGCCAGGCTTTATCAAGGTCTACCACTGTAGCTTTGATTTGTTCTGGCTTATTTTCTTTTAATTCTTCAGTTAAATGATTAGATAAAGACAATAATTTGGCTACTCCAGTAACCTGCCTATCAAAGGTTATTTCATCATTTTTAATTTCTTCTGCTTCTTGCTGTAGCTTTTGTTGATCGATAGCAGTATTGTTGGAAGACTCCGTTTGTTTGTTCGTACTGCATCCCATTGATAATAGGCTCGCTGAAAATAATAGGGTAACTAGTATGATCAATAATTTCATTTTTTCCCTCCCATGCTAATCATACCTCCTCGTAGCTCCATTGAAAACGAAAAAAATCACAGGGTCAGTCGCGTTTCAATTGTTTTTATAGGTTGAACTTGTGTAAGATGAAGAATGAAACCTGTATAGAAGGAGAAAGTCATGAAATCGTTAATATTAGCTGAGAAGCCAAGTGTTGGCAAGGAAATTGCACGTGTTCTTGGTTGTAAGCAGCAACATAAACATTATTATGAAGGAAATCAATATGTTGTAACCTGGGCTTTAGGTCATCTGGTGACATTAGCCGAGCCAGAGGAATATGCGGATAAATATAAAACATGGAAACTAGAAGATTTACCGATTCTTCCTTCATATATGAAGTTAAAGGTTATGAAGGAGACCTCTCACCAATTCCGTGCCATCTCCGAATTATCAAAACGGGCGGACCTTGGAGAGCTGATCATTGCAACAGATGCGGGGCGAGAAGGAGAGCTAGTGGCACGCTGGATTATGGAAATGGTGAGGTGGAAGAAACCGTTTAAACGACTCTGGATTTCGTCACAGACTGATCAAGCGATTCGGAGTGGGTTTGCCCAATTGAAAGAGGGAAGTAATTACAATCCTCTCTATGAATCAGCTGCTTGTCGTGCACAAGCAGATTGGCTAATTGGCTTGAATGTGACCAGAGCTCTGACAAGTAAATACAATGCACAGCTTTCTGCGGGTCGAGTGCAAACTCCGACATTAAGTATGCTAGTGGACCGGGAGAAATCGATTCGAAGTTTTACACCAGAACCTTATTGGAATGTTCGATTGGATTTAGGTGGGTTTCATGCATTGTGGCGGTCTGTAGCTGGAGATACCCGTATTCTAAATGAAGAGCAGGGTGTTTCGATTCGAAATAAGGTGATTGATAAGAATGGTGAAGTTTCCTCTGTGCAAATTAAGGAAAAATTGGAGCCACATCCTCTTGCCTATGATTTAACAGAACTACAGCGCGATGCCAATCGTAAGTATGGATTTTCGGCTAAACATACGTCGAATGTCCTTCAGAAGCTATACGAAAGGCATAAGCTTGTAACGTATCCCCGAACAGATTCTAGGTATTTGACAACGGATATGGTTCCTACGTTTCAGTATCGTTTAAAAGGAATGTCAGTGGGGCCCTATTCAAGCCTAATTCGATCGCTTCCTAAGGGGAAACTTCCGATATCTAAACGGGTAATAGATGATAGTAAGGTGACAGATCACCATGCCATTATTCCAACAGAAGAACCATTACTATTAAGTCAATTAGATTCTGATGAGAAGAAGCTTTATGATTTAATTGCTCGTCGATTTATTTCACTATTCTATCCTCCCTATCGCTTTGATGAAGTCCAATTAATCATTGAAGTAGCAGAAGAGGCCTTTCATGCGAAAGGCCATGTTGTAAAAGAACAGGGATGGAAAGCCGTCTATTCGATGCAAAAAGGCGTGGCAGAAATAGAGGATGATGTGCAGGCAGAGTCACTCCCAGTATTGAAGAAAGGCGACAAGGTTTCCATCAAAAAAGTGGACCTTCAAAAAAGGTTGACTGAACCTCCCTCTCAATTTAATGAAGCAGAGTTGTTGGGTGGGATGGAGAAGCATAATTTAGGAACACCAGCGACACGGGCAGATATTATCGAGAAGCTATTGCAGACTGAAACGATTGAACGGCGTGGAAATCGATTGCACCCTACAGCTAAGGGGATGCAGCTTATTGGGTTAGTGGCAAGTGAATTGCGGACTCCGGAAATGACAGCGAAATGGGAGCTTGAATTAGAAAGCATCGCCCATGGAAAAGGAAATTCCAAGAAGTTCCTCAATGATATTCGTGATCAAACGAAATCCCTTGTAGATGAAATTGCAGGCAGCAAAGTCAATTATAAGCCACATAACTTAACGGGGTCTAAATGCCCAGAATGTGGAGAATTTTTGGTTGAACGAAAAGGGAAGAAAGGCAAGATGCTTGTCTGTAACAATCGTGAATGCACGTACCGTCGAGCAGCCGAAAATCAATTTATTAATAAGCGTTGTCCTCAGTGCCATAAGAAAATGGAATTAAGAACGGGTAAGGCTGGTAAATATGTGCACTGTAGGCCTTGTAATGTGATTGAAATGTTAGATGGAGAGCAACGCAAGGCAAGGGCAAATAAACACCAGGAAAGACGATTACTAGATAAGTATAAGGCAAAAGAAGAGACAACAAACAGCTTAGGGGATGCTCTTATGGCTGCAATTAAACAACAAGATCATGACTAAGACGCAAAAAAGAGTAATGCGCTAATAATTAGCTGCTTGCTTTTTTTCCTATGGGCAGATATGCGGAATTTCTAGCTTCGGTGTTTTACATTTAGGACAAACCTTTCCTTCTGCAATCAGCCTATCAAGCTCTTTTCGGTTTTTCTCCAATCGATCCTGTACTTCTTCTGTGTAGACATTTGTCAGTTCATCAAAGCAGGGGAAGCAAAGGTAGTAAAATTCTTTTTTCTCACCGAGATGACTGACAAAACCCCAACTATCTAATTCAAAGGCACTATATTTGTCAGCTCTTGGAATTCCACATTTGTCACAAAGGTGATCCATCATCCTTCTCCTTTCTTCATTAATTATTTGGTAGATAGTATAACATTTAGTTGAGGATTTCGTTCAGAATTTGAACGGAAATTAGATCTATTATCTGTTGGAATTTAAGAGGGTGATTTCTCTTATTATTTTGACCATGTGGGATATTTATGTATCGATAAGAATGTGTACATCCAAAAATATCCAGAAATTTGTCACATTTATCATATTGTGTTTAATCTTCCACAAACGTATTCTTAGAAGTAATATCGGTCAACAAGTGTAAATACATAAGGATTCGGAGTAGAAAGGGAGATTGCGATGAGTTGGTCCATTCGAAAGAAATTATATTTAAGCTTTTTTCTAGTCCTTTTCTTGCTTGTTGCTCAGAGTGTGATTGCTATTTGGAATATGGGGTTGATGGGAGAACAGTCGAAAGAGATTCAGGATGGATGGATGTATAAGAGTTTCCTTCTTGGTGATTTGAATGGTAATTTATCTGATGTTGAACGGTTGGTATATAGCTATGTACTTGAGGATGAGGATCGGATTAGAAGCGACATCGAAAATAAGCTCAATGATAAAATTAAAAAAGTCCAGGACGGACGTACTATAGTTGGTCCTCTATTAGTTATGGATGAAGGTAAGGCTTCATTTATGGAGTTTGAAAAAAATTTTGATAGCTTTATTGCTGCTTTATCTGATATTCAAAAATTTGTTAATGCACATGAAACTGAAAAGGCAAGACAATTACTTAAGGAAATACATCCCAAATGGCAAATAGCTAGCCAATCCATAGTTAAATTGATTGAATTGACTAAAAAGGGATCAGACCAGGCTACCTCAACCTCGATTCATTTGTTTGAATCAAGCAGAACAACAGTAATTGTTATTGGGATTCTTGCAATTAGTGCAGCAATGGGTATCTCTTGGTACGTTTCTTCTATAATTGCTGGTCCAATGATGCTCTTGGCGAAACGAGCAGAGCAAATTGCAAGTGGTGATTTAACAGCAGATGCAATTCAAGTTAAGAATCGTGATGAAATTGGGCAAGTAGCTCATAGTTTTAACGAAATGGCTGTGAATCTTCGCAAAATGATTAGTAAGGTTGGTTTTAGTGCTGAACAATTGGCCACTTCGGCAGAGGAGTTGTCAGCAAGTGCAGAGCAAACAGGTAGGGCTACAGAACAGATTACAGTTTCAATCCAAGAAGTAGCTCAAGGATCAGAAAAGCAAGTGGCAAGTTCTTCAGAAGCAACGATAGTTATCACTGAAATATCAAAAGGTATGGATCAAGTTGCGGTATCTATTCAAAATGTTGCGGATTCCACTGCAGAAGCGAATCAAAAGGCTGTTCAAGGTAATTCAATGGTAATAAAGACTGTGGAACAGATGGACACTGCACAATCGAGAGTTAATTCTACAGCAGAGGTTGTTAATCTATTAGGTGAAAAATCGAAAAAAATCGATCAAATCGTAGCTCTTATCACTCAAATATCGAACCAAACAAATCTATTGGCCTTAAATGCGGCGATTGAGGCTGCGCGAGCTGGGGAGCATGGACGAGGATTTGCCGTGGTGGCAGATGAGGTACGGAAATTAGCTGAACAATCTACGAACGCAGCTGCAGAGATCAGTGAAATTATTCATGAAATTCAAATAGAAGCAGATCGAGCAGTCATCTCAATGAACGATGGTACACAGGCGGTTAAGGACGGAATCCTACTGGTTCACCAATCTGGTACAGCTTTTAAAGATATAGCAGAGGTAATTGGGATCGTTTCGGCGCAATCCCAAGAGGTTTCAGCTATTGTGGACCAAGTAACTGCTGGTACGCAAAATATGGTAAATATGATGGAAAATGTATCAAATATTTCGGTGCAAACAGGTGGGAATACACAAAGTGTGGCAGCTGCGGCAGAAGAACAAAATGCCTCTATGGAAGAGGTTTCTGCTTCTGCACAATCTTTATCACGGCTTGCGGAGGATTTAAAGGCTGTGGTTGGAACATTTAAGTATTGAGAATGAATAGATGAAAGTCTATTCATTCTTTCTTTTTAAGAAATTGAATGTTTGTGGGTTTTTAGGTTGGGACCAACCAGACAGTTGGCCCGTCCCTAGTTTATGAATCCTTAAGAAAATGGATGACGGCTTAGTTCTAAAGCTACAGCCAATCGGCCTTCTAGGTCGTGGCCCGATAGGAGAAGTTGTCCCGCTTCGTTAATTTCCCAATGTGTTATGCCCTCCGCATAAACCCAACCATTCTCCATTTTTAGACCTACCCGATAAGGGCCGTTTCCAGTAATTTTTCCGAGAAGGAATTGAATCTGTGCATTTCGAATATAGGCTCCTGAATTCAAAATTTTATCGTTATCTCGAGCAGCATAGGCCCCTTGGGTTGTTTCAAGATGAATATACACCGGTTGTTTCGAAAACTGATTCAAATAAGCCTGAACTTGATCAACAAGAATTAGTTGCATGTCTACCCTCCGATTCGTTTATATTTCACCTTTTCATTATACAATACACTTTTAGCATAGGGAAAAAAGAGAACAAGGAAAGTATGACTGAAGCTGTGATGTTTCTAACATTACTTTTCATGTAACTAGTGATAAAATAAAATTAGGAATAATAGATTAATAGAATAATCTGTGAGGTGATCGTATGTTTTCAAAGATTCTAGTTGCATATGATGGATCTGATTTAGCTAAAAAAGCATTGAATACAGCCATTCAACTCTCTAAACTAAACCCTTCTTCAACCGTTGATATCATTCATGTTTATCAATATACTTATTTCGTTGTAGGGGACGGTGTATTTACTCCAAGTGTAGCTGAATCTATGGATTGCATAAAGCGCGCTGAAGCAGTTGCCGATGAAGCAAGAGCTTTATTGTCTTCCGCATCGTGTGAAGGAAACGTGGTCATCAGAGAAGGATTAACAGCCAGAAGTATTATTGAATATGGTGAGGAATTGGGTTGTGATCTAATTGTTGTGGGAAGTCGTGGTCTTAGTGGATTTTCTGAGCTTGTTTTAGGAAGTGTTAGTCATAATATAGCTCAACACTCAAAGGTTCCGGTTTGGATTGTG
>DATFAS010000042.1:0-5174 GCA_035254305.1 Bacillota bacterium
AGCAGTTTTTATAGTAACTGCTATTCTTTCGGTAACGGCTGGCTTTGTTAAAATAAGCCCTGTGTGCGTTATACTTTTGTTGCATTATCGTCACATTAAATGAAATTAATTCTCAAAATGTATAACTTGCATTATGAGGCATTTTTCGGTATTATCCAGAGGTACTTCTATTTGGTACAGGACTGGGGGAGATAACGAATGAATTTTCTTAAAATGAAAGATCCAGCAAGTACAATCACACATTTCATTCCGTTCTTAGCCGGAATTGTGGGACTTGTTTTCTTTATTATTCAATCCAGCCATAGTTTATCAAAGCTTATCACAACGACAATCTTTGGGATTGGTATTATCGTATTATATGGGGCAAGTTCCATGTATCACTGGATTCGTACAACTCCTGAGAAAGAGTTGGTATTGCGTAAATTAGACCATGGGGCGATCTTCTTATTAATTAGTTCAACTTACACACCCATCATATATTTTGGTTTAGACGGTGCATGGAAGTGGAGCATCTTATCGGTAGTCTGGAGTATTGCCATTTTGGGGATGGTAATGAAGATTTGGGTTATGAATCTCCCGCGTTGGATTTCTACTGCCTTATATCTTGGATTAGGTTGGATCGCTGTTATTCCACTTTATAAGCTGATTCAAAATCTTCCTTTAGGTGCGATTATCCTATTACTAGCAGGTGGGATTCTATATACGATCGGTGGGGTCGTTTATGGTACTAAAAAACTAAATTTCTTTCCTAATCGATTTGGTTTCCATGAAATTTTTCACATCTTTGTTGCTTTAGGAACTTTATCACACTACTTTATGGTGTATTTCTTTATCATTCCGATTTAAAACGATCCCATTTTTATTTCTATATGGAAAGAATTAGCCCTCTCAGGTTTGGAATGAGAGGGTTTTGTTTGTGTTGCTAAATATGAAAAAGGAATAGAAATGAAATAATAAGAAGAAAAACAAATAAGAATCGTAAATCGAGGAGGGAGTCTCTGTTTTTATAAGATTAAAGGGATGTTTGATCATCATCAGGAGATTTTTTCAATTGCTGTTGTTTGTTCATTTCGTTGTATTTCATCCAAAGATTTATCTTCTTGTCAAGTAATTGGCTAATGCTTACAACAACAGGGTCAACAAATGAACCAGTTTCATTAGTCATTCGGAGTAAATAAAAACGCAAACATTCAATTTCAGCAGATAATTGCTCGAAGGCTTTATCGTCCTGCTTCATAAGTCACTCCTTTTTTTAGTATTAGAATACTATTTTCACATTGGAAAAAGTGTGAACTTTCTCACATTAGGAGGACTTTATATTTTCTTCACGGTAAATAAAAGCCAGGGTTAACCCCTGGCGTTAGTCGATATAACCTATTTCTTTCAGATGATCATGCGCAGCTTTTTCTTGTTCGTCTTTAATTTGATATTCTAGAACGCCTTCATTTACTTTCGCACAACGGCCTCCAAAGGGCTTTAATACTTCCTTAATTACCTTTAATTCTACTGTAGTTTTTAATGGATAGCTTACTTTCATTCGAATCACCCCCTTTGAAATATAGCAATTTTTCATCTATATTTCAAATCTGATTTCCCATTAGGAAATTTGAGTTATGATGGAGTCAGTGAAGGCATGTGCAACCATCTGCTATACAATCGTTCTGGGTTAAACCACTATTTCTTACTGGAAAAAGTGGTTTATTTTATTTATTATGACAGAAGGAGGTGTCTTGTTGCGAATGGACCAACCAGAATTTCATCTACTCAGTAACGGAAAACTTGAACTCACAGAATTTGCTCGTATGGCTAGTCTAGTAAAGCGATATGTCTCTGCGATTCATTTAAGAGAAAAAGGACGGTATGCAAACGAAATTACAGAAGGGATTCAACACTTACTTACGTCGGGTGTCCCCCATCACCAGATCTATATTAATGATCGGCTTGATGTTGCGTGGGCACTGAAGGTAAAAGGAGGCCATCTCGCTTATCACAGCTTGGAGCCTAGTTTAGCTAAGCAGACATTCCCCGATCTGCGGATTGGTCGATCCGTTCATAGTCTTGAGGAAGCCTTGGTTATGGAGGCACAAGGGGTCGATTATTTGTTTTTCGGCCATATTTTTTCTACAACTTGCAAGCCTGGTAAAGAACCACAAGGATTAATGAAGTTAGAAGAAGTCACTAGAAGTGTAAAAATTCCTGTCATTGCCATTGGTGGGATTAAACCCGAAAATGTTGAATCGGTGATGAATGCAGGGGCATCCGGAATTGCTGTGTTGTCTAGTATTGTAGAGGCAATTGATCCACTTCAAGTGGTGAAAAATTATGCAAAAGCATTATATGGCGAGGATTAGATAGCCTTGATTCACAGAACAAAAGAAAAAAGGACCCCATTTCGGTAGGATGGGGTTTTATGCCGATATAACAGATTTTATTTAATCATTGACTAGGTATGTACCTACTATATACTAAACAATATAATATTGAGATAAGGGATTGAGGGAGAACGTGATGAGAAGATGGACCATTGAACTGCTATTATTAAGTGTAGTCATCATCTGGGGAATTAACTATACCTTTGGTAAGTATGGGGTGATGGAATTAACCTCTATTGATTTTACAGCTATTCGGATGATGGTAGCGGGGCCTTTATTACTTCTCATTACACTTGGGATCGAACGATCGATTCGTATTCAAGCAAACCACCTTATTCGTCTATTTATTGTAAGTATTGTCGGTGTTACACTCTATCAGACATTATTTATGGAGACCATTAAATATATATCTGCAACGAATGCGTCCCTTTTAATTTCTTTATCACCCATTTTTACATCGCTATTTTCCTTGTTATGTAAACAGGAGATGTTTTCAAACCGAAAACTAATGGGTTCTGTCATCGCATTCATAGGGGCAGCACTTGTTTTGCTTGTACAAGATCCCATGAGTGGACAGAAGAACATGTTCCTTGGAAATCTGATCGGAATGGTTACATCGATGTGCTGGGGATTGTACCCTATATTGGCCAATCCCTTAATCAGACAATATTCTGCTTTAAGAGTGACCGCATGGTCAGCTTCGATTGGTGCCGTTCCCTTAGTGTTGTTAAGTGGAAGTAATGTTTATCATCTTTCCTTCCAATTACACCTTGCTACTTGGTTATCTTTATTATATTCTATTTTCTTTGTCACTATTTTCGGTCTTGTCATGTGGTATGTCGGTGTACAAAAAATTGGGGCTACGAATACAATGGTGTACATGTATATAACCCCATTAACAGCTGTTCTATTTGCTGCCTTCTGGGCAAATGAGCATATTTATCTTCAGCACATCATTGGAGGAGTCGTAATATTCATGGGATTGTGGCTGGTAAAAAAGCAAGCCCGTACTCCAAAACCATTACGCTAATTATTGAAGTGCCCGATCTAATGCCGCTTGAGCCAAGATAGCTGCTGAATCTAATAGAGGAAGGGGGCTATTTCCTGGATGAATTAACATAGGGATTTCTGTACAGCCCAAAATAATAGCCTCTGCCCCTTGTTTTTTTAGCTGTTGAATAAGATCAAGATAAAGTGTTCTTGACTTCTCGTTTACAATTCCTTTATAGAGCTCTCTCTCCAATATCCCATTGACTATTTCTTTTTGCTCTTCATTAGGAGTAATGCATGCAATGTCATAGCGTGATAGACTGATCGGGTAGAAATCGGCGTTCATAGTTGCCATTGTACCAAGTAAGGCTACCTTGGTGTATCCTTCTGATTTTGCAACCTCTGTTACGGTTTCAGCAATATGTAGGAGGGGTATGGATACTTTTTGTGCTATTTGATCAAACAGAAGGTGTGGGGTATTTGCTGAAATCACCGCAAAGTCAGCTCCGGCTTTTTCAAGTGCTTGGATTCCTGATGCAAGATAATGAGCACATGCCTCCTTATTCTCATTCTTCATTAAGCTTAGAAAATGTGAAAATTGCACACTGAAAATAACAATTTCTGGATATGCTGTATCCCCATTTTGTTCAATATATAGACGAGTTAATGTATTATAGAATAATGCTGTTGATTCCGCACTCAGTCCCCCGAGTATTCCAATTCTTTTCATTTTTTTCTCCCTTTCTCTATTCTGTTTTTTACTATTGTAACAAAAGAAAATAAAGGTTATCAATGAATCCTGATTCTAGAGGAAGTGAAAAGAGGGAAGACTTTCACAAAGGATGGGAAGAAGAAATTAGTAGGGGAGGGTCTAGCGTTAAAGGGATCATTTCGGTTAAAATAAGAACGAGTGTTCTTATTGAAGAGGTGAATAGTATTCGTTATGGTGTATCCAACTAGTGAAGATCTTCAATATGTGAAGAAATATGCTTTTCTTCCACTGATTTATGCCGTCTTTAGTAGAGATCAGAAATTTATTGAAAGTAGTGGAATTAAGACCATAAAACCCTATATTGAATGGATGAATGGAGCCATACAAAGAGTAGGTCAAGATTGGGTACAGACGAAAAAATTTTTTCGCAAAAACGGAATTAAGGTGATCTGTGAACAAAGAGATTCTCATGAAATCACGCTTTCTTATTTATGTCGTGGCTATCAATATACTGCCCATTATCCATTAGAATTTTCCCGCATTACAGTAGAAGAAATGATGAGGACCTATTTAGGCGATAGAATAGATGTTTAAAAAATATTGACGAACACACCCTATTTAAATCTAGAGATAGGGTGTGTTCTAATGAACCGGTTAGAACTGTCAGCTTTGAAAACCATTACGAAGCTCGGCTGCGCACTTTTTTGGTAGGTTGATTTTGAGTCCCTTGATCGGTTGTTATAGTGGAGATATTGATCGTACCAGATGCCTTTTGGTGCTCTTCATGTTCTTCATGATCTTCTTCTCTGTCATGATGACTTTTTTTATGTTTCTTTTGTTCAATATTTTCAGTTTGGGTTGAAGAGGGTGTAACAACAGTTTGACTCCACTCTTTTTTAATTTGATCTTGGGAAGTAAGATTATGGTCTGAGAGAACAGAAGGGTCCACTAATGGTTTAGCTGGTAGGGGGTCTGTTTTTTTCTGATCGTAGTTTTTTACAACTCCAACAAATCCTGTAAATACGGCTACGCTTGAAAGACCGATTAACCATTTCGTTAAATTTTTGTTCATTTCATTCACTCCTTTACTTATGATCCCA
>DATFAS010000043.1:0-10746 GCA_035254305.1 Bacillota bacterium
AAAGAAAAAACAAGTGAAGAGATTGGTAAGTTTAAAATTGATCTATTTAATCCTGAGAAAGAATACCAAATTAATGATAAAACGAAAGTTCAGGTTTTAGAATATTATCCTGACTTTGAGCTTAGTAAAGATAAGGTGCCAACAACAAAGTCACCGAATCCTGATAATCCAGCATTTATCCTTAATGTTATTAGTCCTGCAACACCAAATGGAGAAAAAGCATGGCTTTTCCTTGGTTCTTACCTAGGGACACCTGGGCAGGAAAATGTGTATGGATATGACTTTAATATGCCGGATTTAACCAATATAACAGGCCTTATGGTACGGAAGGATAAGAGTTTACCTGTTATTTACTTTGGTTGTTTTATTTGGATGGTAGGAGTCATCATGGGATTTTATTGGCAACACCGTCGGATTTGGGTACAAACCGAGAGAGGCACCGTTTATATTGCAGGTCATACCAACAAAAATTATTATGGATTAAGAAAAGAGTTAGTGGATGCTTTTCGTAAAGCCTCTATAGACATTTCTTTGGATACTCGTAAAGATAAAAAATAGTTAGTTTCATAGCAACCTAGATCATAGGAAAAAGGAGGGAAAGATTCGTGATTGCTCTAAGTAGCAATTTGTTATTAGTTGCATTTATCATGTATGTGCTGTCAAGTATAGCCTGTATTGTCTCGATTACCGGTAAGCGCTGGAGGAATCGGAATATGGAGCAGCATACAACAAGATGGGGGTGGATTGGGTTTACCCTAGCCTTCCTTGGATTTTTGTTTCAGACAGGATTTACGATTACACGCTGGATTGTCGCAGGGCATTTTCCAACAAGTAATATGTTTGAATATCTTGCTTTTCTTGGTTATAGCATAGCGTTTGGTTTTCTTATTATATTTTTAATTTACCGATTGTCCATCCTTGGCGCATTTGCGATGCCAGTTTCTTTTATCGTTATTGCTTATGCTTCCGTTTTTCCACGAGAGGTGACTCCATTAATTCCTGCCTTGCAGAGTTATTGGCTTAAGATTCACGTGACAACAGCAGCACTTGGAGAGGGAATATTTGCTGTCGGATTTGCAGCAGGGTTGATGTATCTTATTCGCACCATTGATCAGAGTGTGCCTAGTCGTAGTAGAAAATGGCTTGAGGGTGTTCTCTGTCTAGTACTTATGTTAGTTGGATTTATCCTTGCATCGCTATCCTTTGAATCGATGCATTATCAAGCTGTATTTGAATTCAAGCAAGGTGAAATGACATCTACTGTAACCTATGACATGCCAGCTATTACTGGTCCTAAGGATGCTGTGCTTACCACGCCAGGAGCGATGAAGCCTTTATTCGATGCTCCAGGTTGGATGAAAGGGGCGAATGCTGCTCGTAAACTAAATACCGTTATTTGGTCAGCGTGGATTGGATTTGTATTTTATTGGTTGATTCGTTTGGGCACTCGCAGACGGATCGGACAGTTATTGCAGCCAATATTAAGTGATCTAGATTCAGAAACCATCGATGAAATTAGTTACAGAGCGATTGCGATAGGGTATCCTATATTTACATTAGGTGCCTTGATATTTGCCATGATATGGGCATCAGAGGCGTGGGGGCGCTTCTGGGGCTGGGACCCAAAGGAAGTTTGGGCACTTATTACTTGGTTGTTCTACACCGCTTATCTTCATTTACGCTTATCTAAGGGATGGTTAGGAGAAAAATCTGCTTGGATGGCTGTACTTGGATTTATCGTGGTGATGGTTACATTAGTATTTGTTAATTTAGTAGTTGTAGGTTTGCATTCATATGCTCAGGTGGGGTGAAGAGTATGGCAAATGAGTATGTTCAGCGAATTTTGGTAGTGGATGATGAAGAGAGAATCCGTAGACTACTACGAATGTATCTTGAGAGAGAAAACTATCAAATTGATGAAGCTGAAAATGGAGAGAGGGCTTTAGAATTAGCGGTTGCAAATGATTATGCACTTATTTTACTTGATTTAATGCTTCCTGGTATCGATGGGATTGAGGTTTGTCAAAGACTTCGGGAGAAGAAAGCGACGCCTATCATTATGCTTACGGCAAAGGGTGAGGAAACCAATCGAATTCAAGGCTTCGAAGCGGGCACTGATGACTACGTGATCAAGCCATTCAGTCCTAGAGAGGTTGTGTTTCGTGTAAAGGCGTTACTTAGACGTTCTTCTTCAACTGCTTTCTTGGCAACAGATAACTCGTTACACAATGTATTGGTTTTCCCGCATTTAACCATTGACAATGATGCCCATAAGGTAACAACGGATGGGGTAGAGGTCAATTTAACTCCTAAGGAGTACGAGCTGCTATTGTATCTAGCGCAAAATCCAGAAAAAGTATTTTCGCGCGAAGATTTACTTAAGGATGTTTGGCATTATGAATTTTTCGGGGACCTAAGAACAGTGGATACACATATCAAGCGGTTAAGAGAGAAATTAAACAAGGTTTCTCAGGATGCTGCGAATATGATTTCAACGGTCTGGGGAATCGGATACAAACTTGAGGTGCCAAAATAGTGGTTTGGAATAGTGTTGTAGGAAAACTTTGGATAACGATCATAGGCTTGGTTGCGGTGGTTCTCACCCTGCTAAGCCTTTTATTGGTTCAATTCTTAGATCGATATTATTTTGAACAAAGGTCTGATAACCTTAAGCAGCTTGCTTTACAACTTAGTACAATTATTCAAGCAAACCCGGATAGTGAGCATATTAGCACAGCTAGAGAGCTAGTTGAGGCTTATAATACGAGCTTAATTGTTACGGGCGTAAATGATGAGAAAAAAACGGACCAAGTGACTCATCTTCCTGTGGTAGAACCTAGCTTGTTGATTAAGAACCCTAAGCTAGAAAAGGCATTGCAAGGTGATTTGGGTGTGTTTAGAGGACGTTTTCCTGTGACATTGCCCGGGATAAGCAATGCCGTAGGAGAAATGGATATTTTAGCAGTATCCGTTCCCTTAGTCATTCACAATGAATTAACAGGCTCCATTATTCTTTATCAGAATTTACAGGATCTTGCTGATACGACCAAGGAAACAACCAAATATATTCTCTATGCAGCTGCGATTGGAATCTTTTTGACAACGATTTTTGCTTTCTTTTTGTCCACAAGGATAACAAATCCCCTAAGGCAAATGAAGAAGGCGGCAGATTCCTTGGCACGAGGAAATTTCACCTCGGTTATTCCTATTCGAAGTAACGATGAGATTGGGGATCTTGCTGTAACTTTTAACCACATGGCCAAACAGCTTGATGAGTTAATTCATGCTTTATCGAGAGAGAAGGAACAGCTCTTTAGTGTGTTGCGAAGTATGGTTGATGGAGTGATTACGGTAGACAAGGAAGGAAGGATAATTCTTGTTAATCCACCAGCTGAAGAGATGTTGAAAGCCTTAATGTTTGAGCAATCTGGGACGGAATGGATTAGTAAGGAATCCTTTGCTGGTCTGCTGCTTCCAGAGCCATTTGTCAGCTTTAGTGTGAAAGTAATGTCTGAAAGATATGAATCGGTGACAGATATTGCAGCACAAGGTAGGGTGTGGTCTGTTGTCATGGCTCCACTTTATGATCGTGATCAAGTAGGAGGAGCAGTAGCTGTTTTACGTGATATGACGAAAGAACGGCAGATGGATAAGCTGCGTAAGGATTTCATAGCAAATGTCTCTCATGAATTACGTACACCCCTTGCGATGCTGCAGGGTTACAGTGAAGCTATTGTGGATGATATTGCTGGAGATCCTGAGGAGACAAAAGAATTAGCTCAAATTATTTATGATGAATCCGTGAGAATGAGCCGACTGGTTAATGATTTATTGGATTTAGGGCGTATGGAAGCAGGATTTGTTGAGCTTAACCAAGAACCTGTACAATTACAACCTTTTATCGATAAAATTATTCGGAAATTTGCCGTAGTAGGTAAGGAAAGGAATCTTGCTGTCATTTCGGATACAGAGCTATTACCTAACGAACACTTCTGGATTGACATTGATCGAATGGAGCAGGTCTTTACCAATCTAATTGATAATGCCCTGCGACATACGAAACCTGGTGGTCAAGTGATCTTGCATGTTGCATCAAAGGATGGTCATCTTTATTTAGAGATTCGTGATACAGGAAGTGGTATTCCTGAAGAAGATTTACCGTTCGTATTCGAACGATTCTATAAAGCGGATAAAGCACGTACAAGGACCTCCTCTGGAACGGGGCTTGGGCTTGCGATCGTAAGACAAATCGTTCATGCACATGGTGGTCAAATAACGGTGCATAGTAAATTGGGAGAAGGTACATCATTTGTCATTAATCTTCCAAAGGAATAAAGAGTTTATTGGAGGGAAATCTTAGTGTTCAAAATGATTTTGTTTGATGTTGACGGCGTCTTATTAAGTGAGGAAAGGTATTTCGATGCTTCAGCACTCACGGTTTGGGAGATGCTGTTTAGCCCTAACTATTTAGGGTTAGAGAATGAGGCTTTCACTCCGACACCACAGGAAGAACAGATTCGTTCGATACGTAAAGTAATCTTTGATGATGACTTCGTACTGTCTTTTATGAAGAGTAGAGGGATTAATGCAAATTGGGACATGGTCTTTCTATCATTTGGTCATCAGTTAATTTCAATTATGGAACAACTCTTGCCTGAGCATAAGGAAGAATTAAAAGAAATTCTAGCTGCACAGATTACGAAGGGTGCCATCGATCAGTTACGAGCTTTGGTGAACGGGAAAAATCTAACCGTACAATATGATTCATTCGTTCCCGATTTTTCTCCAAGTAAAGCCGAGAAACAAGAATTGCTATTATATTTAAATCATTTAGCAGAACAGAGATTAGGGATTACAACGGAGGTTTTCTCAAGAACCAGTGCATTATGGGAGCTTTGTCAAGAAACATTCCAGGAATGGTATCTTGGTGAAACCCTTACTGAGGAAAGCCTTGGTAGGCCTGCGATCCAGAAGGGGAAAAAAGGCTTTCTAAGTGATGAAATTCCCATTGTTGAGCCAAAGCGGATGGCAGAGGTGTTTGCTCAGATTAAGAGCAGAGGAATTACATTGGGAATAGGGACGGGTCGTCCCACAATTGAAACCTTGGTTCCATTGGAAGCGATGGGGTTACTCTCCTATTTTGATCCAAACCGTGTAATTACAGCATCGCATGTGTTAGAAGCTGAAAATAAGTACCCAGAACGATCTCCATTAGCCAAACCTCAACCTTTCTGTTATATTAAAGGATGGCTTGGATTAGATCAAAGTGACTCAGATATATTTAATTTTGTGTTACCTATGCAAGATGCTGATGAGCTCTTAATTGTTGGGGATTCTATCGCTGACTACATGGCTGCTAAGAGTATAGGCTGTCGATTTGCAGCTATTCTAACAGGTTTAACAGGGCAAGAGGCCAGAGCTAAATTCGAGGAGCTTCATGCAGATTATATTTTTGATGATATGACAGGTATATTGTCTATTTTTAAGGATAATTAGTTTGTTTATCTATAGAACAAAATCTGTCATGCCCTCATATAATAAATGTATATGAAGGGATGGGTGTTATGAAAAAGGTAACACTGAAAATTAAACAAACGGTACGATATCCTTTCTATCAGGCAATGATGGATGTGAGTGAAGAGGAATTTCTAGATGATGAATACAAGATTGTCTGGGAGGAAGCGGAGGAAATAGGCTTAGTGTTTTCCGCTGCGGATCGTATAGAAATATTTAAGGTGATGGATTGTGTCTTACACTTTCATCATGACGGGATAGATTATTTCTTTTGTTATGATCCTGATAAGTATTGGGATGAACTAAGTGTTATTTTGGATAAAAAAGGAAATCAATAATAACAGAAGGGAGCAGCATTAGCTGCTCTTTTCTTTTTCAGAGGCCAAACAGTTTGGACAAGTCTTTAGTTTGGATTCAAATTAAAATTAAAATAAACCAGGCTGGTAATGTCGAGGATGGGATGGCCGAGGTTTATAACTATATTGAGACGAAAAAATTTAAGGAGTAAACATGGGAATTAGAGTCGCAATGGGTGTTATTTTAAGTTTTGTTATTGCAGAGGCAGCATATCGTAAGGGTTCTCTTTCTAAAGATGGGAAATTTGCAGCCTATTTTGTTGGCAGTGCTATTTTTGCGTTTGGGTCTATTTATTGGTACGGGCTACTGCTTTTCTTTTTTTTCTCATCTACTCTTTTATCAAGATATCGTAAAGAACAGAAGCGGAAAGTGGAGGATTTATTTGCTAAGACAGGCCGCCGAGATGCATGGCAAGTGATGGCAAACGGAGGGCTTGGAGTGGTGGTAACGATATTGAACTATTTTCTTCCTTCCTATGGATGGATGGCTTTCTACCT
The DNA here is from genome assembly GCA_035254305.1 of Bacillota bacterium. Lineage (GTDB taxonomy): Bacteria > Bacillota > Bacilli > Aneurinibacillales > RAOX-1 > DATFAS01. The sequence continues at coordinate 6,369 of DATFAS010000043.1, forward strand.
AGGGATTCTATCCACTGTTAATGCCGATACATGGGGAACGGAACTTGGTGTGCTTTCATCTTCTAAGCCACGGCATATTCTTACTTGGAACAGAGTAGAGAAGGGAACCTCTGGTGGAGTCAGTTCATTGGGCATGGTAGGGACCTTTCTCGGAGCATTATTTATGGGAGCAAGTGCTATGTTTTTTTATTTTCTTGAGAATCATACCTATCAACCATTCTTTCTTGGAGCAAGTGTGCTTGGAGGGGTTGGAGGTGCTTTGGTCGATAGTCTTTTAGGGGCAACGATTCAGGAAATGTATTTCTGTAGGAACTGTCACCAACAAACGGAGAGGATCTCTCATTGTGGAAGGCAAACGGATAAGATAAGGGGAATAAAGGGGATGAATAATGATGTTGTGAATCTACTTAGCTCTGTAGCCGGTGGGAGCTTGGCCTGGCTCTTATATATCGTTTGAGATCAAATAAACTCAAAAAAAGAAGACCACAGAATGTGGTCTTCTTTAATGGTCCTACTTGTTAAAAGGTGCGTCTGCTACTTTAATAGAATCAGTAGGGCAACCTTCAGCAGCATCATTCATATCGTCCCAAAGAATTTCAGGAACTTCTGCGATTCCATGATTGTCATCAAGAGTTACGAAAGCTAGACCTTCATCATCGTAATCATAGACGTCTGGTGCAGTTGCTCCGCATGCTCCGCAAGCGATACAAGTTTCTTTATCAACCCAAGTGTACTTAGCCATTATGTAATGACCTCCCTCAAAAAATTAGAAATATGAGTGTGAAAAATCTGTTAAATATTTCACACAATGCTGGATTAATGTTGTCCATCCATTATCATTTACATTGTATTAATATCCTAGAAAAATATCAAGCACAACTCGCAAAATTTCTTTGTAAAATCTATATTAAAAATTTGTCCCATTCGGAAATGGAACCCTTTCTCCCCAAATATTATTTTTATCCCTTCTATATCATTTTATCCACTTAAATATAGTGGTAAATATCAGGGGAATTCATGGTCCAATTTATGTTACAATGGGAAAAATGATCAAATAGATAAAGTATTCGGTGGGGTAAATGAAATGGAACTTAAAAAGAAATTAGAACAGCAAGTTGAGAATAATGGTGAAAAGCCAATAGTTAATCCTTCCAAAGAAGGAGGAGAAAATCCTCCACAAGGACTTCCTCCACGAAAGAAAAAGCAATTAAAAGAGGAAAAAACAGTTCCCAGAAAGCCTAAGGGGGGTTCCTCAGTAGCTTTTGTGGTACTAGGGATCTTTCTTCTTATGTTCGGATTATGGTATATCGGCGGGAAGAGTAAAGCCCCTTCAAATAAAGAAGATACGCTACAGGGACTTGAAGTCAATACGGCTAAGGAGACCTTCTCTCCTTCCCAAAACAATGAGGTACAGTCTGCCCGTACAGGCGGGGAAGTACCACCTGTTACTGGGCAACAACCACAAACACAGGATTCCAAAAGTATGGAGCAGACTAGTAGTGTTGAACAAACACCTACTGATCCTAAAGAAGGCAGTGTTCAAACAGAGTCAAACGAGCAAACGGATATAAATAAAGCAGTTCAAACTCGAGTCATTAAACACAAGGTTCAAACCGGAGACACACTCTATAAAATTTCGCTAAAGTATTACCACACAGGCCGCTATACGGACTACCTTGCTAAACACAATCACCTAAAATCACCAAGCGACCTTACTGTTGGAAAAATCATAGAGGTGCCTGAGCAACCGCTGGAATAGTCGTTGATTAATGCTGGCGAATTAACACCGAAGTACCAATGGGAACCATTCGGGATAGCTCTAGTACATCATTGTTATACATACGAACACATCCATGAGACACTTGATGCCCAATGGACCAGGGGGCATTTGTCCCGTGAATCCCATAATGGGGTCGACTTAAGCCCATCCAAAGAACGCCAAATGGTCCGCCTGGATGTGGAACCTTGCTTATAATTTTATATTGTCCAGTAGGGGTAGTAGTAAGCATTTTCCCAATACCGACAGGGTATGCTTTAATCAAATTATGATTTTCATCATATAAAAAAAGCTTTCTTTGGTTAAGGGATATGAAAATGGAGTAAAAGGCCAAAAGTTTCACCTGTTTCACTTTTTTATTTACATTATGTGGGGAATGAGAAATGGAATACATTTTTATAAGAAAAATCATTTCAAATCGATGGATGATTGACCGGTTTTAGTTGAAAAAGGTACAATACGGTTTATATAAAGAGGAGAGGGTAGTTATGGTTTATAGAATGGTTCGTACAGTTGTGTATATTTGGCTGCATCTACGATTCCGTATCAAAATTGAAGGGGTTCATCATATACCTGAAGGTTCATGTATTTTGGCGATGAATCATGTAAGTAACTTTGATCCTCTATTAGTTGGGGTACACACTCCGAGAAAAATGTTTATTATGGCAAAAGAGGAATTGTTTCGTTCCAAACTTTTTGCCTGGCTAATAACAGAAATGGGGTCATTTCCAGTTAAAAGAGGAAGTGCAGATTTAAAATCATTAAAACATACACTGAAATTACTTCAACAAGGGAATATTTTCTCTATTTTTATAGAAGGTACACGTTCGAAATCAGGGCAGATGCAAGAACCCAAAAAAGGAATAGGTTTTCTAGTTGAGAAAAGTAAAGCACCGGTTATCCCTACCTATATCTATGGAGTGAAAGGCAAGTGGGGGTCGAGGGCTGGCGTCATCTTTGGTCCTCCACTAAAATTCGACACAACGGATTATGTGGAGATTGCTAACCAAGTAGCACAATCTATACAGAATTTAGAAAAGACAATCTAAATATGAGTAAAACCCGGTACTTACTACAGTGAGCACCGGGTTTTTTCTATTCTTCATGCTGTTCTTCCTTAGTGTGGGGGAATTCAATATCCATCGCAAATTCATTTAGTTGCTGATTGATTCCATCTTTTTCAATTTGATTTTGCTTTAGTAATTTCGAGATCAGTGAATCCATTTGGCTCATGTTTTACACCCCTTTTTGGGTATCCTAACCGTTAAAAAGAATTTCATACATAAACAAAGGAGATTCCCATATGCTTAAACGTCAGGATTATCCACTCATTGTCCAAAGTGATCGAACATTATTATTAGAGGTTGAGCATCCCCTATTCGAAGAAGTTCGTCAGGCCATCTCTCCATTCTCAGAGTTAATAAAGAGTCCAGAGTATATTCATACCTATCGAATTACACCCCTAAGTATATGGAATGCTTGTTCGCTAGGAATGGACGCAGAAATGATTTGTCTACCTTTAATGAAATATTCAAAGTATGGAGTTGCAGATCAGTTATTAACTGGGATAAGGGAATATGTTGCTAGATATGGCCTATTGAAGATTGAAAAACAGAGAGATCAGCTTTGGTTAACAAGTAAGGATTCCAATGTGTTAACTGACATTCTAAGATTTAGAGATATTCTTAAATGGGTAGGAGAAGAACGGACGGAAAAGGGTGTTGTTATAGATTCCTATGCACGAGGGATCATTAAACAAGAGCTTATTCGTTTGGGCTATCCGATTCAAGATCTAGCGGGTTACTCCAATGGAACTCAACTAGAAATGAGTCTTCAGGAAACAACTCTACGGCCTTACCAGCAAGGTGCTATGAATTCCTTTTATTGTAACGGTTCATTATATGGAGGAAATGGTGTGTTGGTTTTACCATGCGGGGCTGGTAAGACGGTGATTGGTATAGCCACAATGGTGAAGGTTGGGATGGAAACACTGATTTTAACGACGAATGTCACTTCTGTTCGACAATGGATGAAAGAAATATTACAACGAACTAATCTGACGAATGGTGAAGTAGGTGAATTTACTGGTGAATGTAAAGAAATTAAACCGGTTACGGTCTCAACTTATCAAATGCTTACTTTCAAGAAAAATCAAAATTTCCACCATATAAATTTATTTAATGAAAGGAATTGGGGATTAATTATCTATGATGAAGTCCATTTACTCCCAGCTCCTGTTTTCCGGTTAACTGCTGATATTCAAGCGAAAAGAAGATTGGGATTGACGGCTTCGCTAATTCGAGAAGATGGGCGTGAAGAAGAGGTTTTCACACTGGTAGGGCCAAAAAAATATGATATCCCATGGCGAGATTTAGAGAAGGATGGTTGGATTGCACAGGCAACATGTGCCGAGGTAAGAGTCCCCATGGATTTCTCCTTACGAGAGGAATACGCCTATAGTAATTCCCGTCAGAAGTTTCGTGTGGCTGCTGAAAACCCAGAAAAAAAACAAATAATAAACCTGAATTATTCATAGCTCCTCTAAGATCATGCATTTAATCCAGAAATTAATTATTTTTCTTTTCCTAATAAAAGGGTTAG
>DATFAS010000044.1:0-5111 GCA_035254305.1 Bacillota bacterium
TCACTCATATAGAACTGGTATAACCAGCCAATTGCTTCCACACCCTCTTCAAAGCTTTTGGTTAGCCCTTCATTCGAGATAATCCGATCAATGATCCCTCCCGGTTCAAGCATTTTCCCCGGTAGTAATAGTCCCATCCAATCACCAAGTGGTTGAAATAGAAAGGGAAGGGCATTACCAAGCCTATTACAAGCAGCTAAAAACAATTTTCGATAACCCGCTTCCTCGTTACTTGCCTTTAACTCTTCGATTTCCGTTCCTTTCACTCGTTCTCCAAGATAGTGATAATTCGATAGTATCTCTGGTTGCTGGGCAGCCCCATGATGTCCAATAATTTTAATCCCATCGGGTAGTACATCTTTTACTTCCATATAACGAATCGCCATCAATCGGATGAACCAGGTGTAGGAAACTTCTTCTATAAACACCTCATAACCAACCGCCGCATACGCTTGAAATAACCTTCTATATAAATCTGGGTGAACATTCATGGAAAGATAACCATTAACGGCTTCATCCCCATAGGAAGAGTGGGAATCTATACCAAGTGCTAATAGACGCTTTTTAATAGCAGCCTGTAGGATTTTGCGTAAGGTAGACGCTAAACCTTCAAGCACTTTTTTATCCATGTGTTTCCCCCCTTATACATCAATGTCCCTTCTTATAAAGCTAATCCAAGAAAAGAAGTGAAACAAAACAAAGTAGATGCACAACATCATAATGGAGAAGCCGATGGTCATTCCTTGAAACAACACCTGGTTACCAGCAAGATACTGTGTGAAATCTGTATTGGCATAGAGTAAATATTTACCCCAATCCACTTCAAAATGGTGAAGGATCTGTACAAAGGCATTACCGGTAAACATCAAAAAGATCGATAACCCAATCGCTAATGAACTACTGCGAAACACCGTGGATATCATAAAGGCAAAGGTTACTTCCATAACTATTCCGATAAACTGAAACAAATAAGTGCCAATAATTTTCGAAGGGGAATATAGATTGGGATGAGCAGATGGTTGACCATGAAAAAATAGGACACCGAAAAGGATAGAGCTAACCAATAGAACCCCCATGAAAAATAGCGTGTATAACACTACGGTTAAATATTTGGAAAGGAGTATTTTGGTACGGTTGGCTGGCCGAATGAGTAGAAGTTTAATCGTACCCCAAGAGAATTCACTTGCAACAATATCTCCTGCTAGAATAACCGCAAAGATTTTTGCCAAAAATAATACGTCTGTACTCGTGGATACAAAGCCCAATAGATCAGTAGGCTGCTCAGCCTCCTGATTTCCATTATTTATAAATATAGCCATAAGCAATACAGAAACGATCAAGAGAACGATCATCACCCATAAACGAGGCCTATGCATAATTTTCATATTTTCATTTACGATCAGATTGATAAACTTAGTCATGTTTATTCACCTCTTGTTAATTCCAGGAACCGATCCTCTAATGAAGACCTTTGACACCTGATTTCATAGATTCTTACCCCCACAGCAACCAAATGGGCGTTTAATTCAGCTACTTGCTCTTTGGTAAGGTCGATTTCGAATCCCTCAGGGAGCTCTCTTACTGTAGTATTCCAATCAAGTTTGATAAGAGCTTCTCTTCCCTTGGTTGGCTGATCCACTTGAAATTGAACCACTTGAGAACCCCCCTTTTCCATTGGGGCTAGCTCTTTCATTACCTTTACCTCCATGAGCCTTCCATGGTGAATCACACCTACCCGATCACAGATCAATTCGATTTCACTTAATAAATGACTCGATATGATAATAGTGGTCCCCTCAACCTCTGCTAAATGTCTTAAATAATCTCTTAATTCACGAATACCTGATGGATCTAATCCATTCGTTGGTTCATCCAAAATGAGAAGGGAAGGTTGATGAAGGATCGCTTGGGCCACCCCTAGTCGTTGACGCATTCCTAGTGAATAAGTTTTGACAGGATCATCTATACGATCTTCTAATTTAACCAATGAAATAACATCATCGATTCTTTGTTTGGTAACTCCCGGAATCATTCGGGCATAATGAACGAGATTTTGATATCCAGACAGGAATTTATACAGCTCCGGATTCTCAACAATGGCTCCTACATACTTCATGGCCTGTTCGAATTGAGAAGTCACACTATGATCATGAATCAGAATTTCTCCTCCTGTTACCCGCATAAGGCCCACAATCATCCGAATCATTGTGGTTTTTCCTGCTCCATTCGGTCCAAGAAGCCCAAATATTTCACCTTGGGGTACCTCGAAGGAAATATTATCTATGATCCTTTTTTTACCTATTTCTTTGGTTAGGTTCTTAACCTGTAGCATTGATTTTGTCTTCAATTTACTAATCCTCCCTTCACCCCAGTATTATCCACGATATTCTCGTAAACATCAAATTCCTTCACGAAACGAATGATTTAACTGTTGCTTGGTTAAATAGCCAACTGCCACCATGTCTAAGATGCACGCTTATAATCAATTTATCCTCATCTACTTCAGTGAAACTTCAGCGACATAGCAAAATATATTTTTCCCACTTTTTTAACATTTCTAAAAGGTTAGTTTTGAATTATAGTTAATACACGAATTAATTGAGGAGGTTCTTAAATGATGGAGTTACAAATGCTAGACACACATGATGGCGATTATATCTATATTCCTTACTTTTATTACGAAGAAACTTCTTTTTTAATGGTAACCATAGAAAATTAATCTTCCTCCAAAAGGGAAAATATCTTCTAAAACTTAAATCCTTTTCTTTCGTAAAAGGAATAGTTATAGTTGAGGTATGGAGAGGAGTGGGGATTATGTTCCTAACAGAACTACTGTTTAGTGAGAAAATAGCCTTCTTTGAATTAGCGTCACTGATTGCGTCTATTGATGGGAATCTTTCTATTAAAGAGGATCTCATTCTAGAAGAATATCGAAGAGAAATGGATCTTGAGGATTATACAATTGAAGATATGGACCTTGAGGATATTTTACATGAATTTAAAAGTGAACGATCAAAAAATATAGCTTTAGTTGAAATTCTTCATCTCATCTTTTCCGATGGTGTTTTTCATGATCAAGAAAGAGAATCTGTACAACTAATTAAGAAATATTTCGGATTTAACCCGAATCAATACGAGAGCTTCAAAGATTGGATAGGTAGTATAAAGGAATTATCGAAATAATAACTAAGCTAAATCCAGTGAAGTTTCATGATGAAACAAATATACCTTCTCGTAAATGATTCGCCTTATTACCCTTGAGGATTCCAAATCCCCTACATCTAATCGTGATTGTATTTGTCTTAAAGCCTCTGCTTAAGGTTTAATCAAATAAATAGATGCCTGATAATATTTATATCTACTATCAGGCATCACGTTTTTTATAGTTCCCGATAGAATGACAAGAATAAGAAGCAATGATTCTATTTTTGGATGATGTTCACCTAACGTTCCTGCTCTTGTTCTGCCGTCATGGACCCGTGTCTCTTATTTATCTTCTTTCTTCGTTTGATAGTTCAAACTATACATTCTTTCTTGTTCAGCTATAATCGCTTCATCCTCAGCGTTATCTCGGACGACCTTTTGGGTTAAAATGGACCCAACGGCAACCAGAATCATGACAGCCAGATAATAACCTTTTTCATTCAACTGCATATCTGCATTCCATAAACCTACACAGAAGAGGATGACCCCTGAAGCTAATGTAAAATAGGCCAATCCGGTAAAGGCTCCTGTATTTCTCTTTCTGTGCTTTTGTGGTAACATACGACCCCTACTTTCTCTATTTTCACTAAAAACCCTTCACTTTTTAGACTAACATGAATTAGTAAAAAATTCCACATTTACCACGTTAAATTCGCGAGTTGTTGGTGCTTTAAGATTCTGGTGTCAGGTATAGCTATATAGGCTATTTGCACTTTTCTTGAGGGTAATGAAGGTTAGTTCTGGTCTACAACAAAAACGAATAGGAAGTTGTGTAGTCCCAATTCCTCTGGTTGTATATAAAGGTCCGTTTTTCCCATTATTTAATCCTTCAGCAAATTTTCTTCCCATCTTTGTGGTCAGGATTGGACCCAAAAATGGGATACGAACTTGCCCTCCATGGCTATGTCCTGAAAGTTGTAAAGAGATCGGTACCGGTGAGGGAAGATTTGCAAAATCCGGTTCATGAACAAGTAAAATTTTGCACCCATCCTTTGGCGTATTCTCTAATGCTTTGAGTAGATTAGGTTGACCATATAGAATGTCATCTAAGCCAAGAAAAGTAAGATGATCCTCACCCCTTCTAAGGGTTACATGATTATTCTTTAATACCTTAAATCCACCCATTATTAAACCTTGGATTGTCTCCCTAATCCCAGCATAATAATCATGATTTCCGACTACAGCAAATTTCCCCAGTGGCGCTTTGAGTTGGGCTAGAAGTTGGACAGAAGGTTACAATACCTTAAGACTAGTATGATTATTTAAGAGATCCCCAGTAAAACAAACGACATCTGGATCTAGTTGATGGATTCGATCAATTAAATGAGATAAATGTTTAGGTTGATAGAAAAAGCCTAGATGAATATCACTAAATAATGCAATTGTCAATCCATTAAAAGAACTTGGAATATCCATTAGTGGGATCTTAACATGGCGAATATCCAGCCAATGTCGTTCTATGAGAGAGGAATATACTCCAGTAAGGCAAGCCGTTGTGATGATCCAATCGAGCATGGGCTTTCCTCCAGCTTATAAAATTTAATCATTAGGGGTGTTATCAATCCCTTTATTGAGATTATGTATCCTCACTATCATATCTTTGGTGCTTTAATCATACTTTTTAGAATCATTAAGTATTAGTTTTACAATCAAACACTATGGAGGAGTTGTTAAAATGAGTGATTCGTATTTATCTGATTTTTCTGGACCGTTTTTTGGTTTCTTCCTAATCGCGGCATTTGCCATTTGGTTTTTACAAGGGTTTGCCTTTTATAAGATGGGACTAAAAGCGAGAGTTCCAGCGCCATGGCTTTCCTTCATTCCAATTGCTAATCTTTTTCCCTATATGGCTATGATTAAGAGAAGTGCCTGGAATATTTTGTGGTTGTTTGTACCTATTGCAAATA
>DATFAS010000045.1:0-57782 GCA_035254305.1 Bacillota bacterium
GGGTCAGAGTTTTGTCTCCAGCTTCCTTCAGATTCCACCTCACGGTGGACACCCTTGCTCTTGACTAGTGGTTGGTAACTACAAACCCCCACAGTGGACTTTCACCACCTAGTTAATCGCCATGCGTGGCACACCAAAAAAGTCCTACATTGAGTACAATGTAGGACTTTTTTTCTTACTTCTCTGGAACTTCAATTTCCATTTCTGATGCCTGTTCAACGACTTGAATAGCATCTTGAATCGTAGACTGATCTACGTTGGTGTACTGCGACATGTCCCTTAAAGTTCCTTTTGTTTTTACTTTTTTCTTATCCATAGGAAAAGGCCTCCTAACCTAGGGTTCAATCCTTAATAAATTACCCATATGTGTGCCTTTTCACTCAACCTCTATCTAATTCCTCTAGTGACGGTCGGTATTCAAATAATTTAAAATTCCTATACGTCAATGAAAGCTCTCAGCCTACCAAGCCGATGGCCTATGTTCTACCCCTTAGCATTCCATTGCTGGGTATATTCCTCAGGATTCATACGCCAAAAGGACAACTGCTCCATCTGCTCACTATTTAGAATCCCCATAGCCTTCGCTTGTTCAAGAAGTGCTGTATAATTGCTTAGTGAAGTATAAGGAATACCGGATTGTTCAAATGCCAGACGAGCTTTCTCTAATTGATAGGAGAAAATGGCCAACACACAAAGCACATCTCCACCAGCTTCTTTTGCTGCAAGGGCTGCCTTGATGGAGCTTCCACCCGTTGAAATTAAATCCTCAATAACAATTACCTTTTGCCCAGCCTTAAGCATCCCTTCAATTTGGTTCTGTCTTCCATGCCCTTTTGCCTTATCACGAATATAGATCATAGGTAATCCTAGCTCTTCACTTACCCATGCTGCGTGAGGAATTCCTGCTGTTGCCGTTCCAGCAATCACTTCAGCCTGTGGATATTGTTCACGAATAAGTGCTGCAAAAGATTTGGCAATCTGACGACGAACCTCAGGAAATGACATCGTCATCCGATTATCGCAATAAATCGGTGAACGAAGTCCTGATGTCCAAGTAAATGGTTGTTCTGGCTTGAGCAGGACAGCCTGAATTTCCAATAGCTTTTGGGCAATATCTTTTTCTCTTTGCTCGTTACTCATGGTTAACACTCCTTACAATTTCCTCCATGGCCGTGTGAGGATCCTGTGCTCCTGTAATCGGCCTTCCAATCACTATGTAATCTGAACCTAGGGTAAAGGCTTGATCAGGTGTCGTCATTCGTTTTTGGTCCCCAATATCACTGCCAAGTGGGCGAATTCCCGGTGTTACCGTAATAAATTCTTTTCCACAAGCTTCTTTAATAGCTTGAACTTCAAGTGGAGAGGCAACGACCCCTGAAAGACCTGCCTCCTTAGCTAACCGTGCATAACGAACCACACAATCCTCAATACTGCCTTCGATTCCAAGTTCACCATTCATCATTTCTTTGGTTGTACTTGTCAGTTGGGTTACAGCAATCAGTAAAGGAGATACCCCACTACGTGCAGCACCCTTATTTAACCCTTCGAATGCCGCCTGCATCATAGCTAATCCACCCGCAGCGTGAACATTAACCATATCTACACCTAATTCACCCAAACTTTGCATAGCTCCCTTTGCAGTATTTGGGATGTCGTGTACCTTAAGATCTAAGAAGATTTTAAAGCCTTCCTTCTTAAGCACCTCAATAATTTTAGGGCCTGCAGCATAATATAGCTGCATCCCAACTTTTACATACTTGGCACTACCATTTAGACGACCTGCACATTCAAGTGCCGTATCCATGTTTGGAAAGTCTAGAGCCACAATAATACGTTCCCGAATATCCATTATTTCCACCCCGCACCAATCAATTCGGTAATCGATTGAACCCCCATTTTATCCAACCATGCTTCAAGATCATTAATAATAGTAGGACATACAAATGGATCAATGAAATTGGCTGTTCCCACAGCAACCGCTGAAGCACCCGCGAGGAAAAATTCGATAACATCCTCCGCTGAGCTAATTCCCCCCATACCAATGATAGGAATTTTCACCTGTTGGCTGACTTGCCAAATCATACGAATCGCTACAGGCTTCACAGCAGGACCTGACAATCCACCCACTTGGTTAGCTAGAATAGGTTTACGTGTTTTCAGATCAATTCTCATCCCAAGAAGAGTATTGATCATGCTGAGTCCATCTGCTCCCGCTTCCTCAACCGCTTTGGCAATCGACACAATGTCGGTAACATTTGGTGAAAGCTTAACAAAAACAGGTACTTTACTTACCTTTTTGATTTCCTTAGTTAGTTCAGCGGCAATAACCGGATCGGTACCGAAGGTAATTCCACCGCACTTCACATTAGGGCAGGAGATATTAAGCTCGATAGCTGCCACATTGGCCACTTGTGAAATCTTCTCCGCTACTTCCACATAATCTTCAGTTGTAGTCCCCGCAATATTCACGACAACCGGAACATCGTACTGAGATAACCACGGAAGTTCTTCAGCTACAACCTTATCTAATCCTGGGTTCTGTAAGCCAATCGCATTGAGCATGCCACCTGGGGTTTCTGCTACCCGCGGAGTCGGGTTACCCATTCTTGTTTCTAATGTTGTAGCCTTCACAGCAATGGCACCAAGGACACTCAAATCATAGAACCTAGAATACTCTCTCCCAAATCCAAAACAGCCAGAAGCCGGCATGATCGGATTCTTCAGAGTAATACCAGCAAGCTCTACACTCAATCGGGATTTCATTATAGAGCCACCTCCCGAATTCCGAACACTGGTCCATCTACACAAATTTTAAAGTAGGAGTTCTCTTCTTCTACAGTTGGACAGACACATGCAAGACATGCACCTACTCCACAGCCCATTCTCTGCTCCAAGGAAACATAGACTTCTTTATTTGATAATTGATAACGATCTTTAAGAGCCTTCAGCATGGGAATCGGACCACAAGAATAAAGAACATCCCATTCATCATCCGTAAGACCAAATTTCTCGGTCATAATATCTGTGACAACACCCTGATGGCCAACAGACCCATCAATGGTTGTCACATATACAGGTCCTAATTGACCTAATTCTTCTTGTAAGAATACCTGGTTAGAAGTACCGAATCCAATAATGCTCGTAACTTTGACACCTTTTTTCACCAACTGCTTACCCAGATAAAGCAGGGGTGGAACACCAACACCACCACCTACTAATACAGCATGTTCTCCTGCCTTCCTCTGGTTAATTGGGAATCCCTCACCTAAAGGACCAAGGACATCAATTTCAACACCAGCTACAGCTTCACTTAAAATCTTCGTTCCAGATCCTTCTACCCGGTAAATCATATCTAGAATTGCATTGTCGGTATCCACATCACAAATACTAATCGGCCGACGAAGAAGTGGATCAATTCCAGGGCCACACTTTACGTGTAGAAATTGACCTGGCCACGTCATTTGCCGAACTAATTCGCCCTGCAGGCGGACCCGATATACACGGTCCGCCACAGGAGCATTCGAGATGACTGTTAAATGGCCTTTATCCATGAAGTACAGCCTCCTGCTTTGGGTTCATAAATTGAGGCATGGACTCAGTTCCAAAAGTAATGGTCTCGATTACTCGTAACAATGCCTTAGCTGTATCCAATGAGGTTAAGCAAACCACACCATTTTCTACAGCTTCACGACGAATTCTAAAGCCGTCACGTTCAGGTGTTTTACCTTTGGTTAGCGTATTAATCACGATGCTTGCCTCACCTGTACGGATTAAGTCAAGAAGGTTCGGACTACCCGAACTTACCTTATTCACAACCGTTACTCTAAGCCCTGCACCTTCCAGCATAGCAGCTGTACCTGAAGTTGCATAAAGCTTAAATCCAAGATCAGAGAAGCCACGAATGATATCAAGTGATTCATCCTTATCTTTATCCGCAACCGTTACTAAAACAGAGCCATAGGTTGGAATCTTCATTCCTGAAGCAACCAAACCTTTGTAAATAGCTTTAGAAAGGTTCTTATCTCGCCCCATTACCTCACCGGTTGATTTCATTTCTGGTCCTAATGTAATATCCACACGACGAAGCTTCGCAAAGGAGAATACAGGTACTTTAACCGAGATATGCTCTGCCTCTGGATGGTATCCAGGAGTGAAGCCTTCTCCACGAATGGTTCCACCAAGGATTACCTTCGTTGCAAGGTTAGCCATTGGAATTCCTGTAACTTTACTTAGGAAAGGTACCGTTCTAGAAGAACGGGGGTTGACCTCAATCACATAAACCTTCTCATCATGGATAACAAACTGTATATTTAACAAGCCTTTTACTTTTAGCCCAAGGGCGATCTTCGTTGTAATCTCAATAATTTGCTGTTTAATCTCTTGGCTAATACTTTGTGGAGGATATACCGCTATCGAATCTCCAGAGTGAACTCCAGCCCGTTCAATATGTTCCATAATTCCTGGAATGAGTACTTCTTTACCGTCGCAAATACCGTCCACTTCAACTTCTCTACCTAACATATAGCGGTCAATGAGGACAGGATGTTGTGGGTTAATCTTAACGGCTTGTTCCATATAGCCTCGTAGCTCTGTTTCGTTATACACAATCTCCATTGCCCGACCACCAAGTACATAGGATGGGCGAACAAGAACAGGATAGCCTAATGCTTTTGCCGTTTCAACTGCTGCAGAAACATTCGTAACGGTTTTTCCAAGAGGTTGTGAAATTTCAAGCTGACGAAGCAGTTTTTCAAATTTCTCACGATCCTCTGCGGTATCAATGCTTTCTAGGTCTGACCCTAGAATCCGCACGCCATGACGTTCAAGTCCTTCGGCTAGATTAATGGCAGTCTGCCCACCAAATTGTACAATCACACCTTCTGGCTTTTCTGCTTCAATAATATTTAGTACATCCTCAAGGAAAAGTGGTTCGAAGTACAACCGGTCCGAGGTGTTGAAGTCAGTCGAAACGGTTTCTGGGTTGTTATTAATGATGACAGCCTCGTAGCCTGCTTCTTTAATGGCCCAAACTGCATGGACTGTTGCATAATCGAACTCGATACCTTGACCAATCCGGATAGGTCCAGAACCAAGTACAATCACACGTTTTTTACCAGTTTCTTCTCGCTCATCTTCTTCTTCATAGGTAGAATAGTAGTATGGAGTTTCTGCTTCAAATTCTGCCGCACAGGTATCTACCATTTTATATACAGGTACAATTCCATTTTTCTCCCGTAACGCACAAATTTCTTCTACTGATTTCGAGGTTAATTCCCCGATTTTGCGATCGGTAAACCCTAGACGCTTTACATCTCTTAATAACGTATGGTCTAAATCACCCTTTTGCAGGCGTTGTTCGAAATCAATGATTCGATTAAATTTCACCAAGAAGAATAGATCAATCTTTGTTAGATTGTGAATCTCCTCTATCGTCATTCCTCTACGCATTGCTTCCATTACGAGGAAGATCCGTTCATCGTCAGCAACTACTAGTCGTCTTTCAAGTTCCTCTGCCGATAATTCAGTTGCTTCTTTCAGTTCCAAATGGTAGGTGCCAATTTCTAGGGAACGTACAGCCTTAAGGATCGATTCCTCGAAGGTTCTACCAATTGCCATTATTTCCCCTGTGGCCTTCATCTGTGTACCTAATTTACGATTGGCAGAAACAAATTTATCGAAAGGCCAACGTGGAATCTTCGTAACCACATAGTCAATAGATGGTTCAAAGCAAGCATAGGTCTTTTTGGTAACTGGATTTTCAAGCTCATCAAGCGTGTATCCAATAGCAATCTTCGCTGCCATTTTAGCAATCGGATAGCCTGTTGCCTTAGAAGCTAAGGCAGATGAACGGCTCACGCGAGGATTTACCTCAATGACATAGTATTGGAAGCTATATGGGTCTAATGCTAACTGTACATTACAGCCACCCTTAATATTTAATGCATCAATAATCTTAAGGGAAGCAGAACGAAGCATTTGATATTCACGATCGGACAAAGTCTGGCTTGGGGCCACTACAATACTGTCCCCTGTGTGAATCCCTACAGGGTCCACATTCTCCATATTACAAACCACGATCGAGTTTCCAATTCCATCACGCATCACTTCATATTCAATTTCTTTAAAACCTGCAATACTTTTTTCTACTAAACACTGAGTGATTGGGCTATATTTAAGACCGCTAGCAACAACTTCTCGTAAGCTTTCCTCGTTATCGACAATACCTCCACCTGTACCACCAAGTGTATAAGCAGGACGAACAATAATGGGGTAGCCTATTTTGTTTGCAAAGACCACGGCTTCTTCTACTGTTTGAATGATATCACTATCTGGAACAGGTTCGTTAATCTCATACATAAGATCACGGAACAGATCACGATCTTCTGCTTTTTTAATAGCCTCAAGGTCAGTACCTAGTAGCTTAACACCTTCTTCCTGAAGCACACCTGCTTCAGATAGTTCCTTAGCAAGATTTAAACCTGTTTGACCACCTAGTGTGGCAAGTAATCCATCCGGCTTCTCTTGACGAATCACTCTTGAAACAAACTCTAAGGTTAATGGTTCGATATAGACTTTATCGGCAATATTGGTGTCAGTCATGATCGTAGCAGGATTACTGTTGATTAGAATAACTTCTAGCCCTTCTTCTTTTAACGCCTGACATGCCTGTGTTCCAGCATAGTCAAATTCAGCAGCTTGTCCAATGACGATCGGACCAGAACCAATAACTAAGATTTTCTTAAGATTAGCGAGTAGTGGCATGAACCTTGCCCTCCTTTTTGAATTCCTCGATCATATTCAAGAATCGATCAAATAAGTAACTAGAATCATAAGGGCCAGGTGAGGCCTCTGGATGATATTGTATCGAGAATGCAGGGTATTTGGTATGCTTGAGCCCTTCCACTGTATTATCGTTAATAGCGATATGGCTGATTTCTAAATCTTTACCTACAACCGATTCTGGTGTTACGGCATACCCGTGATTTTGAGAAGTGATAAAGGTTCTTCCTGTTTCGAATTCCTTAACGGGTTGGTTTCCGCCACGGTGGCCAAATTTCATTTTTTGTGTATCTGCACCACACGCTAAGGCAAATAATTGATGCCCAAGGCAAATCCCAAAGAGAGGGTACTCACCCATGATCTCTCGGATCATTTCTACTGCTTCAGGAACATCCTTTGGATCCCCAGGTCCATTCGATAGAAGAATCCCATCTGGACGGATACGTCTAATTTCTTTTGCAGTCACATTATAAGGGACAACGACAACATCACATTGACGCTTCACTAAATCTCGAAGAATTCCACTTTTGGACCCAAAGTCTACAAGCACCACCCTTGGGCCTCTTCCAGGAGACATGAATGTACTTTTGGTAGAAACAAGTGAAACTTGATTCGTTGGGTTTGGCGTTTGTTTTAATTTCTCTACAAATAGCTGTTCGTCTTCTGTCGAAGTGGTGATTACCCCTCTAAGAGTTCCATGCTCACGGATTTTACGAACTAGTTTACGTGTATCAATATCTGAAATACCAGGGATATCATATTCTTTCAATAAAGAATCTAATGATTGCTCACTCCGGAAGTTGCTAGGAAATTCACAGTGTTCTCTAACAACAAACCCATGGATAAATGGTCGAACCGATTCGAAGTCATCACGATTAATTCCATAGTTTCCAATCAAAGGATAGGTCATCGTTACAATTTGACCACAATAAGAAGGATCTGATAATACCTCTTGATACCCTGTTAGGCCTGTGTTAAATACCACTTCCCCAAAGGATTCACGTTCAGCTCCAAATGACTTACCTACAAATACACTGCCATCCTCTAAAATTAATTTAGCTATCATGTATCGATCACCCTCTTATTCAGTATTTAAATGGTTTTTATAACCTCTTCTCGTTTCCAAACAATAGATCCCGCAACCATGGTCATTACTGGCCATCCTTGCAGCTTCCAGCCTTTAAATGGTGTGTTTTTTCCCTTGCTTGCGAACTCGCTAGGGTTTACCTCTCTTTGTGTCTCTAAATCGACAACCACAAGATCTGCAATAGAGCCTTCCTCAACTTTGCCCCAAGGCAAACCGAATAGTTCTGCTGGTTTACGCGTCATCTTATCTATAATTTCTTGAAGGGTGAAATCCCCAGTAAGTACTAAGTGTGTATATAAAAGTGGGAAGGCTGTTTCTAGACCAACAATTCCAAATGGTGCAAGCTCCATTCCCTTTTTCTTTTCTTCCTCTGTATGTGGAGCATGGTCCGTTACAATAATATCGATTGTCCCATCCTTTAAGGCTGCTAATAAGGATTCACGATCTTTCGGCGAACGAAGTGGAGGATTCATTTTGTAGTTCGCATCAAGACCTGGAATGTCTTCATCCGTAAGTATTAAATGATGAGGACAAACCTCCGTTGTTACAGGTAATCCTAATTCCTTAGCGTAGCGTACATGTCTAATAGACTGCTCCGTACTAATATGACAGATATGATAATGAACACCCGTTGCCTCTGCCAACAGAATATCCCTAGCCACATGAATGGCTTCCGATTCATTCGGAATCCCTTTTAAACCATGTTTCTCGGCAAATACTCCCTCGTGAACGATTCCTCCCTTAACAAGGGTGTCCTCCTCACAGTGCGCAATGACCGGAAGCTCAAGACTTTTGGCCAGTTTCATAGCTTCCTTCATCACCTTCGCGCTTTGTACACCGACCCCATCATCCGACACTCCTACGATACCTGCTCTCTTAAGAGCTGCCATATCCGTTAGCCGGTCCCCTAATTCACGAACGGTTATACTTGCAATCGGTAATACTCGCACGACTCCTTCGCGCTTTGTTTTTTCTTTTATATATTCAACGACCTCTACACTATCTGTGATTGGTCGCGTATTAGGCATAGAAGCAATGGCTGTAAATCCACCTCTTGCCGCTGCTGCTAATCCGGTTGCTATTGTCTCCTTCGCTTCAAACCCGGGCTCACGAAGATGAACATGCATATCAATAAAACCAGCCGATACAAACTTTCCTTTTACGTCAATTTCTTTATGTCCATCTTCCACAATGATTTCAGCTATCTTCGAGATTTTATCATCTTCAATTAATAGATCCCGTTTCACCAATTCACCGTTCACTAGTATTTTTCCGTTTTTGATTAGGATGCCCAATAGCTCTCCCTCCCCTTCTTGATTTTCTTAGTATGGCCAAATACAGAAAAAAGGCTTCCTGCGTGCTGACAGGAAGCCTAGAACGAATATACGAAAGAAAGGTAGACAAATGCCTCCCTACGACGATACGGTAAGTATCTTTAAGAGCTATTCGTTAATCCGACAACCTTGTCAGCCTCACAGGGCTGAATTTAAAGGTTCTTATGAAGTTATTCAAAGTATGCCACTTATGTTTTGCACTGTCAATCCCTATCTTATTTGACGAAATTCTTGCAATACTTTCTCCATATCCTCTGGAATCGGTCGTGAAAACTCCATATATTCACCCGTTGTTGGGTGGTTGAATCCAAGAATAGCTGCATGAAGTGCTTGTCCGTCTATAGGAACTACATTTTTGGTAGGTCCATACTTAGGATCACCAACAAGTGGATGGCCAATATATTTCATATGAACACGAATTTGATGTGTTCTTCCTGTTTCTAGCTTTACCTCGACAAGTGTAGCATCCAGAAATCTTTCTATTACTGCAAAATGAGTAATCGCATGCTTTCCATGTTCATGGACGATAGCCATTTGTTGACGATTCTTCGGATCACGGCCAATAGGAGCATCAATCGTTCCTGTTGCATGTGCAATACGTCCATGAACAATCGCTATATACTTCCGATTAACCGTATGCTCCTTAAGCTGATGGGCCAACGATAGATGTGCCTTATCATTTTTCGCTACCATAATAAGACCTGATGTGTCTTTATCAATGCGGTGTACAATCCCAGGGCGCATCACTCCATTGATACCAGATAAATCATGACAATGATAAAGAAGACCATTAACCAATGTCCCTGTATAATGTCCAGCTCCGGGGTGAACAACAAGTCCTCTTGGTTTATTGATCACCACAACATCTTGGTCTTCATAGGCAATATCAAGATCCATTGCTTCGGGTGCAATATTTAATTCAACAGGTGGTGGTACCCGAAGTGATACTTCATCATCAACAGATAGACGATAATTTCCCTTTACTACTTGACCATTAACCTCAACCAATCCGTCTTTAATCCATTTTTGCACCTGTGATCGAGACCATTCTTCACCATTTTCTGCTAAAAACTTATCGATCCTTTCATCTGAATCACCCGATTCAATGATCCAGTCAAACAATTCAAAGGTTGACACTTTAACTAACCCCTTTTCTCCGCAATCATTTCCTTAATCGTATCAAGAATAAACAAACAAACCCCTATAACGATGGCAGAGTCAGCTATATTAAAAATAGGATAATTAATTAGCGTGAAATCAAGAAAATCTACCACTTCACCATTTAACAAACGGTCTAAAAAATTGCCCACAGCACCACCCAAAATCAAAGCAAGTGCATATGAAATCAAAGGTTTGCTTCTTCCAAGTCTGCGTAAATAATAGACAATTCCCACTACAATAAGCACAGTAATTAAAATAAAAAACCAACGCTGGTTCTGTAGGATTCCAAAAGCTGCTCCCCTGTTTCGGTGTGAAGTAAGGTGAAACACACCTTCTATTAATGGAATAGATTGCCCAATTGTCATATACTTTACTATGAACCATTTACTGACCTGATCTAGAATGAAAACCAATAGCGCAATCAAATAGTACAATGCGGTTCCCCCCACAGTTGAAAGTCATCCTTTTTTGCAGACAATACTAGAATTTTAGCATAGGGAATTACAGAAAGCTACCAATTCACTACCAAGGAACGGAAAATAGCATCCCTAGCCTTGAAGCCAAGGAATGCCAAATTACGAAGGGGAAAGCTCTCCATATTTTTCAAGATATTTTAGCACAGTTAACACAAAGGTAGAATGGGACCAAGTTAATGGGGCAACCGATAATGGATTACCTGAATAAGGATCTAGTTGTTCAGGAAGCACGCCACTTTCTAAGGAATGCTTCACAACCCAACATAGAATTTCCTGAGGCCTCTTAAGGTCCTCTAATGTTTTTGCCCGGGCAATTCGCCACTCAGCCATCCATAAGGTACAGATAATCCAAGGGTTCCCAGGTACATTCGCTATATCCTGAGACTTCTGAAAGTAGTAATCATTTTGGTATCGACTGATCCCGCCAATCTTTGTCCGTGAGCACAGGCCCTTCTCAACAGCCTCTAGGGTACGGATTACCCGAGGATCGTCTGGTTCAAAGACACCAAATGCAAACAAACCATACATACTACTCTCTAGCGTTAAATCCTTCGTAATCGAACCATTCTCATCAATATAGATTCCTCGAATAAATCGTCCAATTTCTTCATCATAGAGGTGTTTTTCCATCCCCTTACGAATTCTCTCCGCTGTATCCTCGTATCTCTGGCAACGCCTATCATCACCAAACAATCGGGCAAATTTAGCGGCTGCTATTAATCCCCCATAGACGCTAGAAGCTGTAAATGTGAAGATTCCTCTTCTCTCCTCCCACAGATCATAGCTTGGCTTAGGAAGATCCACCCGTTCATCTATGTATTGAGTTAAGAATTTAGCAGCCGGTCGGATGAGATTGACATATAACCCCTGTGAAAATTCAATCTGCTTATGCTGGCAATAATGTTCCCAAAGTGCAAAAAGAACAAGAGCTGTTTCATCCTCCTGAATCGGCAGCTGATAAGAACCATTCTGAACATAGGGGTGCCAGCTCGAACCAACCGAACCGTCTGGATTATATTTATGAAAGAGATAGCCATCCTCAGATATGGCTCTTGAGCAGAATTCAAAAAACGGACTAACAAGTCTTTCGTAGCCTGCCTTCGTCATAGCATAAGCGACTAGTGCCCCATCCCTCGGCCACATATAACTATAGTGATCCCGATTATATTGTAGGATATCTGAATCATTGGCTGCAATAATTGCCCCATTACAATCCGTTTGTGTCCTTACAATTAATAGGCTCTTCTTATATAATGAAATAACCTCTTTAGGAAGATCCGCAAAGCTTAAATCGTTTTTATTCACCCATCTCTCCCAATACACCTTCACTCGCCGCAGTAAAGCCTCTGGATCACTTTCAAGAACATATTGGTTTAGATTTTTAATTTCACTAAGATTCTTTCCAACACACATCCAATACCACAAAGGGGTCTTAGCCTTAGCAGCCAATGACAAACGAAAACTAACCGTACTATCTACTGAGCCTTGTGCAATAGGATTCCCGGATAATACCCCATCCTCCGCGTCGCGCCAAGTACCTTCTGCATGGTTGAATCTTTTGACACCTGTGCTATATTGATAGATCCCACTACTTTCCGTCTTTCCATTAATGAGAATATAAACATTTCGTTTATAATGATAAATTGCCTGTGTCATTGGATCGTAGACTGCTGTGTCACCTACTTCTGTTTCATTGATGCTGAAATCATGATTAAAGAATAAACGGATCTCACGATCGGTCTCCTTTAGATTCTTCACCATAATTTTCTTAAAATAAATAGTCTCCCGTTGATGTACAGCATCATTAATCTCTAGTTGAATACCTAAAATACGATTTTCAGCAATAACATGGGTTACTAACGTTTCTGGTAGATAATTCAGTTGAATCTGCCATGTAGAATCTTGACACCAACAGAAAGAACCATCTACCCAAACACCAATCCTAGAAAAATACCCCCCAATATGATTCAGCTGACCAACATAAGGAAAATAGAAGTCACGCATATTGAGGGAGCTATCAAAATTGATGAGAAGTTTCCCATTGCCAACGACCAATGGTCTCGGCATTTAACATCACACCCTAATTTGTTTGATATTTTTGGATTCGGTCGACATAAGTTTGTGCTAGTGTTGATGCCATCTCATTGGAGGCTGCTTGGGTAATGACACGAACATGCGGTTGGTCCATATCTGGCATAATCAACACCCAACCATCAGAATCAAAAACCTTAATCCCATCAAGCAGTTCTACCTGCTTTCCTTTGGATTCCTCCATCATCATTCGCATCACTTTACCCTTATTCTTCCAATCACAAAATACAGCTTTACGCGCCATATGGAAGGCAGGTAACTCAAGAATAATCTCGGAAAAGGACTTCCTCCTTTCCGCCAAATATCCGATAACCCGCACAAGGCTATAAAGCCCATCAAATAGCGGTTGAAACTTCTGCCCAGTGCCAACCAGCATTAACTCACGAGCTGTTTCCTTCGTTCGAACTACTTCAATTTGTAACTGATGAGCAAACCATTCTATTTCCTTTGGGGCACTAACTGGTATCCCGATTTTATATCGATTACCTGCTTCTGTACCGCTGTGGATGAATAGATGGAGAGCAATCATGAGGTCATCGGTTACAATCTTTCCTTTATCGGTTACAAACGAATATTGCCGTGCATCTTGATCTAATCGAATCCCAAGGTCTGCTCTATTCTTGCGAACAGCCTCAACCAATTCTCCTAAATGATTGGTTTCTTTTGCATGGATTTGGATGACTTGGCATCCTAGGCTTGATAATAGACTCATAACTGAATGGCCAAGGACTAAAGGATCATAGTCAAGAACAATATTAAAGCGATGGGATCTAACCTTGGACTGAGGAATTTCTCGCAATAATGCGGACAGATAATCATCCTCTACCGTTGGTACATGGCGATTGGCACCTAATTTATCCGTAGTGGCACGGACAAAATCCTCCTGCCAATAAGCATTTTCAATCCTTCGTTCAAATCCTTTATCAATCGGCAATCCTTGTGAATCAAAGATTTCGATTTGTACACATCCATCACTTTCCCTATCCGTATGGATATGAATCCCCCAATTTACGGAATATGCCTTAATACCATAGCGTGCAGCAGCAGAGAAGGTTTTTCCAAAGTCAAGGGTCTGAATTCCTGATGCATTTAATCCAATTAATAAGGATAGCTTAATTAGTTGTGAAAATGGATGTGGACAAGAGCTTAGAGCAATGACTGCACCCGCTTTTACCTGTGTACTCATAGCTGATGCTAGTCTCGCTGCAAAGTCAGGTGTAATATCAATATTGGGAATTCCTTTAATCCCGAGAGCCCCAAACAAATGGCGAGCTTGCTTTGTCCCCCAAATAATCGAAGTATGAACCATTGAATTTTGCTCTACTTCTTTATCTGGCCAAATCTTTACACCTGCTTTTATGCTTGCATTAGCACCAATTCTACAAGCATCCCCCATAATTACCCCTTCAGCTAATTGGGCACATTCCCCAATCATTGAGCGGTTACAAACTGTCGTTCCGTTGAGCTCTGCTTTGGCACTAATATAATTGTGATCCCACAAAACAGATTGACGGATAATCGTTCCATTTTTAATTACATTATGTCTACCTATAATGCTGTATTCCTCTATGAGGGAATGGTCCTCTACATAGGTACCTCTCCCGATAAATATCGGAGCCTGAAGGATTGCATCCTCGGCAATTAATACATCCTCTTCCACATAAATGCCTGGTTTTACCTGATTGGCCTTAATCAATGTATCGACCCTTCGATCTAAAATATCAAATTGTGCCTGTCGATAGATTTCTAAGTTACCGATATCTGACCAATATCCATTCGCAATATAACCCATCATTCGCTGCCCTTGACTTAATAGGATCGGAAAAAGGTTTTTACTAAAATCAAATTCAACATTTTTCTCAAACAGACTGAGAACAAATGGCTCTAAAATATAAATTCCGGTATTTACTGTATCACTAAACACTTCACTCCATGATGGCTTTTCAAGAAACCGGGTAATATGGCCTGCATCATTCGTCATGACAACGCCATATTCCAATGGGTTTTCCACCTTACTTAAAATCATGGTTGCAACTGATTCATTCTTAACATGATATTCTATAGCTTCTCGAAGATTAAAATCTGTGAGTGCGTCCCCACTAATGACCAGAAAACGATCATCTAGAAATTCTTCACAGTTTTTTACACTTCCAGCAGTACCAAGTGGTATAGATTCTTCGAAATAGACAATTTTTACTCCAAAGTCAGAACCATCACCAAAATAATTTTTAATTGACTCAGGAAGATACTGTAGAGTAACAGCAATTTCAGTAATTCCATGTTCTTTCAAAAGCTCAATGATATATTCCATACAAGGGCGTCCAAGAAGCGGCACCATGGGCTTTGGCAAATTAGAGGTTAGTGGACGAAGTCGGGTTCCTTTCCCACCGGCCATTATAACAGCTTTCATACGTCTTTCCCCTTTCCATCCTATGTTCTGAAAACCGTTTTTTCAAGATTTAACGAATCATAGACACTCCTTGTGGATATGGCAAGGTCCCTCCAACTATATCGTTTATCAATGATGGATTTCGCCTCTGTTGCTAACTCTTGAAGTCTATCCTTATTATTTAACGCATAGATGAGCTGATCTCGAAGAGATGAAACCATTCCCGCATACACCTTCAAACCAGTTACTTGATGCTGTACAATTTCATCCATTCCCCCCGTATCTGAGACTATTACCGGAGTCCCCGCTGCCATGGCCTCAAGAGCCACGATCCCAAAAGGCTCGTAAATACTTGGAAATACAGCTAAATAAGATTGAGAGAATAGATAGTTTCGCTCCTCATCATCTATAAATCCTGTGAAAAGAAACTTATGAGCAACACCCATGTCCAAAGCAAGCTTCTCTAAATCTTTTTTCATGGGTCCTTTTCCAGCAACTACAAATTTTGCTTCAGGACAGCAGTTCAATATATCATTAGCCGCCTCGATTAATAGTCCAGCACCCTTTTCTCGAACCAGCCGACCAACAAAGAAGATAATTTTCTCCTCTGGAAATGCATAACGATCTCTTGAAAAGGTAGAACTATTTTTTATCTTAAGCTGTTTTTCATCAACCCCATTTGGAATCACTACCACTTTCTCAGATGGTAGATCGAATAAACGAATCATTTCTCCAGCCATATATTGACTGCAAGCAATCACTGTTTCTGCTTCATAGGTAAGCTTCCACTCTTCCCCATGAATCTGCTTCTGTAAATCGGTAAAAATCCCTTGATTACGACCAAACTCTGTAGCATGGATAGTTGCCATCAAAGGCAGACCAAAGCGATTCTTCATCTCTCTCGCTGCTGCAGAGACAAGCCAATCATGTGCATGTACCACATCAAAGGCTAATCCTTGTCTGTGACAATACTCTAAATGGGCAACCATAGATAAATTGAGTTCAAAAACCCAATCCATAAAATTCTCCTGTCCTCCTTCATGAAAACTGGAAATACGGTGCACATGTACACCTTCCATATTTTCATATCGAGGAGAATGTTCTACGTAGCTTGTAAAGACATGAACTTCTTCTCCCTGGTTTACTAACTCCCGAGATAAGTCATACACAGCACGAGCTAGACCACCTACAATTTTAGGCGGGTATTCCCATGCAAGCATGAGGATACGTCTGTGTACAGGTTGATCTGTACACTCCCTACTAGATGCTATTGCTACTCTATGCATTTCCTCCGGTAAATAGACTGATGAACGAATTCCGTCAAATATTGGCCATCTTAACTCCAATTGCTGCAGCCAGTCTAAATCAAGGTTATGCCCTAAGAGCCCTTCATAAATCTGATTGAACAGGCCTAGATGCTCATTTACTCTTCTAACTGCATATTCTGTCATCGTCTGATTATCCATCATAAAAGGCCAATCACTACTTTGTGCAAGCAATAATTGTTTTAAGGCTATTACCAATGCCTTCTCTTCCCATTCATTCGGCTGGGTGATACGGCTAACTAGCTCTACCATTTTCTTTTCGGCCTTGTGTAAATGTCGATATATCCAAGCATTATTTGGGCCCACCCATACTTCACAATACCCATTTCTTCCCCAAGTACTAAGAGGCGGTTGGGCGACTTCTTGTTCCGGATAGAGAGCAATATATTCAGAGGGTGTAATCATAAGAAATGTTTTTTGATCAAAGCAAATCTTCCGACATAAATAATTAAGAAATTGCGGCCCCTCATACCACCAATGTCCGAATAGCTCAGCATCATAAGGTGCGACAACGAGTGGTTTAATTCCTAGTGTTGAAGATTGATGGCGAATTTGATTTTCCCGATTATACATAAAATTTCCAGCATGGATAGCCGCTTTTTGATCTGCCCATTTTGGTTGATAGAGTTCCTTCTGATCTGATTTCCCAGTGATGCGATAATACTTAAGTCCCGTATTCACCCGAATTCCTTTCGCATGAATATAGGGCAATATGTACGATAAAGGTAGATCAAATCCAATATCTCGATAATATTCCCGGTAATCATAATCACCTGGGTAACCTGTAAAGGAACTCCATACTTGTGAGGAAGATTCCTGATCTCTAGCAAAGGCATAAACACCATATCCTGTTTTAATAGGAGAGAAGACACCATTCTTCGGCTTAGGTGATGCATGTTCTAAAGAGTGAGAGTCACAGAAAAAATAATCAACCCCTAGCTGCTTTAGAATCCGATCCAATCCAGGTGTATACCCACATTCTGGTACCCATACCCCCTTTGGCCGAAATCCTAGATATCTCTCAAAAGTGGCGAGCCCAATTTCCCATTGTGCATAAATCGATTCTGCTGTTTCCATTGCAGGCATAAAGCCATGCGTAGCAGCTGTAGTCATTAACTCCAATAAACCTTTTTCACTCAACTGCTTGAACCTAGGAACTACTAAATAATCGTGCTGTTCCATATATTCTTTAATACCTAGGAAGGTTTTGAAATACATTATTGCCAATCGATTATTGGCTGCATCCCTACGTGTTCTAGCTATCTCCTTTTTGGACAATTCAATTAGCTGGTCCAAATGATGTCTGTATCGTTCTAATAAAAATCTATCTTCAAGCATGGACAAGAGAGTTGGGGAAAGTGAAAAGGTGATGCGAAAATCAACCTTGTCTTCTACTAGTTTTTCAAAGGTTTGTAGCAATGGAATATACGTTTCTGTTAATGCCTCGTACAACCATCGTTCTTCTAAGCAATCTTTCTCCTCATGTCGAACATAGGGTAAGTGAGCATGGAGGACAATAGCTAAATAGCCAACTTCTTCTTGGGGTAATGCCAATGGAATTCACCTCGTGTTTCAATACAATGTATAAGTGCTAAAGTTTTCAAACCACTGTGGCTTGATCCGTTCTAGAGACTGTTGAGAACTCCCCGAATGCATGGCAATTCCATCCGGCACCGGTTGATTTCGAGGAGTGGACTTCGGTTTTGAACGTAATAAAGGAAGGAATCGATTCTGCCACCCAACCCCTAATTCGATCGTGTAGGTTCGATCTGGAGCAAGATCAGAAATAAACCAATTATCAGCCTGGTGATTAATGGGGATATCATGAGACCAATGTGCATTCCTACCGTTAAACCATATATCCGTTACATCGTAGATGCGTAAGATCCTTGGAAGGCTCTCAAAGGAAACATTGAAGAAATCCCCGACCATATGACTAAGTGGCCAAGTAATCTCCCAATAGACGTATAGGGAAGTCGGCCCTTGTACAATCAATACAATCTCGTTTTCCCCGTAATAGTTTGGTGGCAACGGAATAGAATTAGATCTTGAGACTTGCAACGATTCCTTCGTGCTTTTGGTATCTAGATTCTTCTTATAGATTCGATATTTTACCTGGCCAACTGTTATTCCCAACTTCGCTGCTATTTGCTCAATCGTAAATTTCCTTTTTCGTAGTTCAATGATTTCCAAATCCATTCTTTCACCTCCTTTATTTTTGTTTAGCATTCACCTAGGCTCCGTACCAGTTACTACCATATTATAGTAATAAGTAAATGAAAAAGTCTGTCGTAATATGAGGTCAGTTCGTCACTATTTTTGTCGATGAAAAAAAGAATAAAAAAACCCTATCCACTAAAATTCGGATAGGGTTTGTGAAGCGTATATTATACTAGATCTCTTTATAATGTTCATGTAGAACAGATGCACAGCGTGGGCAAACAGTTGGATGCAATTCATCCTTACCTACCTCAGGGGTAACCGTCCAGCAGCGTTCACATTTCTCGCCTTGAGCAGGGCTTACTTTCACCGAAACATGTTCAAAACGCAAAGCATCCTCAGGTGCTTGTGAGTTTTCATGAACGACTACATTTGACACAATAAATATTTCTTCTTTATTAGCAAACTGACGTAGAAGCTCAGCCGCCTGTTCTGTTGGATAAAGCTCGATAGAGGCCCCTAGAGATTGGCCGATCACCTTTGCTTTACGTGCTTCTTCTAATGCCTTAAGGACTTCATCTCGAATTTCTAAGAACTTATCCCATTTTTCTTCCAAAGCATTTTCTGCTAGAATCTCCGTTCTAACCTGTGGTATGTCAGTTAACTGCACGCTTTCTTCTTTAACCGCCGGGATATACTTCCATACCTCATCTGCTGTATGTGGAAGAATCGGAGTCATTAATTTCACAAGTGAAAGCAATGTTTCATACATTACAGTTTGAGCTGCTTTTCTTGGTAAAGATTTATCTCCTTCAGTATATAGGCGGTCCTTGGAAACATCGAGATAGAATTGGCTTAAATCAATTGTACAGAAATTGTGTACAGCTTGGAACACAGCATGGAAATGATATTCATCATATCCTTTTACCGCACGTTCAATGACTCTTTGAAGTTTAATCATAACGAAACGATCTAGTTCTGGTAACTGTTCAAAAGGAACAGAATCCTTAGTAGGGTCAAATCCTTCTAAATTCCCTAATAGGAAGCGGAACGTATTACGGATCTTACGATAAACCTCTGAGATCTGGTTCATGATTTTATCTGAAATACGAACATCTGCAGTGTAATCTACCGAAGCCACCCATAAACGAAGGATATCTGCCCCTAGCTTATTCATCACTTCATTCGGAATAATAACATTTCCGAGTGACTTGGACATTTTTCTGCCTTCACCATCAAGTACAAATCCATGACTTAGTACATTACGATACGGTGCTCGACCATAAACAGCCACAGCGGTAGAAAGAGATGAATTAAACCAACCACGGTATTGGTCAGATCCTTCTAGGTACATGTCAGCAGGCCATGACAGATTCTTTCTCTCGTCTAGAACGGAAGCATGACTTGAACCGGAGTCAAACCATACATCCATAATGTCTGTTTCCTTACGGAAGTCCTTACCTCCACATTGAGGGCACTTATAGTTTTCAGGCATTAATTCAGAAATTTCCTTTGTAAACCATGCCTGAGATCCTTCCACACGGAATAAATTAGCAATGTGATCGATCGTCTCATCATTGATAATTTCTTTATTACAATCACGGCAGAAGAAGATTGGAATAGGAACTCCCCAAACTCTTTGTCTAGAGATACACCAATCATTACGATCCGCAATCATATTATGAAGACGTTGTTCACCCCATTCAGGGATCCAGTTCACTTCTTTAATGGCCTCTAGCATTTTTTCCCTAAAACCATCTATGGAAGCAAACCATTGCTCAGTTGCTCTGTAGATAACAGGCTGCTTGCTTCGCCAGTCATGTGGATATTGGTGTTTAATGAAATTCAGATGAATAAGAGCTCCGACTTCTTTTAATTTCTCGGTAACTATCTTGTTCCCATCATCGTAAAATAACCCTTCAAAGCCTGGTGCTTCTTTCGTGAACTTCCCTTTATCATCTACAGGACAAAGAACAGCTAACCCATATTTTTGCCCTAAATTAAAGTCATCTTCCCCATGTCCAGGTGCGGTATGAACACAGCCTGTACCTGCGTCAAGAGTAACGTGCTCTCCGAGGAGGATCGTCGATAATCGATCATAGAAGGGGTGTTTACATTCGATCCCTTCTAGCTCTTCTCCTTTGAAGGTAGCCGTAACTTCATACTGATCCCAACCGACCGTTTCAGCTACATTCTTCACAAGCCCGGATGCTACTACGTATTTCTCTCCATCAACAGACACGAGAGAATATTCCAATTCAGGATGAATGGCAATGGCAAGATTCGCCGGAATGGTCCAAGGTGTAGTTGTCCAGATGATAAAGCATGTATCTGTACCCAGTTTATCCTTACCATCAACAATCTGAAATTTAACATAGATCGATGCTGAACGCTTCTCTTTATATTCAATTTCAGCTTCTGCCAAAGCAGTTTCTGAAGAAGGTGACCAGTACACTGCCTTAAGCCCTTTATAAATATACCCTTTTTTTGCCATTTCTCCGAAGACACGGATTTGCTTTGCTTCATATTCTGGCTTTAGCGTAATATATGGATTATCCCAATCTCCACGAACACCTAATCTTTTAAATTGACCTCGTTGGCGATCAACATAAGAATAAGCATACTCGGTGCATCGTTCTCTAAACTCCGCTGCTCCTACTTTATGACGATCGATTTTCTCATTCTTAATAATGGCGTGTTCAATAGGAAGTCCATGTGTATCCCATCCTGGTACATAGGGCGAATCGAATCCAGTCATAGATTTGTAGCGAACGATCATATCTTTAAGAACCTTATTTAAGGCGTGTCCAATATGTATATCTCCATTAGCATATGGAGGTCCATCATGAAGAATAAACTTAGGGCGACCATCTGTTCTCTGCTGAACTTTATCGTAAATTCCGATTTCTTCCCACCATTTTTGCATTTCTGGTTCGCGCTCTGGCAGATTGCCGCGCATAGGGAAATCTGTTTTCGGCAAATTAAGGCTTTTACTATAATCCATTCCGATTTCACTCCTAAAATTTAAGTCATTCCATTTTATAAGTATAAATATAAGATTACGTTCTCCATACGAATGAATAAAAGCCTTCTCGAATCCACCTGGAATTGAGAAGGCTCCTGATAAACAGGAGAATTTTGCACTAGCAACATTGGGAGATTCTACACTCTAATAACAAGTACAACTTGGTCAAAATTATAATCCTATTTTTCCATCAAATCAAGTCGAAGGCTTATACTAGAGGACTAATCCCGCTTAGTAATCTCCTCCTCAATTTTCTCCATTTCATCCCAATCTCCATTTTCAAGCATTGCGAGCTGTGCTTCTAACAGGCTGCGAAATCTCATCCGGTATACGGAGGCGCGTTTTTTTAACTCCTCGATTTCAAGAGCAATTTTTCTTGATTTTGTAAGAGATTCATTAATAATGCGATCCGCATTTTTCTCTGATTCCTTAATGATTAACTGTGCTTCTTTTCGAGCATTATTTTTTAATTCCTCTGCCGTTTCCTGGGCAATAAGAATAGATTTACTTAACGTTTCTTCAATGCTAGTAAAGTAATTCACTCGTTCTGTCATCATAACAAGTTTATCTTCTAGATCTCTTTTTTCCTTAACCATCATTTCCATGTCTTTAATAATTTGATCTAGAAATTCATTTACCTCATCTTCATCATAGCCACGAAAAGATTTGCCGAATTCCTTATTATGTATATCTAGGGGAGTTAAAGCCATATTTCACACCTCCGGAGTATCTGAAGTATCTATTCGTTCATCGCAGCAGACCAATTTGTATACGAATATTCCCTTTTCGTGTTTGTCCTTCTTCCTCCATCACTTTAAAGCGACCATAGCCCCTTAAAGAGATGATGTCCCCCACTTTCAATTCAAAGGAAGGGGAATCTACAACCATCCAATTCACCTTTAAATGTCCAGCACGGATTGGTGTAAGAACCTTTGATCGTGATAAATGGAAAACTTCACCAACCACCACATCTGCCCTAGTTGAAGGAATCGTTATGGCTGACTGCTTCCAAGAAGTAGTGCCCGAGATAATAGATTCTAATGGAATCTCTTCTAAAGACACCGTAACCCGATGAACCTGTTTTAGCTGGAGTTGAACATATCCTGCAATCTCCTGTGCCACAATCAATTGAACGCAGCCATCCGTTCGTAATATATCGCCAAACTTATCCCTTTTCAACCCACAATTTAATAGGGCACCCAGAAAATCCTTATGTTCAAGCTTTTCAAAAGCCGAAGCAGCACCAGTAATCTGAAAAGCAGTCAATCGATAATCTAAAGCATCATTTACAGCATAATCCTGACAAATCATAACACGACATCTCTCTGCCCCAGGATACCCTCCTGAAGTATGGAGAGCTATATTTGCATATTTCGCCTTTAAGGTTTGAAGGATATATACCTGCCTTGGGTCAAGAAAGTCTGTTAGACGATCATCATGGTAATTCTCCACCTGTTCTAGCCAATCTACGGCTCTTTCAATGAAGGGATGTTCTTCTTTTCGAAAATGTTCATATATAATCATAGATTATTTAACAGTACTAGTTTATTCAATAAATAAATTAAACCGTCTTCAGCAAAGTTAAGTGTAAAAATAGCTACAACGGGAGAAATGTCCATCATTCCAACCGGTGGAATGAGTTGTTTAAAAGGTCTAAGGAAGGGGTCAACCAATCGACTTAAGAAATCCCCTAGGGAAGAGTCTCGCAACTGGGGAATCCATGACATGAGAATATAGCCGAAAATCATAAATGTGTAGATTTGAATGGCAAAGCGAATAATCGTTTCCACAGCATTCATGGCCTTTCACCTCGCCCATTAGAATAGGTGTAAATTACTGATACATTTCTTCGTTACCTAACAATTCAGAAATTGTCCCCTGAATATCTACATTGTCAGGAGCACACATGAAAATCTTTGGTCCCACTTTATGAATATCTCCATTGAGTGCATAAACCGTGCCACTGAGAAAATCAATAATTCTTTTTCCTTGATCTTGCCCTACGCGCTGTAAATTAATAATTACTGCTCTGCGGGAACGTAAATGATCAGCGATTTCTTGAACTTCCTCATAGGATCTAGGTTCCACAAGTACCATTTTCACCTGTTCCTTCACATGCTGTAGACTCACAACATTATTCTTATTCGTTTTTTTGGTTGGAGTAATCTCCTCTTGCTCCTGTGTTTCCTGTTTCTGATATGGGCGTTCGTTGTACTCTTCTTCGATATCCTCTTCCCCAGCGAGCCCAAGAAATCCCATGAGCCTATTCATCACTTTCATGGTAACCTCCTATTTCAATTCTTGCCCAACAAGAACTGAGCCTAGTCTGATAAAGGTTGCCCCCTCTTCCACAGCAACATCAAAATCGTTCGACATCCCCATCGATAAATGTAGCGCACTGACATTAGGTAGATTAAGATTCTGAACTTCAAGCTGCAGTTCTTTTAATCTACGAAAAACAGGCCGTGCTTCTTCTGGATCGACTACAAATGGAGCCATAGTCATCAATCCAAAAATCTCTATATTACTCATCTTACTTGTTTTTTTGACAAATTCCAACACTTCTTTGGAATCAATACCAAATTTTGAGGACTCTCCGGAAACATTGACTTGGACAAAACACTTCGTTACAACATTCTCCTTCTTTCCCCATTTCTGTAATTCTAAAGCAAGTGATTCACGATCTAAAGAGTGAACATATGGAAATCGACCGATAATATTCTTCACTTTATTTGTTTGCAGGTGACCAATGAAATGCCAAATCCCTCGTTCCCCTAGTTGCTCCCACTTCGGGACCGCATCTTGAACTTTGCTTTCCCCTAAATGAAGCAGTCCGGCATCCAACGCTGCCTTCGTGGTTTCAAGGGTAGAATATTTCGTTACGGCAACCATTTGTACCTCATCTGGATTGCGGTTTGATCGCTCACATGCCTCATCAATTCTACGTTTCACTTGTTCGTATGCTAGCTCAATTGTATTCATTTTCTACTCCTCTTCACGCCATCCTATATAAGCCGTCATTCTACCTGTTTTTCCGCCATCCTTGCGATAAGAATAGAACAAATCCGTTCTGCAGCTAGTACACCATTTACTGCAATAGATCTGGTCCTCACGAAGCCCCGCTTGTAAAAGTAAGAGACGATTGGCCTCCTTCAAGTCAATGAGATACTTTTCATTCTGGACAGATTGTATAAAGGCATCCTCTTGTTTCTCAATTAAGCTATTCTTAATAGCATCCACAACAGGTTGACTTACCTCATAGCAACAGCCACCAATAGAGGGTCCAATCGCGACTTGTATTTGATCAAGCTTTACCTGAAATTTATTAATTAAAGCATCTAACATTTCTTGTGAAATGTTAGATGCTGTACCTCTCCAACCAGCATGGGCGATGCCAATCACCTGTTGACTAGGAGCTATAAACCATATGGGAACACAATCTGCATAAAAAGAGGTAAGTAGTACTCCTTTTTGATTGGTTAACAGACCGTCTACGTCAGGAACCGTATCATCCTGATTCTCTCTTCCCTTTCCGGTTTCCTTACCTGTTATGATAGCTACCCGATTTCCGTGAACCTGCTCAGCACTCGTCCATTTGTCAAATTCAAACGCTACTTGATCACATAATAACTGACGGTTTGCTATAACATGCTCATAATCATCCCCCACGTGTAGGGCACAATTAAATGTCCCAAAGGGATGCTGACTTTGACCCCCCATTCTCGTCGTAAACCCAGCAACAAGATTAGGAAAACATTTCTCCCACTCTGTAAGAGTCAGAAGAGAAGAAGAAGCTTGCAAGAATTGAAAGGGTTCCAAGCCCAATACCTCCCATCATTTACTATTTAAATATTACCACATTCACTTTGAAATATCACAGTGATGAATGACCCTATAGACTTATCCTCGATTATTACTCGTAGCTAAAGAAAAACGTGCTCCAATTATTTATTGGGTCACGTCTAATAGGGTCTATATCCATCCTCTACCTTTTGTGCATCTTTATACACCGGTTCATCTAATCGCACTAAAACTACATCTTTTCCTATCTTTACAATATTGCGCCAAGGAATAACCAACTCACTCCCCCCACCAAAGAAGCCAAAGAATTTGCCTTGTCCCGGAATAACTATGGCGTCAATTTGCCCTAGCTTCAAATTAATCTCTAAATCAGAAATTTGTCCTAAACGACTCCCATCAAGCACATTTACAACATCCTTGGTTTGAAAATCAGATATTTTCATCATTTTATACCCACCCTTATGAGTTGCCCATGCTTCTTATACATATATATGTTTTTATTAGTCCAACATGTGACAGAAATTGAGAAAAGCACCCTTATATGGATGCTTTTTGTTTTTTGTAACTTATTCTATTGTACATGTTTTTGCATTTGAACAATCGCTGCCTTTTCTAGCCTTGACACCTGTGCTTGAGAAATCCCGATTTCTTCTGCTACTTCCATCTGTGTTTTTCCTTCAAAGAAACGCATGGATAAAATCATTTTTTCCCGGTCATTCAATCGGTACATGGCTTCTCTTAACGCAATTTCCTCGACCCATTGAATATCCTTATTACGTTCATCACTGATTTGATCCATGACATAAATAGGATCTCCACCATCTTGATAGATCGGTTCGAATAAGGAGACCGGATCTTGAATAGCATCTAAAGCAAAAACCACATCCTCTTTAGGGACATTCAATGCTTCAGAAATTTCATAAATGGTAGGCTCACGAGAATTTTTGTTTGTAAGGCTGTCCCTTACTTGCAATGCCTTATAAGCAATATCCCGAAGTGATCGAGAAACCCGTATTGGGTTGTTATCCCTTAGATAACGTCTGATTTCACCAATAATCATTGGGACCGCATAAGTTGAGAATTTTACGTTCTGACCAAGATCGAAGTTATCAATGGCTTTCATTAGCCCAATGCATCCTACTTGGAATAGATCGTCTACATATTCTCCCCTGTTGTTGAACCGCTGGATGACACTTAGTACAAGCCGAAGATTACCGTTGACCAGTTTTTCTCTAGCTTTATACTCCCCGTTTTGCAACTCAACAAATAATTCACGCATTTCCTTGTTGGTTAAAACAGGTAATTTTGATGTATCTACGCCACAGATTTCCACTTTGTTTCGCGTCACTTTTCTCCCTCCTAGGAGCAGCGTTAGAGTTAAGTATCTCCTGCAGGGGAAAATTTATGCATTCATGTCATTTGCCTCTAACTACTATATACAGACAAAAAAATGCAGAAGATGAACCACCCGTAGGGTTGTTCATCTTCTATATTTAAACCATTTTATTAAATTCTTTGCGAAGTCTTTTAATAATTCGTTTCTCCAAACGTGATATATAAGACTGGGATATACCTAACATATCTGCTACATCCTTTTGAGTCTTTTCTTCTTGGCCATTTAATCCGAAGCGAAGCTCCATGATGATCCGTTCTCTTTCACTGAGTTTATCTAATGCTTTATACAGTAGCTTGCGGTCAACCTGATCTTCTAAATCCCGATAAATCGTATCGTTTTCCGTCCCTAAAACATCCGATAGTAGGAGTTCATTTCCATCCCAATCAATATTTAGCGGTTCATCGAAAGAAACCTCAGATTTAATCTTACTATTTCTCCTTAAAAACATCAGAATCTCATTCTCAATACAGCGAGATGCGTAAGTAGCTAGTTTAATTTTCTTCTCAGGGTCAAAGGTATTCACGGCTTTGATCAAGCCAATGGTGCCTATACTGACTAAATCCTCAATATTAATTCCTGTGTTTTCAAATTTTCTAGCAATGTATACGACCAGCCGTAAATTCCTTTCAATAAGCATGGCCTTTACTGCTGCATCACCCTTTGGAAGCTTTCCAAGTAAATATTCCTCTTCTTCCCGGGATAATGGCGGAGGAAGTGCTTCACTACCACCAATATAATAGATTTCTTCAGCCTTTAGACCAATGAGAAGCATGATTCGGTACCAAAATAGCTTTGAAACTAGAATGAAACGCGTAATCATATAACCCTCCTTTATATTGCCTCTTTACCCATACTTTGCTTAGAATCTATAGATAAAGCACTTTCTTGCACAATATCTGGGTGAATAATTGCTCTGTAGTCTCCTTCCGAGGAAAGCTGCAGTGCGTTTAGGCCAATTAGTATTCGTTTTGTTTCAAATGTACCCTCCGGCATCCTTACCATAACCACATCTGGTCGTAGCGCAATTAAGAGATCCATCCCTCTAGACACACTTCGATAAGGAATAATACGAATACGCCCAAGCCATAGTTCGTCCACTTGCATAAAGCTTAGGTCAGAACTAACATCCTTCTGTTCTTTAATTACATGATAAAGCTGTTCAGGGAGAATTTCTCGAAACAGGTCTACCTCCATAATCACAACAGGAATCCGAGTGATAGGTTCGTAGAGTTGATTACCTGTATCTAATAGACCCATACACGAAATTTTTGTTTCTCCAATGATTGCTTCAATTTCCCCAGAGTAGGAATATTTTTTTTCCTTATGCCTAATCTCCTTAAGTCCTTTCCCAGATAAGAACCATAGAAAAGGAAAGCCAACCAGTAGAAAACTCCAGGTTATCGATCCACCCATTCCACCTGAATGCGTGATGATGATTCCAGATAGAATCTCACTTTCTGATTCAAGTAAATAACGAATACCAAACAATCCACCACCAAGCACAAAAGAAACTAAATAAAATAAAAGCAAACGAATCAAAAAAACTCGTAAACGTTGATAACCAAAAACACTCAAAACCATTAAACAAGCAAGTACTAGCTTTGATGAAAAAGTATAGAATATAGATAAGGGCGGTAGAAAAAGAAATAAAGTATAGAATGCTCCGACACCAGCACCCAATGATAACCGGTACCATCTTGGTCGAAGCTTCAAAAGATAGGCAACCGACCAAAGTAACATCCAATCAATAAGGAAATTGTATAGGAAAACAAGATCAAGATAAATGATCACTTATACCTCATGACCCTCCTTTCCTTTCTCCTTCGAGAGGGCATACTAACATGTAACCTTTTGTCCCGTCAGTGATAACAGTATATTATAAAGCCAATTCAAAAGTCTGTCATTTTTTGCCATTTACCTATGACTATTTTCGTCGAAATATGTGGGGCATACTAAAGAAAACGAATTGCTCTTATGCAGAAATGAATTTCTAAAAATTTATAAATTCCTATAACATAAAAAAGAGACCGGAATACCCGTAGGTAATTTCGGTCTCTTTTAATTTATTTCTTTGTAGGATTATTATTACGGTTTCTACGATTTCTAAGAAATGTTGGAACATCAAGACTATTGGAATTAAAGTTTTGGAATGGACGAACTTCAACACGTTCTTCTTCTTTTGCAGCAGCAACCTGTGTTCTTGCAGTATTTATCATATTTTGAGGGCGCTTCTCTAATCCACCTTTTTGGGCAGACTCCTCAAATCCTGTAGCAATAACAGTCACTACAATTTCATCCTTCAAATTCTCATTAATGACTGCACCAAAGATCATATTGACTTCCTGATCTGAGGCAGATGCCACAATATCAGCCGCTTCGTTTACTTCATATAAACTAAGGTTAGTTCCTCCTGTTATATTAAGCAAGACTCCACGTGCCCCATCTATTGATGTTTCAAGTAGTGGGCTCATAATCGCTGCCTTAGCCGCTTCAGCTGCACGGTTCTCCCCAGTAGCTACACCAATTCCCATTAAAGCAGATCCGCGTTCTGTCATAATCGTTTTCACGTCTGCAAAATCTAAGTTAATAAGTCCCGGTACCGCAATCAAATCCGAAATCCCTTGAACTCCTTGACGGAGAACATTATCTGCTTCACGGAAAGCCTCAAGCATCGGAGTATTTTTGTCAACAATTTCAAGAAGTCTATCGTTCGGTATAACGATAAGAGTATCTACTTTTTCTTTTAGTGCACTAACCCCTGTATTGGCTTGTCCTGCTCTCTTTCTTCCCTCGAAGGAAAATGGCTTCGTTACGACACCAACCGTCAAAGCACCCATCTGCCGAGCAATGTCAGCGATAACAGGGGCTGCTCCAGTACCAGTTCCACCACCCATACCCGCTGTAACGAAGACTAAATCCGCGCCACGAAGTGCATTTTCAATCTGTTCTCTACTTTCTTCGGCAGCCTTGCGCCCTACTTCTGGATTAGCTCCTGCACCAAGTCCACGAGTAAGCTTTTCACCGATTTTCAGCTTTTGTTCAGCACGAGAAAGTTGTAAAGCCTGAGCATCCGTATTAACTGCAATAAATTCTACTCCTTGTACACCGAGTTCCACCATTCGGTTTACAGCATTGCTACCTCCGCCACCAACACCGATGACTTTAATACGTGCTAGCTGATCTACCTCTAAATCGAATTCTAACATTCCTTGTAATCCCCCTCACTAGTCTAGAAGCTCATTAAACATTTTAAAACTATATAAATTCACTGAACCAGGTCTTTACTTTGTCAAACATTCCATTTTCTTTATCTTTAGCCTTAGGAGATTTCTTACTAACCTTAGCCGGAACTAAGACCTTTTCCTTTTCTATCATTGGAACTCTATTTATTGCATGCTTAGATGCATATTTGATCAATCCAACTCCTGTAGTGTAAGATGGATCTCTAACCCCAATATAATCAGGCATAGCGACACGAACTGGAACCTGCATCTCTTCTCTTGCTAGTTCGACAACTCCAGGCATAGCTGCTACACCACCTGTAAGGACAAATCCTGCAGGTATTTCGCTATTGTAACCTAACCGAATCACTTCATCCTCAATTAAATTTAAAATCTCGGCTACCCTAGGCTCAATAACATGCGCTAGATCCAACTGAGTGCAGTCGATATCCGTGTTACTGCCAATTCTCTTAATCTTAAAATGTTCTGTTGGGGAGGCTTCTGTTATCAATGCGCAGGCATATTTATTCTGTAGTCTTTTTGCTTCTTCCGTTGTGGTCCTTAAGGCATATGCTATATCGCTTGTTATGTACTCTCCACCTATTGGAATCGTAGAAATACCAGCAAGTGTACCTTGTTCAAAAATAGAAACAGTAGTAGAACCTGCACCCATTTCAACTAAAACTACTCCAAGATTTTTCTCATCTTTTGAAAGAGCAATTTCACTTGCTGCCAATGTCTGTAAGTAAAAGCCAGCAATTCTTAATCCCGCTTTCTCAACGCAACGGTATAAATTATGAATAATAGTTTTAGAGCCGGTAATAATTGTTCCTTCCATTTCTAGGCGGATTCCAATCATCCCGTATGGATCACTAACTCCCGATAATCCATCAATGGTATATTCAATAGGCACAACATCAATAATCTCCTTTTCCGGTGGAATGGAAATTACCTTTGCCGCTTCAATTACACGACGTTTATCTTCTTCGCCAATCTCCTTGTTTTCACTTGATACAGCTACCACTCCATGGCTTAGCACTAATTCAATATGATTACCGGAGATTCCTACGTATACATCTCGAATAGAAACATCTACCATTCGTTCAGCTTGATCCACAGCTTCCCGAATTGCGAGAACCGTCTGGTCTATGTCTACGATGGCTCCCTTTTTTATACCTTGGGATTCGGCCTGTCCAACCCCTATAATATTAATGGATCCATTATTGACCTCGCCAATGATGACTCTCACTTTGGATGTACCGATGTCTAAGCTCACATGTAATTCATTGTTGTTCAATCCTTGGCACCTCCCCTGCATGAACTTCATCTTTCTTTACATAATTCAACATCCATTGATGATTCCCTTTTTTTTTTAGCTTTTTTTTCCCAAAAATCATATAACAATAATTTACAATATAACCGATAATAGGACTACATTTAATGGTACTTTGTGCTTATTTCGTCGAATATCCTTTAAATATGATCTTTTTTTTCATCTATACAAAAAATATACTCTCTTTATTGGAAGATATCTACTATTCATTGTAAGTTTTGTCTTTAAACCAGCGACCGATTAGGATTCTTCGAATTACAGCGATATTATTAAACAATCTCACTCCAAAGGCAAAAATAGCTGCTAAATAGAGATCAATCCCCATATACACACCTAGAAATGCCAAACCAGCTGCTAATAATGTATTAAAAAAGAATCCTGACATAAAAACTTTTATGTCAAAGATACTCTCCAGATTGGACCGAATACCACCAAATACGGTATCAAGTGCAGCTAGCACAGCAATTGACAAATAATTGCGGTATTCCAACGGAACCGTAATCTCAGATGACAAACCTAAAGTAATACCAACAATAAGACCAATTATAGGTAACCACATAAATTTAGGAACCCTCTTTCACCGGTTTCATATAACGAATAACAGGTTTTCCTTGATAAGCAGGAACAGTAACCTTGTCCATCTTTTTTAAGCTAATCTTTTTGTTTATTATTTTAAAGTACTCTTCAAAACCTCTTAATTTCATGGCTGATTCCAATACATTGGGATCTCCCACTACTTTAATTTCAAATGGCAATGTGATGATCCTCGTATCCATCTGGATATGATCCCCAACATTTCGAATAGCAGAAGTAGGTGTAATCCTGTTGTTATTAATGGAAATTGCCTGGGCTCCTGCACCAAATAACTCATTGACGATATAGCGCAGATCATCATCAAAGATGGAAGAGAAACTCGCTGAAGTACCTACATTGCCAGCGTTTTTGACATCCGTAATCATGATGACCATACCTGCCCCATTCATTTCCTCTAATCCCCCACGTTCCTTTATGGTTTTCAATTCATCTTTCATAACCTGTAAGGAATCCGATTGGT
Source organism: Bacillota bacterium (assembly GCA_035254305.1). Lineage (GTDB taxonomy): Bacteria > Bacillota > Bacilli > Aneurinibacillales > RAOX-1 > DATFAS01. Next base: position 32,634 of record DATFAS010000045.1, read on the forward strand.
TCAATGGGTTTTCATATTGATAAAGAAGTTGATCATATTTTGAGATATCGCTAAGAATCCGTTGATGCTGTTCCATTTCCTTCTGTAGATCTTGCCTGATTTGGGAGATATCCTTCGAATCCATTGCAGCGTTCTTACTAGTGGATCTAAATTGTATGGCAAGCATAAAGCCAACAATGATGCTGATTACCGTAATAATCCAAGGAACCCGCTTAATAGACTTCATTTTAGGAATCCTCTTTCTGTGCTTTTTGTTTCTTTGTATCACCAGTGTAAGCAGGTAGATTAAGTGTTTCCTTTTTCTCTACCTTAACATCTATTTTGGTAAAGTTCTTAAGATTAGAAATGATACCTTTAGGCATCAAGAGTGCTGTATCAAGTGTATCCGAATCACCAATAGCCGAAATTTCAAATGGTGGCACTGTTTTTACCTCATTAACAAGTACAGTTGGACCTACACATCGAATGGCTGAGTTTGTAGTCAATCTCTGTCCATTGATGCTAATAGCCTCAGCACCTGCTGCAAATAGCTCATTGACTACCTGGCGGATATTTTCCTCATGGACAATATAATCATTGACACTCCCGGTATCAGGAAGTGTTTTACTGTCGTTTAGTGACACAACGACTCCAGAGCCCGTGACTGGGACAAGCCCTACCCACATCCGAACCTCCTGTAGTTCGTCAAGTACTTCTTTACCTTGGGATTGTCTAACAGACATATCCTTCTCAAAATTAGATACCTTCTGCTTTACGTTCTGCAGCTGCTGTTCCAACATAGTAATTTGGCTTTGCTCTTCAAGAATTTTCTCTTGAAGCTGCTCCTTTTTCTCCCATTGAGCATCCGAGAAGCCGGAAATTCCATTCATGGCATGCTTCGTAAATTGAACCGAATAGGCAATCATGAAACCCAATGCCAACAAAACCAAGGTAAGGTAAACATGGATTTTATGAATTTTCATTGATTGTTGCCCACTTCCTTATCAGTTGGTTTCTTATATGGCACAAACCACTTCCCATCTAACATCATGATAATCCCATCCGTATTCCCTTCGTGCTTTAGATTCATGACGAAAGAAGGGTACCATTCCATATTTTGCGCGAAATGTCGGATTGATGTTTGTACTTCATATCCATCTTTCATATAAAGGACTAAGCGAAGAGGATCCTCTCCATCCGCTGGGCTAATCTCAGAAATAGAGTTAAGCACGGTTGGGTTCAAGTTCTTCATCTCGTCCATAAGCTTAGGAAGAAGCGAATCATCCTTCCAGTTTCTTATGAGGGGCTTATCTATAAATCTATCATTCCATGGGCGGTTTTCCAACTGTGTTCCATTTTCCAATACTGGTATGATCTTGTACTGCGCATCAACGAGGAAAGCCATTCTTTGGTTTTCTTCTACATGAATTGTAACTTTTCCAGGAAATTTACGACTAAGATCTACATTCTTCACTTCAGGGAGAGCAGAAATAGCCTGCAAAATTTGGTTCTTATTAATCGTAAAGAAGGATTGCCCAATAGATAGCCCTGAAGCCTCCATAATTTGAGTGTTCTCTAGTGTGTTACTACCAATTACATCTATTGTATCTATTTTACTAAGTGGAGAACGAAGAAATAAAAGGGTAGAAAGTCCTAAAAAAAAGACCCAGCCTAAAAATAGAAGGAACCGATTCACTCTTCTTTTCTTTCGATTGGTATTCAGAGCAGGAACACGCTCCATCTCTTGCATAACTTGTCCCCTCTTTCGGATTTAAAAAACGGCATATATAATATGCCGCTTCATTAACTGTGTATTCGCTTAATATGGGCCCCAACTGATTGAAGGAGATCCTCAATACGTTCATAACCACGATCAATATGATGAACCTGACTAATCACCGTTGTCCCCTCGGCAGCAAGCCCAGCTAAAATTAATGCTGCACCAGCTCTTAAATCAGTCGCCTCTACTTCAGCTCCAAATAATCTTCGGACACCGTGAATATGCGCTTCATTCTGAATAATTTCAATGTTAGCTCCTAACTTCACTAGCTCTGGAACATGTTTAAACCGTCCTTCAAAAACGGTCTCACAAATCACACTTGTGCCTTTACAGAGGGATAGAAACGACATTAATTGTGCCTGCATATCGGTTGGAAATCCTGGATATGGCTCCGTTATCACTCTAGCATAGCTAAGGTGAGATGACTTGGTAGAAGATACATTTATTATATCAGATGACTGACCTATTTCAACACCACATTGTTTTAGGGTTCTAATTAAAGGGCTAATATGTTCGTAGACAACATTCTCTATTTCAAGCTTACTATCTATCATACTAGCTGCCAAAATCATGGTCCCTGCAACAATCCGATCTGGAATGACCTGATAATCAACGGTGTGTAATTTCGTTGTTCCTTCGATAATAATACATTCTGTTCCAGCCCCCGTAATTCTTGCTCCCATTCGTATCAAGAAATTTTGGAGATCAATAATTTCAGGTTCTCGAGCAGCGTTTCGAATGGTGGTTTTTCCCTTGGCAAGAGTAGCTGCCATCATAATATTTTCTGTTGCCCCAACACTTGGATAGGCTAAATGAATATCTGCTCCTTGAAGTTCTTTAGCCGTACACCAAATATGATCCTCGTAATAGGTGACAGATGCACCAAGTGCCTTTAATCCTTCGAAGTGTAGATCAACTTTTCTTTCTCCAATGGCACACCCACCTGGAGGATAAACCATTACCTCACCAAACCTAGCCAATAGAGGCCCCGTTAGAAAAATAGATGATCTCATTTGCCCCATCATCTCTTTAGGGACATGGAATGATTGAAGGGATCGAGTGTCTATTGTTACAGTGGAATCTTGATGTGTTGTCGCAGCTCCAAGAGCAGCTAAAATATCAAGCATCACTGTAATATCGGTTAGGTGAGGAACATCCTTAATGGAGTACTGACCATTTGCTAACACCGTGGCGGCCAGTATAGGAAGCGCAGCATTTTTAGCGCCGTGAATGCGAAGGCGTCCCGCTAGCTGCCTTCCACCTTCAACAGCAAGTTTCTCCATTGTTTCACCTCCGGATTATCCTTCACCTACCACCTCAACCTCCGGAATGAGTTGAACATGATACCTTTCAGCAATCGTTTTCTGTATATATTCAATCAATAAAAGTACATCTCCAGCCGTTGCTTTTCCTCTATTTACAATAAAATTGGCATGTTTTTCAGAAATCTGTGCATCGCCTATTCGATATCCCTTTAACCCTGCCTCTTCAATTAATTTCCCGGCATGATTTCCCGGGGGGTTGCGAAATACACTTCCAGCACAAGGCTGTTGCAGCGGCTGAGTTACTCTTCTTCTTTCTTTATAACTCGCCATTGCATTGGCAATCTCTTTTCGATTTCCGGCAGCCAACTGGAATACAACTCCTGTTATAATTCCTCCTTGATCTTGAAGGATAGAATGTCGATATCGAAATTGCATATCCTGATTAGAATAAGTTCTAAATTCACCAGTATCCAAAAGGACTTCGGCTGATTGTAATATCCGTGATATTTCTGATCCATGGGCACCTGCATTCATGTATACGGCTCCCCCTACAGAACCGGGAATTCCGCCTGCAAACTCCAATCCCGTGAGTCCTTCTTTTCCCGCCATAACGGCTAGCCGGATAAGTGAATACCCCGCTCCGACATGCACCACATCATCTCGAAATTCTAGATGATCCAATCCATCAGCCAACTGAAAAACTACTCCACGGATTCCCCTATCCCGTACTAAGAGATTGGAACCTTTTCCAATGACCCGCCAGGGAAGTTTATGTTTGGTAATGATTGTAAAAGCACTTGCCAACCCCATCTTATCCTTTGGTTGAATGAATAAATCAACGGGTCCACCGATTTTCCAAGTCGTATGATTGGCAAGGGGTTCGTCTCCAAGTACGACACCTACATCTAATTTTACTAACTGCTCAATGATTTCCTTCATAGCCCTTTCCCCCTCATGAAAGATGCCACCGGGATCCAATAGACATATCACGTTATTTAATATAACTTATGTCATCCCGTTCCTTTTTGTGACACTCGCCTATTTCTGGATTAACTGTTCTAACTGAATGAAGACCTTTTCCGCGGAAGTAGGCTCCCCTAGACTACGTGCTGAGCTTCGCATCTCCTTAGTCTTGATGGGATCTTCCATAATTTTATCTATTGCTCGAATTAAACTTTTTTCATTTAAGTCACTTTCCACTATAACAACTGCCGCCCCATTCTCTTCTAGCCAACGTGCATTTTTCTCTTGATGATTATTCGTCACATAGGGTGAAGGAATAAGAATGGAGGGAATACCCAGTGCTGTAATTTCAGCAAGAAAAGACGCCCCGGCGCGATTAACAATCAAATCCGTGGCAGCCAGTACCTCAGGCATATTATATAGAAAAGGATAAAGACTAATATTATCTGGAATTCCTCCACGTTCTTCGAATGTTTCCTTTACCTTAGCATAATGGATATCACCTGTTACATAGATAAAATGACAGTCTTTTCTCTCTTCTAATGAAGGGACAGCCTTTAAGAACGCTTCATTAATAGCTCTTGCCCCCCGACTTCCCCCTACTACTAAAATGATCTTTCTTTCCGGGTTAACCTTCAGCGTTTCTCTGCCCTTATTTGGGTCCGCTTTAGCCACCTCCGTTGCACGAGGGTTTCCTGTTACAACCACCTTTTTCTTAGGGAAGTACATTGCTGATCCCGTAAAAGAAACGGCAACTCGATCTACATATCTAGACAAAAACTTATTTGTTAATCCTGGAATCACATTCTGTTCATGGATGATGGAGGGAACCCCTAATTTATGGGCCGCATAGACCACCGGTCCACAAACATATCCCCCTGTACCAATAACAGCGTCTGCTCCAAATTCCCGGATATATTTTTTAGACAAAGAGACAGCTCGAAAGAACCGAATGATTGTCTTTATGTTTTCAAAGGAGAGGCTTCTCTTAAAACCAGAAATTTCAACAGCTTGAAATCGAATACCCGCTTTTGGCACGATATCTGCTTCAAGCCCTTTTTTACTTCCTATATACAAAATTTCTGCATCGGGGTGATGCTCTCGAATCTGTTTCGCAAGGGCAAGAGCTGGATAGATATGTCCGCCTGTCCCTCCACCGGTTAGTACAACTCTCATTCCTAGATCACCACTTATGCTTTTTTCTCTTTCATTCTTTTTGCTCTATCTAGCAAAACGTGAGATGTTAAGTAAAACACCAACACCTGTAAGCATGAGGGTTAACGATGACCCACCATAGCTTAAGAAGGGAAGAGTGATTCCAGTAACCGGAAACATCCCAGTTACAACACCTACATTAATAACAACCTGAATCGCAATCATTCCAACAATTCCTACAGCGAGTAAACTACCAAATTGATCAGGAGCTGTAATCGCTACACGCATTCCTCTCCATAGGATAAGTAGGAATAACAAAAGTACTAAAGAACCCCCAATAAAACCTAGTTCCTCAGCAAGAATAGAAAAGATAAAATCATTATAAGGTTCTGGAAGGTAATAAAACTTTTGTCTACTCATACCTAGACCTAGCCCCATCACTCCACCAGGACCAATCGCATATAGCGACTGGATAAGCTGGTAGCCGGCACCTAGTGGGTCCTGCCACGGATCTACGAAAGCAGTAATTCGTTTAATACGATAAGGTGCGGCTAAAATCAATCCGGCAAATCCAGCTACTCCTAAAAGAGCCAGGCTCATTAGATGCTTAATTTGGCAGCCAGCAACAAAAATCATAAGAACTGCTGTCCCCATCAAAACCGTACCTGTTCCAAGATCAGGCTGTAGCATAATAAGGGCAAATGCTGCACCAGAGAGACCTAATGCCGGCATTAATCCTCTTTTGAAGGAAACGATATCCTTTTGATTCTCAGAAAGCCATTTGGCTAAAAACACAGCCATAGCAAGCTTTGTAAATTCAGCTGGCTGAATACCAAAGGCTCCAACTCCAAGCCAGCTTTTGGCTCCGTTGACTTCTTTACCTATAATCAAAACTACAACGAGTAGGGCAAAACAAGTAATGATCCCTACTTTGGACCATTTTTTCCAAACCCAGTAATCTATGTTCATCGTAAAAAACATGGATACTATACCTAACAGAGCAAAAATTAGCTGTCTCTTCGTAAAGAAGAATGGATCACCTTTGCCTATTGCTACAACTGCACTAGAGCTATACACCATAACAACACCAATTGCAAGCAGCAATAATGTAGATACGATAATAATGAAATCAGGTGTAGATCTTGCTTTTGCCATAGCCGCCACCTCAATATCGCCATAAAATTTTGTCCCGACATTGAAGAAGATGCTCGTACTTTTTCATAGGCTGCTAGACACATCAATGAGGGCTTGTTTTAAGCATATGCACAGACTCTTTAAAAATGCTTCCCCTTTCTTCGAAAGAAGAATACATATCCCAGCTTGCACATGCCGGTGATAGAAGGACAATATTTCCAACACTAGCCATTTGGCTTGCCCGTACCACCGCATCCCTAACATTATCGACGGAGTCCAGCAGATTCAATCCTGCTAGCTTTCCAATTCTTTCAAATCTTTCTTTTGTTTGACCATAGGTGACAAGTCCTTTTACTTTTTCCTTCAATAAGGGAACAAGCTCCTCGAAGTCTACCCCACGATCAAGTCCTCCCGCAATTAAGATAATTGGATCTGTGAACGAGGCTAATGCCTTCATAGTCGCCTGTGCATTCGTAGCCTTGGAGTCATTATAGTATTTAATACCGTTAAGCTCCTCCACGAATTCTAATCGGTGCTCTACACCTTTAAATCCAGCAAGCACTTGACGGATGACTGCACAATCTACACCTAAAGATTTCGATATAACGGTAGCGGCTAGTGCATTCTCCAGATTATGTGCCCCAGGAATACCAATTTCACTTACAGCTATGATCTTCTCTTCATTGCCGAATTGATCCAAAAATACTACGTCTGCATCACGTACAAATGCACCAATGGAAACTGGTTGTTTGGCACTAAACCACATAATCTGAGCTTGGGTTACCTCCACCATCTTGATACAATATTCATTATCGGCATTTAGAACGGCAATATCGTCCTTTTGCATATTGGCAAAGAGCTTACTTTTTGATAATACGTAATCTTCCATTGTTTTGTGATAGTCCAGATGTGCAGAGGATATATTTAATAGGCATGCCACATTAGGACGAAATTCTTTCGTACCCTTCAATTGAAAACTACTAAGCTCGGCCACAAGAATTTCATCTGGCCGAGCTGTATTTGCTTTTTCACAGAACACTGTTCCTATATTACCAGCAACAATGGGTTGCCTATTAGCTGCTTGCAGAATCTCGCCTACCCAAGTTGTGGTTGTTGTTTTTCCATTTGAACCTGTTATACCTACAATCGGTGCCTTCGTTATCTGATAGGCAAGCTCAACCTCTGTAATGATCGGAATACCAAGCTGTGTCCCTTCTAGGACCGGCTCAGCAGTATAAGGTATTCCTGGATTTTTGACAATCAAATCAATGCCTTGATGAATCAGCCCTGATGGGTGTCCACCAACAATCACTTGGACCCCAAGTTCTTTCAGTTCATTTATGGCATTCTCATCATGCTCGGCTTTTTGATCGTTTACCGTTACTCTTGCGCCTAACTGGGATAATAGCTTCGAAACAGCAAAACCGCTTTTCGCTAGTCCAAGTACAACCACATTTTTGCCACTTACCCTAGTACGACCAAAATTTTTCCCCATTAGATCAACACCTCAATATATACGGCTAAACCAGCCAAGATTAATCCAAGAATCCAAAATGTGACAACCACGCGCCATTCAGACCATCCCCCAAGTTCATAATGATGATGGAGTGGACTCATACGAAATACGCGCTTACCTCTCGTTTTAAACGATACCACTTGGATCATAACGGAAAGTGCCTCTAGAACAAACACTCCTCCAATCACAGCCAAAAGCAATTCAGTTTTTGTCAAAATAGCTACGGCTGCTAAAGCTCCGCCAAGTGCAAGAGAACCCGTATCGCCCATAAATACCTTTGCAGGGTGTGCGTTAAAAACAAGAAAACCTAGAACAGCCCCGACTACAGCCGCACAAAAAATTGCAACGTTAATTTGTGTTGCCATCCAAGCAATAATCGCATAAGCGCTAAATGCAATAGCACTGCTTCCTGCCAGTAGCCCATCTAAGCCATCTGTTAGATTAACAGCGTTAGAAGAGCCCACCGTAATGAAGATCAAAAAGGGAAGATATCCCCATTTCAAATCAAAGCTTAGTGGTGTCCCTGGTAGATACACGGATGTATCAAATCCATTCTGGACAAGAACATAATAAAGAATCACAGCAATTGCCAATTGCCCAAACAGCTTCTGCCGCGCTGTAAGTCCTAGATTACGTTTAAAGGATATTTTGATGAAATCATCCAAAAATCCAAGTAGGCCATACCCTAAAGTTAAAAACATTAATATAAATAATTCCATAGTTGAATTGGCAAATTTAAAAACTGTAAATGATAGCGCCAATATAATAATAATCCCACCCATTGTAGGCGTACCCGCCTTCTTCTGATGGGATTTAGGTCCTTCTTCTCGAATACTTTGGCCAAATTTAAGTCTTCGTAAGAAGGGAATGAATAGGGGGCCAAGCAGTACGGCAATAAGAAAAGCAGCTGCTATAGCAAATAGTAGTACACGAATCGGCATCCCCCGGCCTCCTTTGCAAATAAACTGGTGGTGTATGTAACGTTACTATGTTACTTTATTCTATTTAGGATGGCAACAGAAGCTATTTCTTTGTCATCGAATGGTAATACCTGATCTTTAATGATCTGATAGGTTTCATGGCCTTTCCCGGCAATAATTATACAATCTCCCTGTTCGGCAATAGACACCATATACTCAATAGCCTCCTTACGTTGGACTATAGAGATATACCTCCCCGATTGGTCACAAACACCGGCCACCATTTCCTCAATAATCGCATTAGGATCCTCTGATCGTGGATTATCTGATGTAAATACAGTGAAATCTGCATGATTCAATGCAATCCTTGCCATGATCGGCCGTTTGGTCCGGTCTCTATCTCCCCCACAGCCAACAATACAATAGATTTTCCCTTTTACAAATTCCTGCGCTGTCTTTAGCACATTCTCTAAACTATCTGGGGTATGGGCATAATCAACAATCACCGTGAAATTCTGTCCTACATCAACTCGTTCAAACCGTCCTCTTACTCCTCCAATAGACTCCAAGCTTTGCTTAATTGATTCTAGTGGAACACCTTCAACAAGACATGCAGCTGTAGCGGCTAGTGCATTATAAACACTGAACTTCCCAACCATTTTCATTTCGATATCAATTGAACCTAGGTAGGTCTCTAGCGTATAATTGGTACCCGAATCGTGTATCACCACATTTACTGCTCGAACGTCCGCTTCCTGATCAATACCGTAAGTGATAACCTCTGCTGCAGTTACCTGGCGAAAGAAGGTTGATGCAGCATCATCAATATTTAAGATGGCAACTTTACGTTGTTCACTATGATAAGCATTACCTAATCCAGAGAAAAGAAGAGACTTGGCAAAACGGTAATTCTCCATCGTATGATGATAATCGAGATGATCTTGAGTAAGATTCGTGAAAATAGCTGTTCCAAAATTACATCCCCACACCCTTCCCATTTCAAGTGCATGAGATGACACCTCAATACAAGCGTGTGTTGCCCCGTTCCCCTCCATATAGGCAAACATCCTTTGCAAATCTAGAGCTTCTGGGGTCGTATTCTTTACTTCCTCTTGGTATTCACCAAAACGCATTTGAATGGTACCAATGATTCCTGTAGGAAGGCTATAGTCCGTTAAAATTTTTTCTACCAAATGAGTAATGGTCGTCTTCCCATTGGTTCCTGTAACACCTATCGCCTTTAAAGTTTGAGTTGGTTGCCCATAGAAGCGATCAGCTAGCAACGCTAAAGCACGTCTGATATCCTTTACCTCAATACTTACCCCGGATTCAGGATGTGTTCTCTCCCCAAGAACAGCTACTGCACCTCTACTTAGGGCAGATGGTATAAAATCATAGCCATCCACCGTATACCCTTTAACAGCCACAAAAAGATATCCTGGCTTCACTTTCCTTGAATCTGTTTCAATCCCCTTAATCTCTATATCCAAATCACCATTTGTATGTTTATAAGTATAAAGAGAGGAAAGTAGCTCTCTTAAATTCATTATGGACCCCACCTTTATTCAACAGTCAACGTTCATTTTAATCATCTTTTTTCTTTTTGTCACCAAGATATATTCGAATCGTTTTTCCCTCTTGCAGATGGCTCCCAGGCTCTGGAGATTGATAGGTCACCACATCACCATTGCCTTCTACCTCAAGTGGAATCGAATAATATTGTAGCTGTAATTCATCCCTACTCATACCAATAAGATTCGGTACATCAATGATCTTTTTGTCTGGATACATGTATCTTTTAGGCATCTGTTCCGCTTGCTTCGGTATATTTAAATATGGAAGAGCCGATTCTAGGATACCACGCACAATAGGTGCTGTGATCACACCCCCAAAGTGAAGGACTCCCTTTGGGTTATTAACAGCAGCATATACAACAATTTTGGGATCATTAGCAGGTGCCATCGCAATAAAGGATAGTATATGTTTACTTTTAGAATAAACTCCATTCTCTACCACCTGTGCTGTTCCCGTTTTCCCTCCAACTCGATAACCGTCGACATATGAAGGGCGACCTGTCCCATTCGCAACTACAGATTCAAGTGCTTGACGAACCTTCTCTGAGGTTTCCGGGGAAATAACCTGTGCTTGGATCTCAGGATTAACCGTCGCCACCACATCACCGGTTATAGGATGATGCCATTCTTTGGCTATATGTGGCTTCATCAGGTTGCCCCCATTAATGGCTGCCGAAACAGCTGTAATTTGCTGAATAGGTGTAACCGAAACCCCCTGTCCGAAAGATGTTGTAGCCAATTCTACTGGACCCACACGACTTGGTTTGAATAACACCCCATTCTCCTCACCAATTAAATCGATTCCTGTTTTTTGCCCAAAACCAAATTTCCTAATATAAGAAAATAATGCATCTTTCCCAAGCTTTTGTCCAAGAGCAACAAACCCAGGGTTGCATGAATTTTCTACAACCTGAAGGAATGTTTGATCTCCATGCCCACCCGCTTTCCAGCAGCGTAACCGAGCTCCGGCCACATTAACAAACCCAGGATCTACAAAGTGATCCTTCTCTAAATCAACCTTTCCCTCCTGTAGGGCAGCAGCTAGTGTAATAATCTTGAATGTAGATCCCGGCTCATAAGTCTTCCATATGGGGAGATTGCGATTATATACTTCGGTTGGATACTCTCTAAACTTATCTGGATTATAATTAGGACGACTAGCCATACCTAGGATTTCTCCTGTTTTAGGATCCATGGCAATGACTAAAGCATCATCTGGATCGAAGGCATTCCATGCTTGGTCAAGCTCTCGCTCAAGAATAGATTGGATATTGGCATCTATGGTCAAATATAAATTTAATCCATCCTTCGGCGGTATGAATTTCTCAACCTCTCCAGGAATTTCCTTACCCTTCGCATCAGAATAAAAGGAAATATGACCCTGTTCACCCTCTAACATTTTATCATATACCTTTTCAATTCCCGAAAGCCCCTGATTATCGATTCCAGTGAACCCAAGAATATGTGAGGCGAATGCCCCCATCGGATAGTACCGTTTACTATCCTCTGCAACCTGAATACCCGATATGTTTAAATCCCTTATTTGTTTGGCCACTTCATCTGTAATCTTTCTTCCTCCAGGAACTTGGACAATTAATGTTCGTTTGGAAATCATTTGATAAATTTTTTGTTCATCTGTCTGCAATACCTTGGCAAGCTTCTTAGCTGCATCTGCCTTGTCCTTAATCTGAATAGGAATAGCCATAACAGAGGGAACACTGATATTATAGGCTAATACTTGGCCATTCCGATCATAAATCATTCCTCGCTTGGCTTCGAATGGAATGTTTCGACTCCATAGATCTTCCGCACGACTCTGCAGCCAAGACCCTTGTATGATTTGCACATATCCAAGCCTCGTAATTAGAAGGGAATATAGCAACACACCAACGAGTAAAGCTATAAATATGCGACGACGGACGGTCACGTTGGATACTCTCAATCTTCTCTTCCCCCTTATTCATTCGCTTCCTCCCACCCCAAAAAAAGTGGCCAGGCTAAACTTGTCTCTTACACCCTATTCAAAAAAGAAGAGAGATAGAACGCATGAATAAGCGTTTCTATCTCTCATTTTTTCCTATGGATGAGGAGCCGTAGGAGAATCTTTATTTTTACTTTTATTTTTCTTCTCAGGTTCTTTTAACGGGTGATGATCCTTTGGTGGGGGAGGACCTTGGCCTTTCCCAACTGACTGATCTTTATTTTCTTGCTTGGATGCTATTTCTTGATTAATCTGCTCTTCTAGTTGTTTTCCAGATTTAGGACCAAACACCACTGTTAAGGTTTGATCACCTGTTATCTGAGTTTTTGGAGGAATACTTTGGGAAACAACAAATCCTGTTCCTTGCATATCCACTTTAACCCCAGCTAGTGTACAAAACTCCAATACCTCACGTAAGGTTTTGCCGGTAAAATCAGGCATTCGTCCCTTACTATCCCCATCAGTTACTAAGTATACAGTTTCTCCTTGAAGTAATTCTTCACCCTCTGGAGGATATTGTTGAGTAATATTACTTCCTTCTCCGATTACTTGTACCTTAATGCCCATCCCCTCTAAGCCTTGGCCTGCAGCTGTCGACGTTTGTCCCACAAGGTTAGGTGCTTTTAGCGTATTCGCCTTTTCCACCTTGACTTCTTTGGCAGTTTCATCCGGTTTTATCTTCAGATACTGAAGACTATTCTGCATAACGCTTTTAAAGATCGGTGCCACAACATCCTTGGCTCCTGACGCATAATCTACTTCTGGTTGATCTGCCACTACATAAACAAGCAGCCTAGGGTTTTCCTTCGGTGCAAATCCAATAAACGAGAAAATATATTTATTTTCTTGATATTTTCCATTATCACCAACAACCTGTGCGGTTCCCGTTTTACCCGCCACATGATAACCGTCAAGATAATACCATTTTCCCGTTCCATTCGTTACTACGGTCTCAAGAATATCTCTAACTTGTTTAGCAGTATCCGTAGTGACAACATTCCGAACCACTTCTTTGTCCATTTTTTGGATGGCTTCGCCCGTTTGAGGGTTACGAATTTCCTTAATAATATGTGGTTTAAGCAAATCCCCCCCATTGGCTACTGCGCCCACTGCAGCCACCTGCTGAATAGCTGTTACAGCCACCCCCTGACCAAATGTCATAGATGCCACATCACGGGGATAGAGACTATTCTTGTCTCTCAATGTAGCTGCCGATTCACCCGGAAGACCAATTCCTGTTTCTTTCCCAAAGCCAAATTTCTCAAAGTAGTCATAAAGCTTGTCCTTGCCCAAACGCTCGTAACCAAGAATAGTGAACAATACATTACTAGATTGTTGCACACCATTTAAGAAAGAAATCGTTCCCCATCCAACCTTATTATAGTCATTAACTGGAACACCAAGTTCTTTACGAAAATAGCTTCCTGACTTATAGGTTTCATTGTTATGGTAGACTCCTTCTTGAATGGCTGCTGCTAGAGTCACAATTTTGAACGTAGAACCCGGTTCAAACTTCGCACTAATTGAAAAGTTTGTCCAATTTTGTATAGAAGAATAACTGTTCGGGTTAAAGCTAGGCCGATTCGCCATGGCTAGAATTTCCCCTGTATTTGGATCTGCCACAATGACGGACAATGCTTTCGCCTTTACTTGTTTAGAAATATTATTTAGAGCATCCTCTACGTAATTTTGTATCTGATAGTCAATGGTTAGATAGACATCATTTCCGTCTTTTGCGGGTTTGAAACTTTCTGTTCCATCCGGTAGTTTATATCCTTTTCGATCCTTTAGAAGTTTATATTCTCCTTTTTCACCTTTTAGTTGATCATCATAGACTTTCTCAATCCCCATCATAGGTTTTCCATCAAGATCAACAAATCCAAGGACATGTGAAGAAAATGAATCATTTGGATAGTACCTCTTCTTATCCTCATAAAGAATAATCCCTGGTAGCTTTAAATTACTAACCTGCTGTGCCTTCTCCTCATCGATCTTATAACCACCGGGTCGAAGTTCTACTTGTGTCCGATCATCCTTTTGTCCATTCCCAATAATTTCTGCTATCTTTTCTGATGGCATTCCCAAAATCGGAGATAGCTTTTGAGAGGTTTCAAATACATTTTGCACATACCCCTGATCATTTTTATCCCATTGCTTCAACTTAGCGATAACCGTATAAGCTTTAGATGTATAGGCAAGCAACTCACCCTTACGATCAAAAATCGTTCCCCTTTTCGGTTCAATAGTGACATTGCGTTCCCATTGAGCCTGGGCATCTTTCATTAACCAATCAGCGTTAACGGTTTGAATCCAAAATAGGCGAAAGCTCAATAAAAAAAAGAGGAAGGTGAAGACTCCCCCTAGAAACAACGTGCGCAGTTTAATCCTGTTCAAATTAGGCTCCCCTCCCGTGCTGGTGCTAGTGGGATAACACACGAACTGTGCTGTTCTTGCTCGTCATGCCTAATTCCCGCTGAGCGATGTCTAAGATGCGTTCTCTTTTACTTAGCTCATCAATTTTTAGCTTTAAGCTAGAGTTCTGCTCCTGTGTTTTCTTTACCATTTCCTTATTTGTTTCAATTTCATAATTATACTGGGAAATTAACGAATACCTCGATAAAATAAAACCCGATATACAAACAATGACAATAACAGTAAGTAAATAGAGTAGTTTTTCTTCAACTGGAATACCATACTTAACTTGAGTCTTTGCCACTTCTCTTGTCTGGGGTGGCTGAATTTGCTGTCTTTCCCTATTTAATTTTACAGCTAGATTGCCATGGGGGCCACTTCGCAAGGGAATTCTCCTCTCCTACTTCACTGGTTTGATCCCAATTTCTCTGCTATCCTCAGTTTTGCTGAACGAGCCCGGTTGTTATTCGTCAGCTCTTCTTCTCCAGGAAGGATGGGTTTGCGATTGATGATCTTTAAAGTTGGGTGATTATTACAGACACACTGTGGAAAATCTGGCGGACATGTGCATCCACCGGTATATTCTTGAAACACTTGTTTACAGATACGATCCTCTAAAGAATGAAAGGTAATGACACTTACACGACCGCCTGGCTTTAACAATTGAATCGCATGAACTAGGGATTCTCGAAAAGCCCCTAACTCGTCATTAACAGCAATACGAATCGCCTGAAATGTTCTCTTCGCAGGGTGCCCTCCCGTTCTTCTGGCAGGTGCTGGAATTCCTTTTTTAATTAGTTCCACAAGCTCACCCGTTGTTTCAATTGGCTTTTCCTGCCTAGCACGAATAATCTCTCTAGCAATTTGGCGTGAAAATTTCTCCTCACCATACTGAAAAATCATATCTGCTATTTTCTTTTCATCCCATTCATTCACAATTTCTCTTGCTGTTAGTTCCTGTTCTTGGTCCATGCGCATATCTAATGCTGCATCCGCGTGATAGCTGAACCCTCTATCCCCCTCATCAAGCTGTGGTGAAGAGACACCAAGGTCATAGAGTATACCATCCACATGGGAGTAACCGGCCTCTTTAACAACTTGGTCGATTCGGCGAAAATTACTCTTTACAATGAGTACCTTCTCCCCATAAATCTTTAATTTTTCTTTTGCATTAGCAAGTGCTATATCATCCTGATCGATACAAATCAGACGTCCCTTATCAGATAGTTGGGCAGCAATTCGTTCACTATGTCCCGCACCACCTAAAGTACAATCAACATAAACACTAGATGAATGTATATTTAAGCCATTTACTGCTTCATCCTTCATTACTGTGATATGGTGGAACATTTTTATTCACCTCTTCTATAAATCAAAGTCCACAATTTTTTCTGCAATCTCGTTGAAGGATTCCCCAGATTGGGCATTATATTCCTCCCATAAGGTTGAACTCCAAATCTCTACACGACTAGACACGCCAATAATCACACAATCCCGTTCTAGGCTGGCATGTTGGCGAAGCGTTCCTGGTATATTTACCCTTCCCTGCTTATCTAGCTCACATTCAGTGGCTCCAGAAAAAAAGAAACGGGTAAAGGCTCTTGCATCCGACCGAGTAAAAGGAAGAGATTTTAATTTAGCTTCTAGCTGCTTCCATTCCTCCATAGGGTAAACGAATAAACATTTGTCGAGTCCACGGGTTATAACAAAACTTTCCCCTAAGTCTTCACGAAACTTAGCTGGGATAATCATTCTGCCCTTCTCATCAATACTATGTTGATATTCCCCCATGAACATGTTTACTCACCCCACTTCGCCCCACATTACCCCCACTTTATACCACTTTTCACCACTGAATAACTATTCGTGAATAAAAAAAAAAATCCTGCTTCTTAAACAGGATTTTTTCGTGAAGAATAGGCGATTTATTCAGCCCAACTTTCAAGATAGTTCTTTTGTTCTACCGTCAACTCATCAATACGGATACCTAGTGCTTCAAGCTTATATCTAGCTACTTGTTCATCTAGGTCATAAGGTACATTAACTACCTTGTTTCCTAATTCTTTATATTTTTCATTCACATAGGCTAATGATACAGCCTGTAGAGCAAACGTCATATCCATGATTTCTGCAGGATGTCCATCACCTGCAGCCAAATTCACAAGACGACCTTCTGCAAGCAAGTAAATTTTGCGACCATCTTTTAATTGAAATTCTTCTATATCCTTACGAACGGTGCGTGAAGAGACAGCAAGTGCATTTAATTCAACCTTATTCACTTCTACATCGAAGTGTCCAGCATTAGATAGAATAGCTCCATCTTTCATTTGGGCCATATGTTCACCACGGATTACATCTTTATTCCCCGTTACCGTAACGAAATAATCTCCAACCTTAGCTGCTTGTGCCATAGGCATAACCTCAAAGCCATCCATATAAGCTTCCACTGCTTTAATCGCATTAATCTCAGTAACCACTACCTTCGCCCCAAGTCCTTTAGCTCGAAGAGCAACACCTCGTCCACACCAACCATATCCAACAACCACAACGGTTTTACCAGCTACAACTAGATTTGTCGTGCGATTAATTCCATCCCATACGGATTGTCCTGTCCCGTATCGATTATCAAATAGGTATTTACAGAAAGCATCATTGACAGCAACCATTGGGAATTTCAATTCTCCTGCTTTATCCAATGCTTTCAAACGAAGAATTCCTGTAGTTGTCTCCTCACAACCTCCACGAACCTGTGATAAGAGATCTTGTCTTTCAGTATGTAGAATAGTGACTAAGTCCCCACCATCATCAATAATTAGATCTGGCTTTGTTTCCAATGTTTTAATGAAATGTGATTTATATTCTTCGGGATCTGGATTATATTTGGCAAATACCTGGATGCCATCCTCAACTAATGCTGCACACACATCATCTTGGGTAGACAATGGGTTACTTCCCGTAATCGTAACCTCTGCTCCCCCTGCTTGAACGACCTTAGCTAAATAAGCCGTTTTGGCTTCTAAATGTAGTGAAATGGCTACTTTTAATCCTTTAAAAGGTAATTCCTGCTCAAAACGATCACGAATCCGATTAAGAACAGGCATATGTTCTTTCACCCATTCAATCTTTAAATGTCCACTTGGAGCAAGAGACATATCCTTAACAATACTTTCGTTTACTTTGTTCATTAGCTTTATATTCCTCCTAATGTACTATATGTAAATTAATTTATGATTGGCGGTTACAGATAAAGTCTGTTTAAGTATATCATGAATGAAACAAGTTCCATATTTATTAAGATATCCAAAAACATTATAAACCCTCTCCTGTGGTGTATCTAACGGATAAAGGGATTGTTTAATACTTGACCATTGCCTAAGGCTTGACTGATGCCTTGCCTCAAGAGCAGAATAAGTTTTCCGTTGTAAAAAATCAATATGAGCAAGAATCCTTTGTCTATTCGCTTCTCCAAGTTTCCTAGCTCCTGGTTCAACTTGACAAATACTTTCAAGGAAAGGCTGATATAAATCGGTTAATTGATTCTTGAACGCATCAAATTCATGATCAATCACATCAGCGCCTTGTTCACTTAGCCACACTTCTCGTTTCGCTTCCCACTGATAACAAGCCTCTTCGTAGGAAAGATGGTATCTATCCATATAAGAAGCAATATTTCGATCAATGATCGTAAAAGTCAATCTTGGATAAACGATAGGCATCTGTAATCCAAAACTTTCAAAAACCGGTTTTAATTCTGCCCAATATGCGATTTCGCCCGGTCCTCCAACGAATGCTGCAACAGGAAAAAGATATTCCTGCATAATCGGGCGACTTACCACGTTCGCACTAAAAAGGCAAGGATTATGAACAAGTTGATCCTTTAATTCATCCTGGGTAAAACGATACCTACCATTCTTGCTTATTAAATGATGATTCTGCCATGTCATAAGGTGACGTTCTTGATCAAGATGGAGAAAGAAGTGAGCATTTCCTTGCAAATTTTCCAATTGTGGCTTATAACCATCTTGCATTAGCTTCTGCTCTTGGCTTAATAGTATGCTCTCCATGTTCCGCTTGATCAGCTGTGTAAAAATCGGAACTTCCATCTCCCGAATCAAGGGGTCAGCTGAATCCACAAGGATAAGTCCATGTTCCCCAAATAAAGAAGATATAATCATAGCAAATAAATCATTTAATTTATCTGTTTGCTCCACCATTCTAAGCAGGTCATCCTTCAGCTTTTGCTGATAAGGGCTATCTGGGAGATATTCGAAGAAACATCGGATGGCTTCTTGAAATTCTGTGGAAGGTATGCTGATTTCACTTACTGAAGCTTTAGGTTTTCCCTTTTCTGAAAGCTTGACCTTCTTTATTTCCCCGGCAGCATTCTCTACAAACAGATGATTCACTTCTGCAAAATCATGATCCTCACTAGCAATCCAGAAAACAGGCACAATTTCGTTTCCGGTTTCTTCCTTCATCTCCTGGGCAAGCTTTAAGAGTGTGATCGCCTTAGAAATGACGTACAATGGTCCGGTTAACAACCCTGCCTGTTGTCCCCCAATCACTACAAATGTACCACTCGATCGCAGCTTCTCTATGTTATCGGCTACCATCTCGTAATTGTTAAGACGCTTGTTATATGCCATTAGTGCTTCTACAAGCTTATCACGGTTTACATGGGTTTGCTCAGATAGACGAAGCATTCTTTCTTGCCATGAATCCCGGACGTAGGGGTTGTACGAAAAATAATTTTCCACCTTAGAATAATTGAACAAATAGTCACTCATCAACTGACTACTTGGTATTGGATTGATTTCAACGACTTGCACGAAGCACTGCCTCCCTTCTCATTTCCCTTCACTAGCACTACTCATTATAGTAACTTACTTTATATTATCTATCAAAATCTCACACTATTTTATCATATTTATGATCTTCTTTTCACTGAAATTAAAGAAAACTAGTTGCCCTTATGTGGAAACGAAAAACAGACAAAAAAGCTCCCTTTAAATAAATTAGCTTGAATTCGCTAAGTTATTCGAAGGAAGCTCCTTTTTTACCTATATTTTAAAGTTTACCAAGCGATGTAAACACACATCGGACAGCCTGTTGCCCTTCATTTATAAGTTTAGGGGATAAATGACTATCAAAGAATATACTATCTCCTTCTTTTAGAAGATATTGCTCTTCCCCAACCTTTAGTGAAAGTTCGCCTTCTAAAACAATGATCGATTCTTCCCCTTCACTGTGGACAATTTGCAGATCTATACTCTCCTCTGATTGAATACAAAGCTCTAGCATTTTGAGCCTGCTATTATTACTCTGACCAAGTAGCTCAAACCCAGCTGTTGTTCCAGGATAAACGATTTGTCTTCGATGTTCTTTTCTGACTATGTTTACCTGATTTACAGAAACATCTTCAAAAAAATGAACAATGGATGTATCTAGTGCTTTTGTAATTTTCCATAAAGTTTCCAAAGATGGCTGGGATATACCTCTTTCTACTTGACTAAGCAATCCTTTAGATAACCCCGTGCTCTGTGATAAGTCCTCTAATGTTTGGGCTTGTTTCTTTCGCAGTGCACGTATTTTGCCCCCTATCCTTTCAATCGGTAAATTCATAACCTCCCCACTCCCCCACAAAACAAAAATTATCTTTACTTGCTATTTCCACAATGAGGAAGTTCTTCCCTGCTAAACTTTGTGAACAATATAGGAACAATGATTTTTTTAATCTATACAAAACCATAACAAGTGTTAACATTTTTAACTTCGCCCAACTATTTAAGAAACAAGTAATTAGGAAGGGAGCTCTCCTCTTCTTCCCCACTCCTGTATGGCAAGAACCATATCCATTACCATACGATTGTAGGGAGCCTCAATCCCCCAACTATCTGCTAAGCGTTTCAAAGCACCATTAATATAATCAATCTCTGTTACTAAATTAGCCTCAATATCCTGAAGCATGGATGATTTATTATGGTATGTATTTCTACAGACATCTATAATTTCTTGCAGAAAATCTTTCTCAATTTCAATTCCTTCTCTTTGAGCAATAATCCTTCCTTCATGAAATAGCCTTTCCATCAAAGATGTAGATGCCCTTGATTCGATCAATTGTCCATTCCGCACCTTGAGAATAGCAGTTAATGGATTGATACAGGCATTCACTAGAAGCTTTCTCCACATTTTATCATAGATATCCGTTTGAGATTCCACAATCATTCCACTTCCGGAAAATAGATCCACTAATTCTTGAATTTTGATTTGAATAGATAGATCCATTGCTTTACCTTGAACAGAACCAATCCATGTTGTTCCCTTACCCGTATGTCGTACGCTATGACTCCCTTCCTTGAGAGCCCCTTCTGTTGTAACGGCAAGAAAAACAGAAGTTGAGGGAAGAGAACGTCGCAGAATGTCCTCATGTCCCATACCGTTTTGAAAACAAACAAAAACCGTAGGATTAGAAATAGCGTATTGGGAAAGAGAAGGTAAGAGAACGGGCAAATGAGTCTGTTTAACCGTGATGAGCACAATATCAAACGCTACCTGCTCTAATCCCGTTTGGGCTGGAATAAATAGCTTTTTCTGATTCTCATCATTCCAATAATCAAGGCCGTGTTTACCTATTAGATCTGACTGTTCCCTCGTCCTACAAATCAATGTAACATCTCTACCAGCCATATAAAGCTGTGCAGCCAAATGCATGCCCATGGCCCCAGCACCTACTATTCCTATCCTCATCCTTAAATCTCCTCATTTCACATCTAGTTACTTTCTATTACATTAGCTTGCATAGCTTGGAGAGCATTAGATGACAGCTGCAGCCTGCTAAAAAATAGTTCTACATCAAAAACAAAAATTCCTTGTAAAAACCTTCCTTACACTATTAGCCAAAAAAAATAATCCTGCTCCATCCCTATTTGTTTAAGGAAAAAAAGCAAGATTATTCTTATCTAATTATCAACACGTTCTAAATTTCCATTCGCATCCATTTTAAATCTTGGTTTGTTAGATAGCTCTTCATTTTCAGTAAGCAGTGCCATTTTTCTAGCACGATCCATAATTTGAATCAATGTACGATAGTCCTCATTAACCACCTGATAATCCGTTTGTACATTGTTAAGCTGTTTAGACATTCTTTCATTTTCGGAGATCAATCTGCTAAGCTGAGTCTCCTTTTCCTCTAACTCTTTCTCTAGTTGCTTTAAGCGTTTGCTGGCATCCTTCTGATTTTTAAGAAAACGTATAACGGCGTCAAGCGAAATTTCTTCTTCCATATTCATAACATGCTGTGTAACTGGAACTGAACTTACTGTAGAAGAAGCCATTGCGCTCTCTTCATAACTGGTTGTTAACGGAATCGTGGTACGAACACGTTGTGATTGTTTACGCTGTTTGCGTTGGGCCTTTGCAATTTGAATGGCAGCTTCATATTTTTTGCGAACAAAGCTGTTCCAGCGGAACCCGCATGCTGCGGCTGTTCTTCCGAGCTTTTCCCCAACTTCTTCAAAAGCTGCTAATTGCGTGCCTCCCTCTCGAATATGCCGTAACGTAACCTCCGCCAATAACAAGTCATCATCAGGAGTCCAGGCATCTTGTCTAGCTGCTGTCATGACTTTTCCCTCCGTTTTTGATTGGTGGTAATTTATTCTATGCAGGTAATAGAGTTCATAGAATGATTTTCTAGTAGAGAATTATATCCAAACAAAGCAAAATTTAAACACAATCGAAATTTTTAATATCCCTTTTTAGAGTGATCAATCTTTAAAAATCTACTTCTCTACAGAAGAAGGAAGGTTTTTGTTGTTTTACAAAAGAGGGGCAGATCATTCATAGTATGTAAGATGGATACTTTCCTTGAAGGGAGTCAGTTAAATATGCTTGACCAAAAAGATAGACTACTGATCGTAGATAGCATGGCCCTTCTATTTCGAGGGTTCTTTGCCACATCTGGGTTTGGGCCACTCATGCAAACGAAGAATGGGCTTTATACCAATGCCATATATCAATTCACAAAATATATGATGGACGTGATTAAAAAAATATAATCCACCCCATATTGTATGCGCCCAAGACACGGGAAAGGAAACATTCCGTAATAAACTATATCCTGCTTATATACCTATAGACCGATGGGAAAATTCATTTAAATCGGATGAAATCGCTGTATTTTAAATATTCCCAAAGAAAATTGGGATTTATGTGGAAAATTGTTACGAAGGTAGTCTTGTTTATTATTTCCAAAGTTAGGGCTAGCCAAACGAGGATTTCGAACAAATCAAGACTAAGCTGTGAAACAACACAAAATCGGTGATTATAGTTTATAAATTATGATTTGCAAATATCTTTTATCGGGAGTATTATTCATTTCATCAGTTCATTTTTAGATATTGTTTAAATCGCTGAGTTCCTATAAGGAATCGGGGGAACCAACTGCCGAGAATACGACTTTGGTTTTTGAGAGAGCCATTTTCGTTTCTCGCTGGGGTGAATCCTGTTAATACAGGTAGGGCGACTCTCACGCCCGAATCCGTCAGCTAACCTCGTAAGCGTTTAGGGGAGGGAAAATTTATTTGGTATGGCATGATATAAGAAGATTGTTCGATAAATATGTCGGAGAACAAGTAGAAATCAAGATGAAAAAGGGTCCTCTTTTTGTCGGTAAGCTAATTTGGGTAAGCCCTGATAAAAGTATGGCTGAGTTGCAACTTGAATCAGGGGAAATCAAAACTTTTTCAGATATTGATGTTAACGATGTGATACTTTTATCGACCTAACTGTACTTTTTAATAGGTTAGAATTAGTCTTTTTCTTCAAAAGTTAACGTTTTGTTCCAAAGGATTTATTGAATTCATAGATTACATTTAAATATCGATTTCTTAAATCGCTGAGTTCCGTAAATGGAAGCGGGGGAACCAATTGTGAGAAGCCTTTGATTTAAACTTCTCATGTGGGGTGAATCCTGTTAGCACAGGTAGGGCGACACTCAAGTCCGAATCCGTCAGCTAACCTCGTAAGCGTTAGAGGGAGGGACAAAATCGTGCGAATGCATAGCTTATTTGACTATGTTTAAAAGCCACGAGGATACTTGCTCCTTTGTGGCTTTTTTTGTTTTCTATCTTTTAAATTTTGTTCTTTATTTTGGGAAATCTAAACGGAGTACCAAATTTGGAGGTAAGTTTAAATGTCAGCCGATACGTTAAAAAGAGTTTTATTTGGACGCCCCTTAAAATCAAGTGAGGCGGAAGCTGAAAAAATGCCAATGTGGAAGGCACTGCCTATTCTTTCTTCCGATGCTCTTTCTTCTGTAGCATACGGAACAGAGATGATTTTGTTGGAACTGGCGACGGTTGGGGTTACCGCCTTTGCTTTTTCTGTGCCTATTGCCATTGCCATTATTTTATTAATCACCATTCTTATCGTCAGTTACCGACAAGTGATTGACGCCTATCCCCAAGGTGGCGGAGCTTACATGGTTGCCAAGGAAAACTTGGGAATGGTTTGGGGGCGCTTAGCAGGAGTCTCGCTGCTGATTGACTATACTCTAACTGTAGCCGTTTCGATATCTGCTGGAGTTCAAGCTGTAACTTCTGCCTATCCTTCAACTGTACCGTACATGGTTCCTATCGGACTTGTGTTTGTATGGTTTATGGTATGGATGAATCTTCGGGGGACATCTGAATCAGGCAGTGTGTTTGCTCTCCCCACCTATTTATTTATTTTCTGTATGATGGCTTTGGTTGGAAAAGGTATGTTTGACTGGATGACAGGAAAAAGCCTTGCGCATCATGTGGTAACTGCGGTGCCTACTGGTTTTTCAGCCGGTTTAACATGGTTTGTATTGTTAAAGGCTTTCTCTTCGGGGTGTTCAGCGGTAACAGGTATCGAAGCAATTTCGAATGCCGTTCCCCATTTCCGTAAACCGGCTCAGAAGAATGCGAAAAGAACAATGGTCACATTAGGGCTATTGTTATCCATCATTTTTGGAGGCGTGACGGTTCTATCACAAGCCTATGATATTCACCCTGACCCCACTGGAACTACTACGGTACTTTCTATGGTGGCTCAAGATGCCTTTGGTCGAGGAGGAATGTATTTTACGATTCAGCTTACAACAATGCTGATTTTAACCTTGGCTGCGAATACAAGCTTTAATGGATTCCCTATCTTAGCCTCCATTATGGCTCAGGATAACAATTTCCCAAGAGTGTATAGCAATCGTGGAGACCGTTTAGCTTTCCATTACGGAATCATCACATTAGGGGTCTTAGCAAGTCTGTTACTTATCGCTTTTCGTGGAAAAACGGATTTGTTAATTCCGCTTTATGCCATTGGAGTATTTTTGTCCTTTACCTTATCCCAATTGGGTTTAGTATTAAAATGGCGTCGGGAAAAAACAGAAGGTTGGCAGCATAAGTCCATCATCAATGGGATAGGCGCTCTAGTCACATTTTTTGTTGTTAT
>DATFAS010000046.1:0-19306 GCA_035254305.1 Bacillota bacterium
GCTACGCTTGAAAGACCGATTAACCATTTCGTTAAATTTTTGTTCATTTCATTCACTCCTTTACTTATGATCCCAATAGTAACCAGCTCATCTGAAAAAATAGTGAAATTTTATTATCTGTTGGAAAAAAGTAAATAGAGAGGAGTGACATGAAAGAATAAAAAGCAAGCCCATAAGGGCTTGCTATATTCAAAGCTTAGTCTTCCATTGTTGATAAATCTCCAGTAGGTAATCCTAGTTCCCAAGCCTTAAGAACGCGACGCATAATTTTACCAGAACGTGTCTTTGGTAACTTCTCCATATACTCAATAAGACGAGGAGCAGCGTGTGCTGCAAGGGTTTGCTTAACAAACAAGGAAATTTCGTTGGTTAGTTCATCACTTGGTTCATAACCAGCACGTAAGGTAATGAAGGCTTTAATAATTTCTCCGCGAACAGGATCAGGTACCCCAATAACACCAGCTTCTCGCACGGCAGGGTGCTCAACCAATTTACTTTCGACTTCAAAAGGCCCAACTCTTTCCCCAGAGGTATTAATTACATCATCTACGCGGCCTTCAAACCAGAAATAGCCATCTTCATCACGGTAGGCGGAATCTCCACTGACATACCATCCGTTCAAGAAGTACTCTTTAAATTTCTCATCGTTATTCCAAATTTTGCGAACCATCGCTGGCCAAGGAGGTAGAATAGCCAAATTACCCATTCGATTAGGAGGAAGTACATTTCCTTCATTATCGATAATCGCCATTGTAATTCCTGGAAGCGGTTTACCCATAGAACCAGGGCGGATTGGCATAGAACGGTAGTTAGCACAAATGGCTGAACCAGTTTCTGTCATCCACCAGTTGTCATGAATGCGGTGATCTAGTACTTCTAGACCCCAGCGAACAACCTCAGGATTTAATGGCTCTCCAGCAGATAGAATATGACGAAGGTTGCTTAGATCGAATTGTTGCGGTAGATCGTTTCCTTCACCCATCAACATACGGAATGCAGTAGGAGCACTAAACCATACATTAACTTTGAATTTCTCCAAGGTAGCGTACCAATCTCTAGGCTTGAAGCGCCCTCCGCGAATAACATTCGTTACTCCATTTAACCAAGGTGACCATATTCCAGCAGAAGTACCTGTTACCCAACCTGGGTCGGCTGTACCCCAGTATACATCTCCTTCACGAAGATCATAAACCCATTTACCAGCTAGGTATTGGTGGATCATTCCATCATGGACATGGAATACACCCTTTGGTTTACCAGTTGAACCAGATGTATAGTGGATAAGCATCCCTGATTCACGATCTACCCACTCCATGATATATTCATCAGAAACCTTCATAAGATCAGTGTATAGGATTTCTTGTTCTGTTAAA
Organism: Bacillota bacterium; assembly: GCA_035254305.1. Taxonomy (GTDB): domain Bacteria; phylum Bacillota; class Bacilli; order Aneurinibacillales; family RAOX-1; genus DATFAS01. Next base: position 1,374 of record DATFAS010000046.1, read on the forward strand.
GGTTCTTCTTGCTCTCCGAAAAGGATGACATGCTTGAGTTCAGGCAAATCTTGAGCTTTAATACGTTGTTTTAAAGTTGGAGTGGTCACTACTGCTACGGCCCCACCATCCATTAAGCGGTCTTTAACGGCTTCTTCCATGAATGCTTCAAATAGTGGTCCTGCAATCGCTCCCAATCGGATAATCCCTAAAAGAGCAATATATAATTCGGGACTACGTGGCATGAAGATAAATACGCGATCCCCTTTAGTAATTCCTAATTGTTTCAATCCATTCGCAAATTGACAGGATAAGCGTTTTAGATCTTCAAAGGTATATTGCTCATCTCTTATGCCATCTGTGAAATAGCAAGCAATGTTACCTCCACGTCCCTCATCTACATGACGATCGACTGCCTCATGGACGATGTTTACTTTCCCAGTTTGACACCAGCTAAACTGTTTCTCAATTTCCTTCCAATCCATTTGGGCTACTGCCTGATCATAATCTTTAAGGTTTGCAGTTAAATCGAGCTTTAGAATGTCTTTTGCGGTAGTGGTCATGGCTATCTCCCCAATAACAATTTTGTTTTTTTCTTGACTGTTGTAGAACAGGATAACACTTTTTAGAAAATTTTCAACCCCTAATAAAATAAAAATATTAAGTTAGTGAAAACGTTACAAAATCCAATAATTAACTTTTTGGTTGACAGATTATTTTGGGTTTTCTATAATAACGATAAATAGACCGACTGGTTGGTCTGTTGCAAAAATGATGTAACATGAGGGAGGTTATATCGCTAAGAGGGGAATGAAGAGGTGAAAATTCATGGCTGAAAAATCGTTAAAAGACCGAATAGTAGAAACGGCCTTACAGCTTTTTGAAGTTCACGGATATCATAAGGTAACCGTTGATCAAATTGTTAAGGAAAGTGGAACATCCAAAGGCGGCTTCTACCATAATTTTAAATCAAAAGACGAATTGCTTTATATAATTCATGATGACTTTATTTCTTACGTTTTGGAGAAGGCTCAGGAAGCTTACCAAAATTGTCATACACCTACCGAAAGGCTTTATGCGATTATTAAATCTTTCGTCATGATGATTGACCTCTATAGATCCAATGTAACAGTATTCTATCAAGAAAGCCTAAACTTAGCACCTGAGTACTTTCGAGTCATTGAAGGCAAACGAGATCAATATAAAGAGATGATGTTTCAAGTAGTGCAAGATGGGGTGAAGTGTGGAGAGTTTCGCCCTGAACTACCCGTACCAATCATTTCTATGGCGATTTTTGGAATGATTAACTGGGTATATAAATGGTATCAACAGACCGGTAGATATTCCATTGAAGAAATAGCTGATATTTATGCGGATTTAATTTTGCACTCGACATTAACTGAAGAAGCAAAACAAAGACCGGAATTTAAGCGCTTCTTCCTTAAATCGTCAGAGCATAAATTTTTCTAGGCGTATTCGAATAAGGTAGACACCTTCGCCTAAAGGCTTGGCAACAGTCAAGTTTTCTTTAAATCAAAAGATAGGCTTTCGTTACATAAGCAACAGACCGACCAGTTGGTCTAAAATTGCTTGATGTTTTAAGACCAACTAGTCGGTCTTAAATAAATAGAAGAGATAACTAACAAATAGGGAGTGGGAGAAATGTTAAAAATACATGATATTCGTGAAATGATTCGGTTGGTTGATCAATCTAGTGTGGCAGAATTGGAAGTTGAAGAGAACGGGAATCGTATTTCAATTAAAAAGAATGTAGTAACAACGGTTGCTACTACTGCTGTTCCAGTACAACAAGCGGTTGTTACTCCTCCTGTTGTACCTGCTGTGCAAGAAGTAAAGGCAGCCGTACAAGAAGTGAAAGCAGCTGCTAAAGAAGCAGCACCAGCTGTTCAAGAGATCACTGCAGCAGAGCAAGACCTTAAGAAGATTCTTTCACCAATGGTTGGGACATTCTATTCGAAGCCTGAACCAACAGCAGAGACTTTTGTTAAAGTGGGAGATAAAGTAACTCCAGAAAGTATTGTTTGTATTGTTGAGGCTATGAAATTATTTAATGAAATTGAAGCGGAAGTAACTGGTGAAATCGTAAAGGTTCTAGTTAATGAAGGCCAGCTTGTAGAATACGGTCAACCTCTATTTCTAGTAAAAACGGAGGAATAAGCATGTTTAACAAAGTCCTAATCGCCAATCGTGGAGAAATTGCTGTCCGTGTCATTCGTGCTTGCCGGGAACTAGGAATTCGAACTGTAGCCGTCTTTTCTGAAGCTGATCGTGAATCCTTGCATGTTAAGCTAGCTGATGAAGCTTATTGTATCGGGCCCACAGCATCTAAAGATAGCTATTTAAATATGACCAACCTCATTAGTGTAGCAACCGCAACAGGAACGGATGCGATCCATCCGGGGTACGGTTTTCTAGCAGAGAATGCGGATTTCTCTCAATTATGTGGAGAATGTAATATCACATTCATTGGACCTGATCCTGAAGCAATCACAAGAATGGGTGATAAGTCTACTGCGAAAGATACCATGAAAGCAGCGGGTGTTCCAACTGTTCCTGGTACAGAAGGTCTTGTTGAAGATGTAGAAGAAGCTCTGAAAGTAGCGGAGGAAATTGGGTATCCTGTCATTATCAAAGCAACCGCTGGTGGTGGAGGTAAGGGGATGCGTGTAGCGAATGATCCAGAAGAATTGGATAAATCCATTCGCTTAGCACAGAAGGAAGCTGCCACAGCCTTCGGTAATCCAGGTGTTTATTTAGAGAAATATCTCGAAGAGCCACGCCATGTAGAGATTCAAATTATGGCAGATAAGCACGGAAATGCGGTCTATCTTGGTGAACGCGATTGCTCTGTTCAACGTCGTCACCAGAAGCTGTTAGAAGAGGCGCCATCTCCAGCACTTGATGAAACTCTTCGTCAGCGTATGGGAAATGCAGCAGTAGCTGCGGCGAAAGCGGTAAATTATCATGGTGCAGGAACAGTGGAGTTCTTATTAGATAAACACGGTCAATTCTTCTTTATGGAAATGAATACAAGAATCCAGGTAGAGCATCCTGTAACCGAATGGATCACAGGAATTGACTTAATTAAAGAACAAATCATGGTGGCAGTTGGGGAACCTCTTTCCTTTACTCAGGAAGATATAAAGATTAACGGATGGGCGATTGAATGCCGGATTAATGCTGAAAACCCTGCGAAGAACTTCATGCCATCACCAGGAAAAATTGAAGCTTATCTTCCTCCAGGAGGATTTGGAGTTAGAATCGATAGTGGCGCTTATTCTGGATATCAAATTTCACCTTTCTATGATTCCATGATTGCTAAGGTTATTGTATGGGGAAAAGATCGTACAGAAGCTATCAATCGCATGAAGCGTGCACTTGATGAATTCGTAATCGAAGGAGTTCATACAACCATTCCTTTCCACTTGAAACTTTTAGAAGAGCCGGATTTTGTAAGTGGAGATTTTAATACGAAGTTTCTAGAAACACACGTTATTAAATTCGATTAGGATTCATTAAAGTAAAGATGGAGAAAAGAGCAACAAGGATAAGGGGGAGTTTAGGATGTCGGGTAAGCAACCTTCAGAGCTGTACCAAGATTGGGCAGACCAAGTCAATAAAAGATTAGAACGAAATCCGGAACGAAGTGCCAAATTTGAAACTTCCTCAGGGATTGAAGTAGATCGGGTATATCTACCTGAGGAGCTTTCTGAAGAATATATGGAAAAGCAAGGATTTCCAGGCGAATACCCTTATACAAGAGGGGTACAACCTACCATGTATCGCGGACGATTCTGGACGATGCGTCAATATGCAGGCTTCGGATCAGCAGAAGAGACGAACAAACGCTTTAAGTACTTACTAGAGCAAGGGCAAACGGGTCTAAGCTGTGCTTTTGACCTACCCACTCAAATTGGATATGATTCGGATGATGCTATGGCTGCCGGTGAAATTGGAAAAGTAGGGGTTGCCATCGACTCTTTAGAAGATATGGAGATTCTTCTAAATGGAATTCCTTTAGATAAGGTTAGTACATCCATGACGATCAATGCTCCAGCCTCTGTCCTTCTTGCTATGTATATTGCGGTTGCTGAGAAACAAGGAGTATCCTCGGATAAGCTGTCAGGTACGATCCAAAATGATATTCTAAAAGAATATATTGCAAGAGGTACCTATATTTATCCTCCGAAGGCTTCCATGAGACTGATCACAGATATCTTCGGATATTGTGCGAAGCATGTTCCGAAATGGAATACAATTAGTATAAGCGGATATCATATTCGCGAAGCTGGTTCTGACGCAGTTCAGGAAGTTGCTTTTACGCTGGCAGATGCGATTGCGTACGTGAAAGCAGCTATAGAATCCGGACTAGAGGTAGATCAATTTGCACCGCAATTATCCTTCTTCTTTAATGGACATAACCATTTCTTCGAGGAAATTGCTAAGTTTAGAGCAGCAAGAAGAATTTGGTCCCGTATTATGAAAGAACAATTTGGAGCAAAAAATCCAAAATCTTGGCAGTTCCGTGTACATACACAGACTGGTGGCTCTACACTCACTGCTCAACAACCAGATAATAATATTGTTCGTGTTACGATCCAAGCCTTAGCTGCTGTTCTTGGGGGAACTCAAAGCTTGCATACGAATTCACGTGATGAAGCGCTTGCTCTTCCAACAGAGGATTCAGCTAGAATCGCCCTTCGTACCCAACAGATTATAGCTAATGAGTCAGGCGCAACCGATACAGTAGATCCGTTAGCGGGTTCCTATTATGTGGAATCTTTAACTGATCAAATGGAAGCAAGGGTGCTTGAATACTTGCAGAAACTAGATGATATGGGTGGTGCGGTAGCTGCTGTTGAACAAGGCTACATGCAAAGAGAAATCCATGATAAAGCTTACCAAACCCAGAGGGCGATCGAAAGTGGAGATATGGTTGTTGTAGGTGTGAATAAATTCCGCATTGAAGGGGAAGTTCAACCAGAACTCCTTCGGGTAGATCCATCCATCGGTCAAAGACAAAAGGCAAAATTAACAGCTCTTCGTGACAGAAGAGACAATGAGCTTGTTTCACAAGCACTTGATGATCTAAGAAGGGCAAGCCAAACTTCTGAAAATTTAATGCCCTACATTCTTCACGCAGTTAAATCGTATGCAACGATTGGTGAAATTTGTAATGTGATGCGTGATGTATTCGGTGAATACCGTCCAATATAGTGGATGACTAGAAAGGAGTAGAGCAAAATGGAAAAAATCAGAGTATTGGTTGCCAAGCCTGGATTAGATGGTCATGATCGTGGTGCCCTAATCATTGCGCAATCTCTGCGGGATGCAGGGATGGAAGTCATTTATACAGGGCTTCGTCAAACTCCAGCACAAATCGTTAGTGCTGCTATTCAAGAGGATGTTGATGTAATCGGATTATCCTGCTTATCCGGTGCACATAATGAATTATTTCCAGAGGTTGTTCAATTGTTACAGGAACAAGGTGTCAATGATATCCTTGTTGTAGGTGGAGGAGTAATCCCTGATGAAGATATTCCTTTCCTTGAATCGAATGGGATTCGTAAGATTTTCACACCTGGAACACCAACAGGGGAGACGATTGAATTTATTCGTACACATGTAAGAGAAGAGCGCTAAGCGCTTGAGTTAAGAATAAGACAGTTTAAGTCTATCGTACTTAAACTGTCTCCCTTTTTCTCACCCCTTGAGGGGATTAAATTAAGAAACGGAGAGACGAATACTCCATGAGCATGTATGATAAAATAGACGATTTAATGGAGAGAAAATTAAAGGTCGAGCTTGGTGGCGGCTATAAGCGTATCGATTCTCAACATGCACGAGGTAAGCTTACAGCACGTGAACGGATTTATCTATTATTAGATGAAGATACTTTTGTAGAATTAAATCCATTCATTGAACATCGTGGGACTCATTTTGGAATGGATCAGATGGAAGCACCTGGTGAGGGTGTGGTAACGGGATATGGGAAAATTCATGGTAGGCTCGTATATGTTTTTGCTCAGGATTTTACCGTTTTCGGTGGAGCACTTGGTGAAATGCATGCAGTGAAAGTCTCGAGAATTATGGATCTAGCCGCTCAGAATGGTGCACCAATTATCGGTCTTAATGACTCTGGTGGTGCAAGAATACAAGAAGGCGTGGGCTCCCTTGATGGATATGGTCATATCTTCTACCGTAATTCGATCTATTCCGGAGTGGTTCCACAGATCTCAGTTATTCTAGGGCCATGTGCTGGAGGAGCCGTTTATTCACCAGCGATTACTGACTTCGTCTTCATGGTTGAGAAAACAAGCCAAATGTTTATTACAGGACCCAAGGTTATTGAAACAGTAACGGGTGAGAAAATCTCAGGCGAAGATCTAGGAGGCGCACGAGTACATTCCGCGATTAGTGGAAACGTTCACTTCACAGCAGCATCGGAACCAGATGTGCTGGAGGATGTCCGCAGATTGCTTAGCTTCCTTCCACAAAATCATGAGGAAAAGCCTCCTGTTGTTCCATCAGTTGCAGATGATGGATGGTGCAGTGAATTAGCTGAGCTTGTTCCTGTTGAAGGAACGAAAGTATATGATGTACGCAAAGTGATTGCACAAGTGATTGATAACGGAGACTTCATGGAAGTTCAACCGAATTTTGCTGGAAATATTGTAATCGGTCTTGCTCGAATTGATGGTCATTCTGTTGGTATCATAGCTAATCAGCCAAAGGTGATGGCAGGAGGCTTGGATATCAATTCTTCAGATAAGCTAGCACGTTTTATTCGTTTCTGTGATTCCTTCCAAATTCCTTTGATCACATTCGAGGATGTTACAGGATTCTTCCCAGGCATTAATCAAGAACATGGTGGAATTATTCGACATGGAGCCAAAATCCTATATGCTTATTCCGAGGCAACGGTTCCTAAGATTACAGTAATCCTAAGAAAAGCATTTGGAGGCGCTTATGTGGCTCTAAATTCTAAGGCAATTGGAGCCGATGTTGTCTTCGCTTGGCCAAATGCAGAAATTGCGGTGATGGGTCCTGAAGGGGCAGCCAATATCATTTTCTCAAAAGAAATTGAGCAAAGTGAAGATCCAATTAGTACACGTGCACTGAAAATTGCAGAATACCGAGAGAAATTCGCTAATCCGTATGTGGCTGCAGCAAATGGAATGGTCGATGATGTCATTGATCCTCGTGAGACTCGTAAGAAGCTGAAAGAAACACTTGAAATGCTAAGAAATAAAAAGGAAAATCGTCCGGCTAAGAAGCACGGGAATATTCCTTTATAGAATGAAAATAGGGTAGAATAAGCAGGCACTTAAAGCCTGCTTATTCTTTTTATATAATAGAAGCTTTTTTCTTTTCTTTCTTTATGCTAACTTAGGTATTGAAGGGGGGAATAGTTAGTTGAAGAAGGAAACGAAAAGTTCTTTATTAAAGATGAAAAGATGGGTCACCGTCCTCTTCCTTGGAGGTACAGCATTTTTTGTTGTGATTGGATTGATGTTTTATTTCTATACGAACTATCATATTGTTTCCAAAAACACATGGGTTTCCATGCAACAGAAAATAGATGAACAAGAAAAAACAATAAAAGAGCAAGCAGCTAAATTAGAAACTACAGCCAAAGGTAATGAGCCTGTATCTACACAGGGCACACAAAATAAGACATCTGTCAGTGATGCTACAGTCGAAAAAACAATAGAGACAAAACAGCAACAACAGCCTGTTTTAAGTCAAGAAGAAAAGAAAACAGAGAGTAAACCAAATACTAATTATTCCTTACAAGATGCCTATCGGGAGATGGGGTTGAATCCTACAGGTAACCATTCTGGCCAAGTGAAGGAATTAGGGATCGAGCTAATGAACTTCCGTAAACAACACCCTGGGTCTAGTTATACAGTGAAGGATGCTCTGAAGGAACTGCATGTCCAAAGCGCTAATCCATCTTTAGCAAACCTCAAACAAGCCATTCAATTGGTAGAATCGAAAAGTTAAAGTTCAACAGAACACACCATTCTTTTACACACAAGATCAAGTACAAAATAAAAATAACTAGCCAATAGGCTAGTTATAGAAATATCTTATTTATCTTCATGGCTACAGCAGCCACATTTTCCATAAAGCACACTTACCTTCTCATCTTTCATGAAATCGATCGTTTTATCACAGTCTTGGCATACTAGAATGGTCATAGTTAATTAGCTCCTTTTTAAATGGTATGTCACAAAACTCATATCCGTATGTTATATTTCTATATTAATCCAGATAATTAGGTTACGGAAGACTGCATTTTTGGTCTGTGCTGGTCAATTTTGGTCCCGACGAATGTCGAAGAAATAGGTTATCGATCAGCTCCACGCCTTTGTAAGAATAAAATAGGTTTCACTACCTGAGGATACCCAAAAAAAACTGAGGAGATGCATGAGTTCTTGTTTACAGTCTTTAAAAAATTATTGTGGTTTTTTAGAGAGCACCGAAAAAGATATACCCTTGCAATGACCATTCTGTTCCTATTAAACTTTGTTGAAATTGCACCACCCATAATTATAGGCAAAGCCATTGATGCCATGAATCAGGCAACACTAACACATACGGATTTGCTACTGACCATTACGTTTTACCTTGCTATTGTTCTCATTAATTATATTTTTGGATTTATTTGGATGTATCAGCTATTTGGTGGAGCTAATCTTTTGCAGCAGACTTTACGAATACGGCTCATGCAGCATTTCTTAAAGATGACCCCGCCATTTTTTGAGAAGAACCGTACGGGGGATTTAATGGCAAGAGCAACAAATGACCTAAATGCGGTCTCTCAAACCGCGGGCTTCGGCATTTTAACGCTAATTGATTCCACCACATTTTCCGCTACGATTTTCATTACCATGGGGGTTGTAATAAGCTGGAAGTTGACTCTTGTCTCCTTATTGCCAATGCCCATTGTAGCCTTTGCCATGACGAAATACGGCAAGATTGTACATGAAAGATTTCTATTGGCCCAGGATGCATTTGGGGAGATGAATGACAGGGTATTAGAAACAATCGCAGGGATTCGTGTCGTTCGAGCTTTCGTCCAGGAGCAAGCGGAACAAGAACGGTTTGCTGAAACAGCAGAGATGGTTCATCAAAAAAATGTGGCCGTTGCTCGGATTGATTCTTTATTCGAACCAACCATTAGTCTTCTTGTAGGATTAACCTATCTTATTGGTCTTGGCTACGGTTCTTACATGGTATTTCAAAGTGAGATTACCTTAGGGGAGCTGACTTCTTTTAATGTGTACCTTGGGATGCTCATCTGGCCCATGCTTGCTGTAGGTGAGCTTATCAATACGTTACAACGAGGGAATGCATCCCTCGATCGTGTGAATGAGACACTTGCTTATCAGCCAGATGTTAGCGATACAGATGAAACTCGAAATAAACAGGTGATGATTCCACAGAATATTGACTTTGAACATTTCACTTTTCGTTATCCATTATCAATGGAAAATAATTTACAGGATATTTCATTAGACATCAAGCGAGGACAAACCATTGGGATCGTGGGTAAAACGGGAAGTGGAAAGTCAACAATCATCAATCAACTTTTGCGGGAATATCCTCCAGCCCAACGGGGAGTACTGCGTATCAACGGAATACCCATTGAACAAATTCCACTTACACAGCTTCATAGCTGGCTTGGTTATGTTCCGCAGGAACCTATGTTGTTTTCACGTTCTGTTGAAGAAAATGTCCGCTTCGGAGCACCAGAGGCAAGTGATGAAGAGGTGCACGGTGCCTTAGCGATAGCAGGCTTCATAAAAGACATAGCTGCACTTCCTCTGGGAATTCAAACATTAGTGGGTGAGAAGGGGGTCAGTCTATCGGGTGGTCAAAAACAGCGAATTGCCTTAGCCAGAGCCCTAGTGATGAATCCAGAAATCCTTCTGCTTGATGACGCTATGTCAGCGGTGGACGCTAGAACAGAAGCACACATTCTTGGTGCCATCCGAAGGGAGAGAGTAGGCAAGACGACGTTGATTGTGACTCACCGTCTATCCGCTGTAGAGCATGCCGATTGGATTATCGCCCTAAATGATGGAAAAATAATGGAGGAAGGAAAACATACTGACCTCATTCAACGAGGTGGGTGGTATAGGGATCAATATGTTCGACAACAAACAGAGCAGCTTGTAGAACAGGGGATAGATGGACTTGAAGATCAACCAATATCGACCAAGATGGAAAATGGGGTGATTGTATGAATGTGAATCGCAGATTGATTCAATATGCGAGGTTGTATTCGAAATCCATTCTAATTGCCCTTGTTATGCTTGCCTTAGCTGTGGGAACTGAACTGAGTGGCCCCTTCATCGCCAAATCATTAATTGATAAGCATATCCTTGGTGTGGAACAGACTTGGTACGAAACATCTCAAGTAGATCACCATGCCGTTTCCTATCAAGGGCATTGGCTTAAGAGAGGGGATTATTTCGAATCTACAGAAACTAAAGGCAACCCAGCAACCGTGTTGCAGGCAGGACAAAATTTCTATTTTGTCGATCAATCACTCCCTTTCCACGAGAACCCAACCATAAAGGATGGCTACATAACTGTTACAAGAAATGGACGTGAACAAGAGTCTTTAACGGTACCAGCAATGAAGCTAACTAAAGAGGAATTATTTGCTTTCTACAAGCCGGAAGTTCCTTATATGTGGGAGTTAGCTTTGCTCTATTTCATTCTATTAATGATGGCTTCCGTCCTTACTTATGGCCAGCATTATTTACTTGAAATCACGGCTAATCGAATTCTGCAAACCATGCGTCAAGATGTATTTCATCAAATTCACCGTCTTCCTATTCATTATTTTGACCATATGCCGGCGGGGAAGGTGGTTTCACGAATTACGAATGATACAGAAGCGATTCGTGATTTCTATGTAACGGTATTAGCTACTATTTTTTCCAGTGTGATGACGATGGTAGGGATTTATGTTGCATTACTCATTCTCGATGTTCGCTTCGCACTTATTTGTTTCTTATTAATCCCTCTGCTCATTCTATGGGTTACTTTCTATCGAAGGTATGCTGTTTCCATTAATCAAAGAATCAGAGTTCTACTTGGTGACATTAATGCTATGGTAAATGAAACCATCCAGGGAATTTCGATTATTCGAATCTTTAACCGTCAGAGGAAGACGGTTGAGGAATTTGAATCACTGAATCAACAATATTTTAACAGCCAAATGAAGCTTCTTCGTATTAATTCAGCAACAGGTTATAACTTAGTAGGAACTCTACGTAACCTCTTCTTAATTACTTTGATTGCGTATTTCGGGTATCAATCCTTAGGATTGGCTGGTGCTATTTCCTTTGGTTCTCTTTATGCTTTTGTCGATTACCTAGGTCGATTATTTCAACCTGTTTTTCAATTCGTTGGTCAACTATCCAACCTAGAGCAAGCAAGAGTGTCTGCGAAGAGAGTGTTCGAGCTTCTAGACGAACCGGGTGAGAATATAGTAGGGGGCAAAATCGATCGGTATCGTGGGGATGTTGTATTTGAAGATGTTTTTTTTAGTTATGATGGGAAAAAGGATGTGCTTAAAGGTATTTCCTTTCAGGCTAAACAAGGCCAGACTGTAGCACTTGTAGGGCATACCGGTTCTGGTAAAAGCACCATTATGAATTTATTATTTCGATTCTACGACCCAAGAGCAGGGCGAATCACCATCGATGGAATGGACATTACGGAGATTCCTCGACAACACCTACGTAAATATATGGGTATAGTGCTTCAGGATCCCTATCTATTTACCGGAACGATTGCTTCGAACGTAAGTCTTGGAGATCCCTCCATATCACGTGAACGAATCGATCAGTCATTAAGAGACGTGGGAGCAGATCGACTTCTTCACCATCTTCCTAAAGGATGGGACGAACCTGTATTAGAGAAAGGAAATACGCTGTCAGCTGGGCAACGGCAGTTGATATCGTTTGCTCGTGCACTTGCCTTTGATCCGGCGATTCTCGTTCTAGATGAGGCTACTTCAAGCATCGATACCGAAACAGAAGCGGTGATCCAAGAAGCCCTGGAAGTTCTTAAGCGAGGTCGTACCACATTGATCATTGCTCACCGACTTTCAACAGTTCGTCATTCAGATCAGATTCTGGTTCTAGATCGAGGAGTTATTGTAGAGAGAGGAACACATGAAGAACTCATAGGTTTGCAAGGAAAATACTATCAAATGTACCAGCTGCAGCAGGGTCAAGCGAAAATATCGATATAGAAGAAAAGAGGGGTCTTCCTCATATTATTTGGGAAGGCTGCCACCTTATCCTAAGGCCTGGTGCCAGCCTAGTTTTGTTTATTTTTAGACGTTATCTTCGTTTGTCTGAATAGATGTGTTGAACATAGATAAGCCCATATCAAATAACCACTCTAACCAATTCGTGTGTGGAGCTAATATGCCTAATGTAGTGATAAGAAAACCAATCCCCCGCATTATAAACATGTATTTGGCTTGAAGCTGTATCGGACTATTGTGAAAAATCGACAAAAGGCTATTCATCTCTGCCCCAGTATGCTCCTTCCCGAAAAGCTTAGAGACCACCTGGTCAAGTAATGGCTTTAGCTCAGCTGCTGAGTAACTTGGGGGAAGAAATCCCAACTGCTTAAGCGCATGCAGGACTCCATTCGGGTCATTCAGGAGAATACTCTGAACAAGACGTCGAAAGGTCTGAACCTCTCTGGTAGATAATTCATCCATCATCCCGAAATCAAGGAAGCAAAGGCGACCATCTAGAAGAACGAATAAATTCCCAGGGTGTGGATCGACATGAACGAAACCGCTAACGAGAAGCTGTCTGAGATAAGATTCAAGCAGTGTCTTTGCAGTGGATACTTCATCTATTCCGCATTCCCTAAGCTTCTGTTGATCGGTTATCCGGATTCCTTCTATATATTCCATTACTAGAATTCGACGTGTCGTATAGGGCTCATATACCTTTGGAATTTTAATTCGAGAATGGTGAGCAAACATCTCAGTAAATCGCTGTAAATGGAGTAATTCCTGACGACAATCGAGTTCACGTTGGATTGTTTCTGTAAACTCCCGGTGCATTTGAACAAAATCGAGCCTTCGATGAATGCTAGGGATCCGTCGAACAAGCTTAGCAGCTAGTCCAAGACTATCCAAATCTGCCTTTGCTAGCCGTTCCATTCCTGGCCGAATAATTTTAACGGCTACAACTGATCCATCCATTAAGGTAGCTCTATGGACTTGGGCGAGAGAGGCAGCAGCGATAGCCTGTTCATCAAATTGTTTAAATAGCTTATGTGCTTTTTGCTTTAATTCTTTCTGAATTAAGACCTCTATTTGGGAAAAAGGAGCAGCAGGTAAGGCATCTACAAGGTCCATCAACTCTTTTGTGAAAGCCTCTGGGAGAAGATCCTGGCGCATGCTAAGAAATTGTCCAATCTTTACAATCACTCCTTTGAGCCGAAATGCTGTTAATCGCATCCTTATTCCCGCATTTGTATGTACTTGATTTACTGCTTTCTTGAGTTGTTCACCTTGGAGTCGTTTCTTCAAGCGCCCGATTTTCCAGTAATCCAAAACAAAAGAAAGAACTAATCGGATAATAAGAAAACGCCGGAATAATTTCAATCTCACATCTGTCAAACCTTCCATCTTAGTTTCCCTTACATGCTAATCATACTATTGTAGGAATTAGATTACTATATTATTCCACTTTCTTTAATCTTTAAGAACTATTTTAGTAAATGATAGTGAACTTTCCTTTATTTAATAGAAAGAAAAGAATAGAATAATAGAATGTTTGTGAGAATACTAGACTTAGGAGTTGAAAGGCTTGAAGCTTCTGCGACACACATCTCAGATTCTTGGTTTATGTTCTATTCTTTTATCATCTATGTTTTCAACCGTTCATGCTGAGGGGGCGCATCAGATACTCTTTGACCTGAAGGATGGCAAGAGCTATGTGGATGGAAACCAGATTCCTCTTGATGTTTCTCCTGCTCTGATCGAGAATCGATTATACGTTCCCGTCCGATTCTTATCTCAGAATCTTGGGTTTGAGGTTGACTGGGATGCTGGTACGAACATGATTACGATGCAGCTAAAGGACAAGGTAGTCATCATTGATCCTACAAACAATCAGGCAACGATTGATCATCAATCCGTTCCGTTTAACCAAGTAGGAGTCATGATCCAGGATCGCTTATTGCTTGCGGCTCGAACAATGGCTGAACTTACGGATCGTCCGATCAATTATGATTCGTCTAGCCATGTCGTAACCATTACCCCTGTACCTGCAGTGAATCACCCACCTGTTGCATCCTTCTCAACAGATAAGGATACCTATCGAGTCGGGGAACCTATACAATATATAGATGCGAGCTCAGATGTGGATGGGGACAGCATAACTACTAGCTGGATGGGCAAAGAGGCCGTATTTTTCACGCCTGGTGACCACGTGGTCACACTCACGGCCAAGGATAGTCAGGGAATGGAGAGTAAACCTTATCGTAAAACGATTAAAGTAACTAATGAGGTTTTCACAACTCCCGATGAATACCCATTTTATTTCGGTGCCTTAACAGGTAATCCCAAAGCACTCCCCGTAGACCTAGATCAAGTGGTTAACTATCCATTGCTTACTCCAAGGGAAGAACGGGATTCTACACGAAAACTAATTTTTAGCGATAGTCCAGAAATCATTAGCCAATACGGTATTTTATATAAAGAAAAGATTAATGGAAAAGCTAGAATATATCTTACCAATCAAAATGGGATGGCAAACTCTTTACGGGTGAATGTGATGGTAACTAACTCGACTGATCACCCTATTACCCTAAGAACTGCTCGGATAGGAGATACCCCCGCAAGTTATCGTCCAGAGATTCTTGGAAATATTGCACTCCTTGATTGGTATAGGGCGGGTAGACAGGATTCACTTGTTGTCGCACCTGGACAAAGTCAAATCTACTATCAATCACCCGTTCTACTTCCCAATGAGGCTGTGCATTCCATACGAGATATTGAGGCGGATGGAGATCTAACGTTAACTTTCATCGCTGCAGGAGAAAATGATGATGCAACACAGCTAAAGGATCTTCCAATCCTACCAGGCCATGACGGTCATGATCGAGGAACATTCGATGTTTCTGGTATTTATTGGGATTTCGATGGTAAGCTCCTCAACGGAAATCCTGCTAATATTGCAGTGGGTGAGGAGGGCTATGCTAGTAAACAGTGGGTGAGAGGCAAGGATGCACTAACTGGGCAACCTGTAGTGGATCTTGGAAACTATGGTGTTTTCTATGATCTAACGATACACAATCCGGGAAAATCGGTGATTACTCTCGTTCCATTAGGTGGTTATTTTAAAGGATCTGTCCTTTACAATAACAGTATTGCTTATATTCCTTCTTCAGGTGGAATCGAACGTGGGACGGCATATGTCATTGGAAGAACAAGCGGCGAAGAATCTGAGGTTCATCTGCAATTTATTCCACCATCTGGGTCCTTCCTGCCTTTCTACATTTTGGTTTATCCGTTAGATGGTCGAAAATAAATAAAACGTAAGGTGTAATGTAAATTTACACCTACGTTTTTTTCTTTTTCTAGGTTGTGTTTTTGTAGAAAGAATGATTAATTTGTAGAAGACGAATTACACGAGAGTTACATTTGGGGAGTAGCGAATGAAGAAACAGGCATATGAAACTTATGAAATCATCCAAGCAAGCCTCCTAGCTGGCAAAATTATGCTTGAGAGTGGGGCAGAAACTTATCGTGTCGAAGACACGATGGAGAGGATTGCGGCATCTTATGGGATTAAAAACACACATAGCTTCGTCACACCGACAGGAATTATTTTCTCAATAGACGGAATGGAGCCAACCAAATTAATTCGGATTGTTAACCGTTCAACAGATTTACATAAAGTTACTTTAGTCAACAGCATTTCTAGAAGGATCAGTGAGGGTGAGATTCCACCTGGAATGGCTCATCAGATGTTAAAGGAAGTAGAATCAACGAGTAACACCTATCCTCTATTACTGCAAATTGCAGCAGCAGCAATCAGTAGCGGATGTTTCCTCATTATGTTTGAAGGGGAGTGGGTGGATTTTCTACCTGCCATGGTTTGTGGTGGAATAGGGTATTCATGTATCCTTTATTTTCAACGATTAGTACAAATTAAATTTTTTGCTGAATTCATAGCCTCCTTACTAATTGGACTCTTATCCGTACTGTTAGTCGGGATAGGGATCGGTAAGGAATTGGACAAAATTATCATCGGATCGGTCATGCCCCTTGTACCAGGGCTTCTCATCACGAATGCTGTAAGAGATCTTATGGCGGGTCACCTTGTATCGGGACTTTCGAAGGGAGCAGAGGCCTTTCTTACATCATTTGCAATTGGAACTGGAATAGCTGTTGTATTTTCTTTAATTAAATAGGAGGGGAAAGGATTGGTTGGGCAACTTGTAACGAGCTTTATTGCTTCTGGAGCATTCGGGATTCTTTTCAATGCCCCGAAGGGATCACTGTTTCAATGTGGATTCGTAGGAATGATTGGTTGGTTTATTTATGTGATGATGGTAGGCCATCATTTTGATAGTGTCTTAGCAACATCGGTTGCAGCTTTCATTGTTGCAGTCGTTAGTCAAATTTTTGCTAAAATCTATAAAACACCCATCATTATATTTAGTGTAGCAGGTGTTATCCCACTAGTTCCTGGTGGTCTAGCTTATGATGCGATGCGAAATTTTGTTGAAAATGACTATAACTCAGCACTTAAGCTAGCAGCTCAGGCCTTCATGCTTTCTGGGGCAATTGCGATTGGGATTGTCTTTTCAGAGGTCATTAACCAAATGGCAAGAAGAAGCAAATGGTAGGAATAGCCTCCCCATATTTTTCCACAGTTTTTCCATACTCTTTTTAGTTTTGTTTCAGCTTTTCTGTCTAATCTAAACCAAGAGGGGGAAATATTACTAAGAAGGACTAGAACCCTCAACATTTATTCTTTCAAGAAAAGAGGAGTGGAATGATGAATAAGAAAAAAGTGCTTTCGTTCGTTACAACAGGAATGACCATAGTAGCACTAACTAGCTCGGCTTTTGCAGCTACAGCTAGTTCAACCACACCAGCTATATCAAAATCACATCAACAGCATCATCCGCAAGGATCTTTTGCCAGTCAGGAACTACTTGATCTTCTACATGTTGATTCGCAAACCCTACATAATGAGCTTAAGGCAGGCAAATCACTAGCGGATATCGCTGCTACAAATGGGGTATCGGAACAAAGTGTCATTGATTATTTTGTGAAAAAGTCAACAGATCGGATCCAAAAGGATGTTCAAGCCGGAAAAATCACCCAGGAACAAGCTGATAAACGAATCGCACAATTACCCAAGAGAATGCAAAAATTTGTAGAACACAAAGGAGGTTCTCTAGGGGGACATCATGGACACCATAAGGGGCATCCTAGCGGTTCAATGAAAGTAGTTGCAGAGGCATTAGGCCTATCCCAAGATGATCTAAAAACCCAACTTAAATCAGGAAAATCAATTGCAGAGCTAGCAGCTGAGCAGGGAAAGGATACACAACAAATCATTGATCTTATGGTGAAGCAAGCTACCCAAAAAATCGATCAAGCGGTTCAAGAAGGAAAGCTTACCCAAGAAAAAGCAGATCAAATTAAGGCGAAACTACCAGAACGTATGAAAAAAATGGTAGAACGTAAAGGTTATGGGTCCAAAAAACAGAGCACCAAAGAATAATATCGTAGATATAAGGGGGCATCTTAGGGCTAAGTTGTCCTCTTTTATCATTCTTCCATTCTAACTAGACTTATCTTAAAATAAACATTTCCACAGTAAAATTCATAAAAACCTGTAGAATTTTTTGATAAA
>DATFAS010000047.1:0-10003 GCA_035254305.1 Bacillota bacterium
TCACCAGGTAAACCTTGAGTACTTAGCATCTGTAGCTGCTACAAGAACTGTAGATGGCGAAACTCAAGTATTCCCTGATTCTCTTGTAGGTACAGACTCCCACACTACCATGATTAACGGTCTTGGTGTTGTTGCATGGGGCGTTGGTGGTATTGAAGCAGAAGCTGGTATGCTCGGACAACCTCTTTACTTCGTTACTCCAGAAGTTGTTGGTTTCAAATTTACTGGTAAGCTTGCTGAAGGTGCAACAGCAACTGACCTTGCACTTACTGTTACGAATATCCTTCGTAAGAAGGGTGTTGTAGGTAAATTCGTTGAGTACTTCGGACCAGGTGTTGCTAACATGAGCTTGGCTGATCGTGCTACTGTAGCTAACATGGCTCCTGAATACGGTGCAACTATGGGATTCTTCCCAGTTGATGCTGAAACATTAAATTACATGAGATTAACAGGCCGTACTGAAGAACAAATCGCACTTGTTGAAGCTTACTACAAAGCTCAAGGCTTGTTCTTAACTGCTGACAGCGCTGAACCTCAATATTCTGATGTAGTTGAACTAGATCTTTCTACTGTAATTCCTTCTCTTGCTGGTCCTAAGCGTCCACAAGACCGTATTGAATTAACAGCTATGAAGTCTGCTTTCAACGAAGCTGTTCGTACCCCAATTGAAAAGGGTGGATTCGGATTAAACGAAGAACAGTTGAAGAAAGAAGCAGTAGTTGAATATCCAAACGGAACTAAAGGAACTGTGAAAAATGGTGCGGTTGTTATCACTGCGATCACAAGCTGTACAAATACATCTAACCCAAGTGTATTGATCGGTGCAGGTCTTGTTGCGAAGAAAGCTGTTGAGAAAGGTTTAGTTAAACCTGCTTACGTTAAGAGCAGCTTAACTCCTGGATCTCGTGTTGTAACTGATTACCTTAAAGAAGCTGGATTACTTGATTCATTAGAAGCTATTGGCTTTAACATTGCTGGTTATGGTTGTGCAACTTGTATCGGTAACTCCGGTCCACTTCCTGACGAAGTAAGCAAAACTGTTGCTGATAGCGATCTAACTGTGGCTGCTGTTCTTTCTGGTAACCGTAACTTCGAAGGACGTATCCATGCACAGGTAAAAGCTAACTACCTAGCTTCTCCTCCATTAGTTATCGCTTATGCTTTAGCTGGAACAGTTGATATCGACTTAACAACTGAACCAATCGGTAACGGTAAAGATGGAAATCCTGTATATCTTAAGGATATCTGGCCAACTTCTAAAGAAATCCAAGATACTCTTAGCCAAGCTGTACGTCCTGAGCTATTCCGTGATCGTTATGCAAATGTATTCGAAGCTAACGAGCGTTGGAACGCACTTGATGTACCAACTGGTGAACTTTATAAGTGGGAAGAAAAATCTACTTATATTCAAGAGCCTTCATTCTTCAAAGAGCTTGGCGAAACACTTAATGACATTGAAAATATTACTGGGGCAACAGCTCTTGCATACCTTGGTGATTCCGTAACAACTGACCACATTTCACCAGCTGGTAACATCAAGGCTGATTCTCCTGCAGGTTTATACCTACAACAAAATGGGGTTGCAAGTGAAGACTTCAACTCTTATGGATCTCGTCGTGGTAACCATGAAGTTATGATGCGTGGTACTTTCGCTAACATCCGTATCCGTAACAAGATGGCTCCTGGAACAGAAGGTGGAGTAACTACTTACCTTCCTACAGGTGAAGTAATGTCTATCTATGATGCATCTATGAAGTATCAAGATGCTGGTACTCCACTAGTTGTTATCGCAGGTAAAGAATACGGTACAGGAAGCTCCCGTGACTGGGCAGCAAAAGGTACTTTCCTACTTGGAGTTAAAGCTGTTATCGCTGAAAGCTATGAGCGTATCCACCGCAGTAACCTTGTAGGTATGGGTGTTCTTCCACTACAATTCGTAGAAGGAACAAGTGCTGAGACTCTTGGCCTTACTGGAAGAGAAACTTATGATATCACTGGTTTGAGCAATGATGTTCAACCAGGACAACAAATCAAAGTTGTGGCTACTAAGGAAGACGGAAGCAAGACTGAATTTGACGTAATCGTTCGTCTTGACAGTGTTGTGGATGTTGAGTACTATCGCAATGGTGGTATTCTTCAAACAGTTCTTCGTCAATTAGCTGCTAAGTAATATAGAAGAAGGAGTCGAATATCGACTCCTTCTTTTTTTGTCACCTTTATTTACCTTCATCCTCATCTATCATCTTTTCAATTTCTGCAAATAGCTTCTTCATCGACTCCTCATCAAAGGAGCCATCCGCTTGAAAACTCGCTAATTTTTCTTGTACCTTCTTGCCAATTTCAGGATCTCCTTGTCCTTCAACAGGCGAAAACCAAACTAAGCCTCCGTCTGGCCCACTCCGTAAATAAGAGGTACGCCAATGATCCGGAAAAGAATATTCCTGTTCTCCATATAGGATGCCAATAACATCTGCTGCCTCAAGTGGAAGGATGTGATGGAATATTTCCTTTATACCACCCTCTGCAATATTTAAATGGAGATAAGCAAAATGTAAATAGTGCTCTTCCGTTTCACGATCACGAATGATTTCGTAGAATTCCATCTCGTTTTGGACTAATTCCTTAATCGTCTCTACTCTCTCTTTCAATAACTCGGGAGAAACCAACTTCATCTGTTTAAATGATTCAATCATTCTTTCTTGCCCCTTTCTCTTCATTACACATCTTTCTACAAAACCATACAATAAATTCACCAAGGTTCCGACAGCTTTTTCAGACATCATTTGCTAGGATAAACATAATAGCAATATAGCAATTATTATTGAAAGGATGAGGAGTATGAAGCAAGGAACCCTATATACGATCAAAGAATTGGCCGAACATGTAGAAGTAGACTGGAAAACTCTCCTCAATTGGAAATATCACTATCTCTTCCATCTTCCCGCTTCTCATGAAGGAAATCAACTAAAATATCCTGCCCAATCCATTGTAATTTTTCAATTTATAAAAGAAGCTAAAGAATACGGATTAAATGATGATGTCATTGAGCTTTGGATAGATAAGTATTCAAATAAATCCAATCTAGAAAATATAGACTTCACTACCTCCTTGCAAAATTTGATCCAAGAGCTTAGAAATGAATGGTCTTCTCTTCATAATCAGTGGAAACAAGAACGAAAGCACCAACAAGATTCTCTGCTCTCAATGATGGAGAACATTACATGGGGAGAGCTTAAATTATTACAAAAAAAATGTCCAGAAATACTAACTCTTGAAGAAAACCCAGAAATTCGAACTACACTAAAAGGGCCTGTTAGTTCTTTCTTCGAGAGGATTATTTATCACTAAAATTCTTTCATTCATAAGAATATGTATCCTAGTATAAATTACCTTCAGAGGGGTATGAAGGCCCCGTTGAGAAGACCATTTCAATTGCCACTGAAAAAAGAGCACTCCCGTAAACCTCTTACGTGGAGTGCATTCTTATTTGTTGGTTCCATCTATTCCTATCGTATGGTGAATGAAAATAGATTTGCGATGCTCCGCAGTTGATCCTTTAGCTTCCACAATGAGTTCGTAAGAAAATCCTTCATCTGCCTTGTAGGGAAAATCTACTTCCCAACCATCTGCACCATTTGTATCTTCCTTATACAACTGACGATCCTCCCAAGAACCTACCTCCATATGAGTAAGCCAGAAACGAACACTGTCTGCATTTGCAGCTTTTACTTGAATATGCAGCTTCCCACTACCATTCGGTAGTAAAACAATCCCATCTGAATCCGCAACGGTTGGTGAGGTTTGTATACTGATAATAGAAGGTGCGGCTGGTGCTTGTGTCTGTGTCTGTGACTGTGCCTGTATTGATGCGATCCGTTTAGATGAAGTTATTTTAGAAGTAGAAACTATAGATGTGGTCACTAATGGTACCATTATCAAGAGAAACACTTTGAATATTCGTCCAAACATCAATTTCACCCCTACTGTATATTATTTCCAATCATTAAGTAGGGTATCCTATCGATAAAAAATAACCCTAGATCTGATTAAAGTAGATCTAAGGCTATAGAGACATTGGACTCGTGGGTTCGTTCGTTTCTACTGGTATGGCGAAACTATAAAAGACGCTACACCCATGTTTATCATATCTGCCAGATCAAGTAGGTCAAGTCCTCTCTAAAAAATCTATCCCATATAACTTACATTTATCATAAAAACTCGTTTTACTAATCCCAAGTAACTTTGCAGCATTTTGTTTATTCCCATTTGCGGCTTCTAATGATTCAAGTAATGCCTCCTTCTCAACCTTAGCTAAAGTAACTTTTAGTGGGACAACTTCCTTTCCTCCCTGCAAAGTTCTATTCCCTTCAATTAAATGCCCTCCATCCTTCGCCTTAGATGGACTTGAACTCACTTTTCCCTCGCTAAGATACAAGGGTAAATGCGACAACAGAATAACTTTACCATCCAGTACATTAATTGCTCTCTCTAAGACATTTTCTAACTCTCGAATATTTCCAGGCCAAATGTGATTTTGTAAACATTCAATGACCCCGGGAGACAGAATAATTCCTTGACGATAGAATTTTCTTTCTAGCTTTTTCAATAGGAACCCGGCAACAGATGCAATATCCTCCTGTCTTTCTCGTAAAGAAGGCAACTCAATCTTTATGACATTCAGACGATAGTAAAGATCTCTGCGAAAATGACCTTCTTCAACCATTTCCTCCAAATGACGGTGTGTAGCCGCAATAATACGAACATCGACTGCTATAGGGCCTTGCCCACCGACTCGTTCAATTTCTTTTTCCTGTAAAACACGAAGGAGTTTACTTTGCATGGATAGGGGCATATCACCAATCTCATCAAGAAAAATTGTACCGCGATTTGCGAGTTCAAACTTCCCCTTTTTCCCACCTCTTTTGGCACCTGTAAATGCCCCTTCCTCGTAACCAAAAAGCTCTGATTCCAATAAGTGTTCAGGAATAGACGCACAGTTTACACGGATAAAAGGCGCCTTCGATCGTTGACTCATTCTATGAATGGCATGGGCAAAGAGCTCCTTGCCCGTTCCTGACTCCCCTGTTAGAAGAACAGCCGATTGCCCTACTGAAACCTTTTCTGCTAATCGTTTTGCTTCTATAAATTTTGGATTATCACCAATTAGATCTTCAAAACTATACTTAGCACGGAGTTCCTTTTCAAACTCCTTTTTATAGTATTTAAGCTCATCTAATAAAGGCTGAAGCCTCCTCGAATAATCTAGCCACTCTTTCGGATTACGGAAGATTACGGTTCCAACAGCACCTACTAACTGATTTTCAATATATAATGGATAACGATTAGCAATCATTTCACTTCCATTAATCGGATGAACAGAAGCAACCTCTGCTTTTTGCGTTTTCAATACAATATGCATCCGTGTATTTTCGATTACCTGTTGAACAGGTTTTCCCACCGCTTCGTCTTGAGTCGTTCCAAGAAACTCGCAATATTCCTGATTAATGTAGAGAACAATACCGTGGAGATCTACGACTACAACCCATTCAGCAGCAACCTTAATAATTTCTTGCAACCACTCATAAGGCAACTTTTTCATCACAGGTCTCATTCGTATTCCTCACATTCCATGGAAATTTTATTCTTTGATTATATCAAAAATTGAAACAAAAAAGAGCGCTTTCTCTATCCACCTAGTGGAAAGATAACACGCTCTAGTTATAGCTTTTTTATTGAATGGTATAGCCACCATCAAGCACAACAGCCTGACCTGTCACACCTTTTGACTTATCACTAGCAAGGAAGGTTGCATAATCTGCAATCTCTTCTACCGATAATAGTCGCCGTTGTGGAACAAGTGGATAGATTACATCCTCCAATACTCTTTCTAAAGGTACATGACGTGTTTTTGCTAAATCTTTTAATTGA
Organism: Bacillota bacterium; assembly: GCA_035254305.1. GTDB lineage: Bacteria > Bacillota > Bacilli > Aneurinibacillales > RAOX-1 > DATFAS01. The sequence continues at coordinate 5,929 of DATFAS010000047.1, forward strand.
TTCTGAACTAATGGTGTATCTACATAACCTGGACAAAGCGCATTTACTGTAATTCCATGGACAGCACCCTCAAGTGCTGCAACCTTTGTTAGCCCTATAACCCCATGCTTTGCACTGTTATATGCAGCTTTTCCCGCAAACCCCACTAAGCCATTAATGGAGGCCATATTAATAATACGCCCATAACCTTGCTCTTTCATGATCGGAAACGCATGTTTTATTCCTGTGAATGGGGCAGTTAACATGACTTTTACTAATTTTTCAAATTTCTCAGTTTCAAATTCTTCAATCGGTGATACATGCTGCAGCCCTGCGTTATTGACAAGAATATCTAATCTACCGAAATTTTTTAGCGTCGTATCGATCGATACCTTGAACTGACTCTCATTTGTCACGTCACACGGAATTCCTACTACTTCAAACCCTTGGTCTTGCAGTTGTTTGGCTACTCCTCGACAAGCCTCTTCATTCAAATCTGTGATAACGACCTTTGCACCAACACGTGCAAAACCATCTGCAATCGCGAGTCCAATCCCACTTGCTGCCCCCGTAACCAGTGCTACATGTCCTTCTAGCATTTTCATATGGTGCCCCCCAAAAAATTGCCTATTTATTATATAGTTTCGTTTGCTAAGAACGAAGGGATAATGGTAAAAGCTGCTTCTGTCTTCGCTTTTACTTCTTCTAAGCTAACACCCTCTTGAGTTTCTACCAAAACCATTCCCTCTCTAGTAAAATCAAACACGGCCAAGTCCGTAATTAACCGATGAACCACACGTTGCCCTGTTAATGGAAGAGTACATTCCCTTTTTATTTTTGATTCTCCATGTTTATTTACATGTTCCATAATCACGACCACTCGTTTTGCACCATTCACTAGATCCATGGCACCGCCCATGCCCTTGATCATTTTTCCAGGAATCATCCAATTTGCAAGATCCCCATTCTCAGAAACCTCCATCCCACCGAGAATCGCCAAATCAATATGTCCTCCACGAATCATGGCAAATGATTCAGCACTATCAAAGAAGGAAGCGCCAGGTACTGTGGTCACCGTTTCTTTCCCCGCGTTAATAAGGTCGGCTTCTTCCATACCATCTACAGGATAAGGGCCGATGCCAAGAAGACCATTTTCCGATTGCAGTAATACTTTATACTCCTTTGGTATTTCATTAGCAACAAGGGTTGGCATACCAATTCCTAAGTTTACATTCATCCCATCTTGAATCTCTTTTACAGCTCTTCTAACGATTGTAATTCGTATATCTTCCATTATTTTAATTCCCCCCTACTTGAACAGTACGTCTCTCAATTCTTTTCTCGTAATTAGTCCCTTGGAATACACGTTGTACATAGATGCCTGGAGTATGAATCGAATCTGGATCTAGTTCACCAACTGGAACAATCTCTTCTACCTCAGCAATTGTAATTTTTCCCGCCATAGCTGCAAGCGGATTAAAATTACGTGCGGTTTTATGGAAAATAAGATTACCAAGTGGGTCAGCTTTCCAAGCTTTGACTAAAGCAAAATCCCCCACAATCCCTCGTTCTAATAGACAGATTCGACCATTAAATTCCTTCTTTTCCTTCCCTTCAGCAATCGGTGTTCCCACACCTGTTGCCGTGTAGAAACCTGGTATCCCTGCTCCGCCCGCACGAATACGTTCAGCTAGTGTACCTTGTGGTACTAATTCAACCTCCAACTCACCACTTAAGAATTGCTGCTCGAAGATTTTGTTTTCACCAACGTACGAAGATATCATCTTTTTTATTTGATTATTAGCGAGAAGAAGACCTAAACCGCAATCATCCACTCCACAGTTATTTGAAACAACGGTTAAATCCTTCACTCCTTTATCTCTTATTGCCATAATTGCTTTTTCCGGTATTCCACACAGCCCAAATCCTCCGACGATTAGCGTGGCTCCATTTTGAATATCTTGAACCGCTTCAACAATTGAATCGATTATTTTTCCAGTTCCCATAGGTAGATCCTCCCCAATCTTTGGTTCATTTTTATTTAATTCCTGTGAAACTATAAAGTCCGATAATAAAGAATACTGCTAGTGTTTTTATGACCGTGATAGCAAAAATATCTCGATAGGACTGCTTGTGGGTAAGACCCGTTACACCTAGTAATGTAATAACCGCTCCATTATGTGGAAGCGTGTCCATTCCTCCAGATGCCATGGCAATCACTCGGTGCATAACCTCAGGCGGAATATTAAATTTAGTCATAGCTTCTACATACTTATCTGCCATTGCACTTAATGCAATTCCCATGCCTCCCGATGCAGATCCAGTAATTCCCGCTAATGAAGTGGTTGTGACAGCACCGTTTACAAGCGGGTTACTAAATGTTTGTGAAATCCCATTACTAACAACTGTGAACCCTGGAAGAGATGCAATAATTCCACCAAAACCATATTCAGAACCCGTATTCATTGCGGCAAGAAGAGCACCACCAATGCTGGCATTAATTCCTGATTGGAAATCCACCTTTACTCGCTTCCAGTCATAGGCAATTGTAGCTAAAATCCCAATTATTAAAGCCAACTCGACTGACCAAATTCCTACAACACCTGACATTTGCACTTTACCAAACGCCTTAAGCCCAATCGCTTCGAAGTCAAATCCATTTGGATACCACTTAGGTAGGGATACTGTAAAAAATTTATTCATAACACCTACAAGAATAAGAGGGACAAATGCTAGAAACTGACGAAGCGAACTATTTGTAGTCTCAAGCGAAACCGAAGTAATCTCAGCAGACTGTGCAACAGCTGCTATTTCATCCTGTGAACAGAAGCCATAATATCCTTCCCCTGCTTTTTGAGCCTTTCGGCTACGATATTCTAAATAAACAAGCCCTACAACGAGTACAAATATAGCGCCTAAAGTACCTAAAACTGGAGCTGCATAAATATCGGTTTTAAAGAATGTTGTCGGGATAACATTTTGAATTTGTGGTGTACCTGGCAATGCATCCATTGTGAAAGTAAACGCTCCCAAAGCTACTGTTCCTGGAATTAACCGTTTCGGAATATTTGCCTCCCTAAATAGCGTAGCTGCAAATGGATATACCGCAAACACAACAACGAATAAGCTAACACCGCTATACGTTAAAATCGCACACATCAATACAATAGCTAATATCGCTCTCTTGGCACCAACGAAACGAACAATTGTTTTCGCAATCGATTCAGCCAATCCTGACATTTCAACCACTTTTCCAAAGATCGCTCCTAATAGAAAAACAGGGAAATAAGACTTAACGAAACCTACCATCTTATCCATGAAAATATTTGAGAAGAATGGTAGAACATAGCTGGGTTCTGTTAGAAGAACGGCAAACAAAGCACAAATAGGAGCAAATAAAATTACCGAAAAGCCACGATAGGCAACAAACATAAGCAACCCTAAAGATAATAGAATAATAATTAAGTCCATAGAACCCTCCTTGAATGGATATAGGAATACACATGTAGAAAGCGTTATTATTCAACATTATTGATCAATACAAACTCGATCACTTTCTTCAACTTTTACATTTCACTAGCAATTACCGTGCAGAAATGAAGGGTACATTCTCATTTTCAGTTTCAAACTTTTCATTTTCATCCATCTTATCAATGTCTGCCAGCTTACCCAAATAAAATAGTTTCGTTATTTCATACATGCTCGGAAACATATTGTTCACCCCTTTAGCAATTATATTTTTAAAATTATAAATGACTTCCTATAACTCCTCCCACTAGAAAGAAGACACCTAAAACAATCATTAGCAGATAATTAATCCCTCTATGCCAATAAACATTGCAATATCCATGCCAACATGCAAAAAAGCACAAGTACATAGATCCCCTTGTATTACTATTTAATTATTTTTAATGAGCAGAGCTAATTCCGATTTTTCGGAATTTTACTTTCCATAATTGCGGAATTTTCCACTTCTGCGGAAAGCGTTATCATTTTTGATCAACCTTGACTGTCAGCTTCTTGCAAGCTATAAACATTTAAAAAAATTACATAGTTCACTTTTATCAGAAATGTGTTTTTACTATTTATATATTAT
>DATFAS010000048.1:0-7905 GCA_035254305.1 Bacillota bacterium
AGACTATATTCGTGCAGAAGCCAATCATTATATGGATTGGATTGGGCCTGCACTTGTTCGTCATCATCAGGCGGATAAACTACGCCAAGTGAAGCTCTCAGATGAAATATCTGAAGACATCGCCCAAGATAAGGATCTAACCCATAATCGAGCTAGGTCTACTTGGCAAATTACGATTTTGACTGATCGGGAATTGGATGAATTAATCACTCAAGAAACAACTGAAGAAGAGCAACTCCAGGAAAGCCAACGCTTAGAATTTCTTGAACAGATTAAGGAAGGAAAACCGATTATTCTCAATCAAATCAGTGACTTAGAATCAACCATCAGTGAATGGAGTTATCCTAATCAGTCAGCGACTAGCCACCGGGCGAAGCAGTCGGTCTCTGAGCTCAAGAAACTTCACCACCAGGAAGAGGAGACGCCTATATCATGGAAGCAACGGAAGGGTGATTCCTATTATCCAGTGCCCCGTTTTATGAGTAAGTCAAAGAAGCTAACCAGTGCAGAACATGGTACTGTCATGCATGCCTTCATGCAGCATGTAGAATTGAATAGGGACGCAGATGTAACAGTAGAATGGGTGCAACTGCAGATACAGGGGCTTATCCTAAGAGAGTTACTCACAGAAGAACAAGCCAAAAGCATTGTTCCACAAGAAATCGTAACCTTCCTGAATAGTGATCTGGGATTAAGGATTCGAATGGCTGAACGATTGGAACGCGAACTGCAATTTACCTTTGTAAAAAGTGCAGCAGAAGTGTATGAAAATAGTTGGTCTTCTAATGAACAAGAGTTGGTTCTTATACACGGCGTCATTGATGCGTTATTTCAAGACAATGGAAAATGGTATCTACTAGATTATAAGACAGATAATATCACGAATACCTTCCAAGGTGATCCGTCTAAGGCTGAACCTGTGATTCGGACTCGATATGAGGAGCAGCTTCGCCTATATAAACAAGCCATTGAACAAATTTGGGGAATTAGCATTGAGAAGAGCATTCTCTATTTATTTGATGGGGGGCACATAATGGAATTCTAGAAAACTTGAGGGTGTCTCTTGGCCTGAAATCTAGGCTTTGATACACCCTCAATTCCTTACGTTTCTACATACCATTTGCCTAGCTTTTCATTCCAAGCTATATGCGGTTCTAAGAGTTCTACAATATCCTTGTAGTGTATACTTAATGATTCTAGCCATCCATTTTGGATCATGTATTCCATTAAGCCATCATCCATTAGCTGTGGAGTGGTTAACGGTCCTTTGTTTTTAAGCTCCTCTTGAATATGGAGGATGACATTTTGCACGATTTCGTCAAGGGTCTCGGTTTGCTCTGATGCTTGTTCTACTGTTGTGTTTTTGATAAAGAATAGGATGGAGTCCCCCTGTAATGATTTTTTTGGGCTCAGGATATTTTTAAGTGTGACCTTTTTGGCAATATGAATCTGTGTGAGGAAGGATAAGCCATTCTCATTCATGATCCGAATCAGTTTATTCCACACACTTAAATGGCTGTCATGAAAATACATACAAAGGAGCTTACCATCTTTAAGCTTTTTACTAACGTTTTGGAAGCTGCGATGAAGCAGATCAAAATACATCTGTTCATCTTTTCCCCTGCCTTCAGCAGTCGATACCACGATCTCATCCTCTAAATTAAACTGTAGACCCACAAAAGGATAATAAAGCTGCATATATTCTGAATACAGAACCTGTCCAAGGTAGGGAGGATCTGTAATCACCAAGTCCACACTTTGGTAGGGAAGGTCGTCCTGGGTTAAATGCTGAGTGCCCTTATGAACAACATAAAAGTCTGCTCCATCCTTAAGATCGGAAAATGAATAGCCCTTCCTTATAGATGGATTAGCTTCACGTATGTAACGGTAGGTTTCATGAAATAAATGGATTCGCTTTAATAGGACATCAATCGCATTCTTTTCCAAGCAATCCTTCTTCGGGGTCCAAAGCGGCCATTGTGAATTCGATTTTAAATCGGTGATCTTCATGAGATGTAAGGAGCCCATCAAGATATATTTTATGATATTTCTTAGCTCTTCCTCTTGAATCGCTGACATATATTCCAGGATTTCATCTATGGTGTTTAGAGCTCTAGGTGTAAATAAAGTGGAGATCTCCTGATTTTTTTGTACGGCAATCCGGCTATTGGCTACCATGGTATAATTTTTAAACTGAGTAAACTTTTTACTTACCATCATATTCTGAATGTCAAATAGATCTGGTTTTTTCGTATAGGTTTTTCCTTTACATTGATAGTGAACTTCCGTAATACAAGGTTCAGCAAATGGAGATTCACGATCAAAAATCACCTTTTTGATGATCCCAACTTCATTGCATTCATCAGACCAGGTTTCATAATTGACTTTTAGTCTTTCTAGAAGCCCAGCAAAATCATGGAGCACAGACTCAACGAGAGATGGGTCTTGTAGGTGGTGAAGAATGGTATCTACGATAAAAATAGGGAGTTCATTGATTTCTACGCCAACACCCTTGCGTCCCAGTAGTACAGCTTCAACCACTGTTACCCCTGAACCCATGAAAGGATCCAAAACGATGTCACTCTCGTTTGTTAAGGATTTGATTAACAGTTCACAAATATTATAGGGTTTTTGGGACCAGTAGAGGTGTGACGCATATAGGGGATGACGGTTGGTCGGTTTCATCTCTGAAATTTGCTGTTTAAGTGAGAGTAGGTCCATACCACGTCCTCTTTTTTATTGTGACTTCTTGAGTAGCGGTAACATGAACAAAACGCCAACAGCAAAAAGCATGGAGGCTGCAACGAACATAGCTACAAGGGAAAAGGAATCCTTAAGCCATCCAGCAATGCTCATGGTTAACACCATGGCACCCATAAATAGTGGAGTCAGGATTCCATTGACCCGCCCAATAAAGGCTGCTTCACTATTCTGCAGAATCATCGTGTTAATCCCTATATGGATACATGGCATGATAAGTCCACATATAAACTCGGCAGTAAGTGTAAGCCAAAAATGGGTGGATAGTCCCAAGGTCAAAAATCCGAAAATATTAACAAACATCCCAATAGCTAGAAGCATTTGGGGAGAAATCCTTTTGGACAAGCCCATAATAACCCCTCCACCTAGAATCATAGCCGATCCGAAGGCAGCCATTAACCACTGTAGTTGTTCCTTTGGTAATCCAAGCCTTTCTGTAATCAGGAAGACGGTTAAGGGTTGAGTGAGACCAATGGCAAAACCTGCTGCGGCAAAAACACCGCCTAACAACGTTAATGAACGATTCCCCAGCACATAACGGAATCCTTCCTTCATCTCTTGCCAAAGTGTTGTTTTTTCTTGTTTTTCTTCCATGGAATAGTCTGGTGGAAGCATAAACAGGACGGCTGCTGATAGTAAGAAGGCGATTCCCATGGTCCCAATAGCCGTATTAATCCCATAGTGCTGGTAGACAAACGTTCCAATAATGGGCCCTAGAATCATGAACAAGGCAAAAATCGTTTGATACATGGACATACCCATTTGGACCAGCTGATCCGAAACATGTAGCTTGAACAGCTTCATACCAGAGGGTTGAGAAAACTGTGATAGGATGGAAGAAACCAAAGTGGCAAAGAAAATCATCTTCCAACTACCAAAAAAGAGAGTAATTAATACAATAAAGATGGACACCGCACTAAGAAAATCACACCAGATCATCGTTCGTTTTGGCTTCCAGCGATCCGCTAATGTCCCTCCAATAAATGAAAATAAAAAGATGGGAGCAAATTCTGCAACCGAAATGAGAGAAACGGCAACAGGATCAGCATTTGTCTTTTCCATTACATAAAGTAAAATCGAATAGTTTCGCACCCATATTCCAATCTGCAGCAGGAATACGGAGAGAAGAATGGTTCGTATGACTGGATGGCGAAATAAATCCAACGTAGAACTCTTACTTGTTTTGTTTGATTCAGTATTCATTAACACACGCCCTTAAAATGTATTTCTCTTGCATGAGACAAGAAAAAACCCCCTCATCCACTTTCTGGATAGGAGGCGAAAGCAATCGAATGAACATAATACACCATAGACTTATATTATGTCAATTCGTAAAGGTAAAAATGCCTAGACTAATCCTATCCAAGAAAATGAATTCGTAAAGCCTACGAATGTTTTCATAAAAATAGGATTAGTTGTTCATTGTCTTTAAGGTCACCCTTCCGTTCTTAACTATATCATCATATTATCTGATGAGCTGTAGCCTAGTCAAGTTTAAATATGAATGAAGAGGTACTACAGAAAGTTGGTACTTATTTCAATGCGAAAATCCTTATAGAATGAAGTCAAAGAAATAAGAAGTGGAATACCGTCGAAGTGACAGGAGAGTGAGACCATATGTCTATGAAATGGTTGCAACGTGAAGGACAAACATGGGTTGAAAAGAAGATCATTACATCTGAACAATACGAGGAGATCATCAAACTGTACACAGCAACCCCCAATCGATTTTACCAAGTATTACCGATCTTTGCCTCTTTATTAGTGGCATTAAGTATACTAAGCTTCGTCGCTTCGAACTGGGGGGTGATTCCTCAGTGGGGGAAACTGACTGTACTTTTTACGACTTTAGTTAGCTTTTATGCGACTGGTTTTTCTGTCTATCGTCGAGCTCATGTATGGCTAGGGCAAGGGCTATTGTTACTTGGGTTAGCGACTTTTGGTGCAAGTATGATTCTGATCGGACAGATGTTTAATCTTATCGCCTATGATGCCCGATTGTTTGTTTTTTGGTCGATAGCGGGATTTGTGCTGTTGTTTCTCTACCGAGAGAACGCCTTCTACTATGCTACTGCTGTATTGTTACTAGCGGGCCAGCTGTACTCAACGTCCACTTTCCATACGGCTAGTTGGATGTTACTCCTGCTCACGATTATAGGGCTAGGAGGATTTACTTATCGATCCAGGTCATCCATCTTCGGCTGGATTCTGGCCCCTCTCATTGGTATACAGGGAATCCTTCTGTTAACAACCGAACAATCTGCATGGTCATGGATTAGTATGATCCCAATTGGTATCTATGTGGTTGGATTATGGCTAGAATGTAAACCCATGGCACAAGGATTTCTGGTGTGGCCACAAGTATTTAGTTTTGGATTTTCCATCGTCATGGTATTTAGTCATCATTATATTTATCAGAAATCAGCGTTTATGGCCAAACCTGTTCCTTATCTTCTACTTTTTTCAGCTATGCTTCTTATTGGAATTTGGAAAAGTAGAAGTCAGGTGTCTAAGTGGCTACCCATGATCTTGTTTCTTCCATTCTTCTATTTGCCCTTTGCGGACATGGTTTATTTGGTTGGGATGTTTGTTTATGCTTCCTTGTTAATCTATTTTGGTGATCAAGAAAACGAAGGAGCAAAGTCCCATATTGGAGTTTTATTATTCATGTTAAGTAGCTTCATTGGCTATATTCAATTAGCTTGGGACTTCTTAAATAAATCGTTATTTTTCCTCCTTGGTGGGATCATTCTGTTTACGATTCATTGGCTATTACGGAAGCGAAGACGCTGGATGAGAGGGGAGGATAAGCTCTGATGAAAAAATTTCTCTTATTCGTGTTTCTGCAGGTGTTCGTTCTAGTCTATATGGTTGCCTCCCAGTACGCAGTAGAAGCGTATGGAAAAGAAGTGAGGCTGCAGACAGCTCCAGTCGATCCTAAGGATGTACTGTACGGAGATTATGTCATGCTAAATTATGAAATCAGTAATATTGCTGTAGACAAGTTTGATCAAATTCCCAACCCAGGTGATACCGTCTATATAGTACTTAAAAAGGAAGGATCCTATCACCAAATCATCTCTGCTCACTTGCAGAAACCTTCCATTACTACTGATCAAGCGGTATTGAACGGAAGAGTAGAGTATGTACGCAAACAATGGGAGCCTATTCGCCGTGATGCTTCTAATGTAATGTCGGCACATATTGTTTATGGCTTCGAAAGATATTATGTACCAGAAGGAGCAGGAAAGGATTTGGAAAGAAAACGAGGTCAGTTCGATGTCTTGATAAAAACCTCTCCTTGGGGGCAGCATCTTTCAAGTTTATCCTTTATCGCAAATGATGTTCTTACTCTAAGGGAAGTTGAAGAACAAATCTATCAGTATTTTGAAAAACAATCCATTCCGATCGAAATGATTAGCTCTCACTTGATCCCTATCTATGAGAGCCATTCTGGGCCAGTCTGGTCCCTCGAAGTAAGAAAGGTTTCGAAAAAATCGATGGAAACTCCCATGAGCAGGACATTGATTCTGGTAGATGCAAAAACCGGGAAAATCCTATCAGAGAAAAAGATAGAGGATCAGGGTCAATAGCGCCAACAGGGAATAAGCCTTCTATTCGATAGGTTATGAATAGTTGGTTTATTCCCTGCTACTTTTAAAATCCTCAACCATTTGAATGGCATCATTATGCAAGGCAAAGGGAAATCTTTGCCTTTCTAGTTCTGGTGGAAGTGTGATCGGATTTGTCAGATTTTCTTTGGTTTGTATCCATGCCTTAACAAAAGAAGAGACGTTGAGCATATGGTGATACCATTGGTCCCGTTCTCTTTCGGTTAGTTTACTACAGGCAGCCCATTCGTTTAGTGTTCTTAACATTCCAGATATATGGGCATAACCCTGCCTAAGGTGTAATAACTCTTTATTATATTGATTTAATTGATTTCTACTCTTGCTGGCAAATGGATTAAATTTAAGACTTGTAATGGCCAACTCATAGTTATCCATCGTTTGGTGGAGCTGCTCAAGTAATGACTGTGTATTTTTGCGTAAAGCCTCTCCTTCATTCGGTTCACACCCTTGTTTGATCCATTCAGCTGTTTTTATGAAGCATTCAGCAAGCTGTTCGGTATAGCTTTGAATGGACCTAATGGCATCATGCGAATAATTAGGGGGAAATAGCAGCATGTTTATCAAAATTGCGGTTATGCATCCAATTAGGGTTTCCTCAATTCGATCAAGAGGATAGTGATGGTTTTGGGACTGTAAAACAAACACTAATATGGCGGTGGTGCCAATCTGGGGGATGATCTGATCACTAATTTTTATCCATCTACCAATCAGGATACTTAATGTGACAACAAGTCCAACACTCCAAACATTGACACCAAGCTTATGAATAGCAATCGCTGTAATGATCACTCCAATAATGGTTCCTAAGGTGCGTTGATAGGCTCGCTTAATGGAATCACTTACGGTTACCTGTAAACATAGAATAGCAGCAATGGGTGCCATCGTTGGTCGTACGAACCCTAATCGAACACAAATTTCCCATGATATGGCGGTAGCAAGCCCAGATTTCCAAACCATACCCGTTCGATATAAAAAGTGAAAAATTCGTTCTGTTATCTTCATCCATATACTCCAAATAATTATTTTTTCTTTCCTAGGATGTCCTTAATTTTCAAGGATTAATTTAAAAATTGCGTTGGAACTAGCCTACCCATCTTATTGGATCATTTTATTCATCCTATGTTTAATCCCATTTAAAGAAGTGAAAACTGATTACTAGTTCAATTTCATAAATATCGGGATAATTGAGGATAAAAGATATAGACCGGAGGAAGGAAAATACATGATGAAGAATCATATAACTAAATCCTTCGAGGAAATTATAAGGCTTAGAGAACAATTACAGCAGAAAGATTTACTATACTGGAAAAATGAAAGTGTATTCACATGGCAATGGTGGTTATTAGTTGGGATGGCAACTATTCCTTTAATTATCTGGTGGAAGCTAGTTGATAAAAAAAGAGCCTATGAAATCGCATTTTATGGTTGTATGATCAATATCGCTGCGCTTATTTTGGACAATGTGGGAACGACTTTGCAGTGGTGGGTTTATCCGATAAAATTAGAACCTCTT
>DATFAS010000049.1:0-9566 GCA_035254305.1 Bacillota bacterium
ACTTGGTGATTGGATGGAACTATTACTACCGGGGAAAATGCTTGAACCGGGAGGGATCATTGATCGGATTATCTCGAATGAAGGGCTAACCAAAAGCTTTGAAGAGGGTGTGGAAGCAATTGGCTGGTTATACCAGTTCTATATGAGTGAGAAGAAAAGTGTAGTTGGTGGCTTAAAGAACACAGCGGTGAAGAAGGAGGATCTTCCCGCTGTTACACAGCTCTTCACACCTAGATGGATTGTTGAATATATGATTGAAAATTCCCTAGGAAAGCTGTATGACGAATGGCAAGAGCAGAATGGCTTGGCAAAAGAGTGGCCATATTATTTGAAACATACTCAATCTGATAAGCTTCTACCAAATTTTAAAGGGAATTTGGAAGAAATGAAATTCTTCGATCCGGCTTGTGGATCTGGTCATATTTTAGTTGCTGCCTTTGACTATTTCTTTGAAATGTACATAGAACAAGGCTACAGAGAAACTGAAATACCGGTAATCATTCTAGAAAAAAATCTATATGGTTGTGATATTGATAAGCGTGCAACACAGATTGCTAGTTTTGCCCTCTATATGAAAGCCACAGAAAAGGATCACCGAATTCTAAAAAGATCACTTGTCAAAACATTTCATGTGATGGAGATTATGGAATCGGAAAATCTTACAGACGAGGAATGGGATTGGATTGCACCAGAAGTTGAAGAACAATTTCATTTAAAAAATATGGTAAGTCAATTCGCGAATGGAAAACAATTCGGATCGCTAATACAGCCGGAACGTTTAGAATATGACTGTTTCATTACAAAGATTAATGAGGCTGCCCAGCAACCCGAGAGAGATCCTATTCAAAGTGTAATCATTTCGAATGTAGCATCCAAGCTACTTCCTGTTCTTAAGCAGGCAAGGTTACTTTCTAATCAATATGATGTTGTGGTCACCAATCCACCTTATCATAACAAGTTTAACCCTGTTTTAAAGGACTTTATGAATCAAGAATATGGTGATTTCAAGTCTGATCTTTATTCAGCCTTTATCTATCGTTCTATGAAAATGACAAAAGAAAACGGGTATTCGGCTTTCATGACTCCTTTCACTTGGATGTTTATTGGCTCTTACGAAGGGCTTAGACAATTTATGATTGAAAATGGAACTCTTTCTAGCTTAGTCCAGCTTGAATACTCAGCATTCGAAGAAGCTACGGTTCCTATTTGCACCTTTGTTATCCATAATCAGCACATCAACACTGTTGGTGAGTACATTCGACTTGCAGCATTAAAAGGGGATCAAGCTGCGAAGGTTCGAGCTGCAGTAGGAACGAATTGTGATTACCGCTATTCATTTGATAGTCAAAATCTAGGAAGAATATCCGGGGCCCCGATTGCTTATTGGGCTACAGATTCCGTGATGGATTGTTTCTTGTTCGAGGAGACATTTGAAAGCATGGCTCCAGCCAAGAAAGGGATGGATACGAACGCAGAGAGTGAATTATATTTTAGAAATTGGTTTGAAGTAGATCGAAACAAAATTTACGGTGTAGGCTCTTTAGATAAACATCATGCGAAATGGTTTGAAATCAATAAGGGAGGAGGATTTCGAAGATGGTATGGAAATCGATTAGATGTCATTGATTATGAGAATGACGGATATCGATTAAAAAATAAACGAAGAAAAGCTAATATACGAAATGAATCCTTTTATTTTCAAGAAAGCTTAACCTATGGAGTGGTTACCTCTAGTAAATTTAGCTTTAGAATTAGCGATCGACATGCGTTATTTGATCAAGGTGGACCTAATTGTTTTCCGTCTGAAGAATACATAAAATTTATATTAGCATTAGGGAACTCAAAGGTTATTGAGTATCTTCTAACATTCATTGCGCCTACACTCAACTTTACTGTAGGGGATATCAATAAATTACCGATTAAACGACCCGAACAAGAGACACTTCGTAAAATAGAGAAGCTTTGCGAAAGGAATGTGGCCATTTCTAAGGAAGATTGGAATTCGTATGAGGTTTCCTGGGATTTCTTAAAACACCCTTTTGTTGAGGGGAATTTAAAGGATACATCAATATCTGATAAATTTTCCATATGGAAACTGAAGACTAAGCTTCATTGTTCGCAGTTAAAAAGGAATGAAGAGGAATTAAATGCGATGTTTATTAAGCTTTATGAGTTAGAGAATGAGCTCACACCGGATGTAATGGATGAGGAAATGAAGCTTCGTCCTGCTAATCGTGAACTGGATACGAAATCCTTTCTTTCCTACTTTATTGGGTGTCTTATGGGACGGTATTCTCTTGATGTCAATGGATTAATCTATGCGGGTGGGCAATGGGATCAAAGTATATATAAGACATTCCAACCTTGCTGTGATGGAGCTCTAACATTTACGGATGAAAAAGTGTTACCTGATCAGGAGGATATTTATGTTCGACTTCAAGAATTTTTAACGGTTATATATGGGGAAGAGACATTACAGCAAAATTTAACCTGGATTGCAGGAAGCATCGATCAGAAGATAGAATCTGTTGAAAAAACGATTCGTCATTATTTTGTAAAGAATTTTGCCAAAGATCATGCACAGCTCTATCAAAATCGCCCCATTTATTGGCAAATTGATAGTGGTAAAGAAAACGCAATGAAAACGCTACTATACGTACATCGGTATACGCCACAAACTATGAGACTTGTATTGAATCATCATTTGATCCCTTTACTCGGTCAATGGCGTGCCCTCACTCGAGGAATGGAAGAAGAAGTAAATAGTAGGTTGTTCGGCTGCACAGAGAAGAAAGTGAAAATGTCTCAATTAAATAGATATAGAAAGCGTGTGGAAGAATTAGAAAGGTTTCAAGATCAGCTTCAAGATTTTGCTCGTCAAGAGATTGAAATGGACACTGATGATGGTGTCAAAGTTAATTACCGCAAATTCACTACTATTTTAACACCGATTAAGCTATAAAATGAAAGAAAGTATGATCTGAAAGACAAGTGCTGACAAAGGAGTAGAAAAACGTGGGCATACAATTTATTATAGGTCGTCCGGATTTTGGTAGAAATCACTATTGCTTAGATTGGATCAAGCAAGAGCTTCATAAGGATCAGGATGGGCCCCCCTTGCTGTATCTTGTTCCTGAGTTTATGACGTTTAACATCGAACGGGAATTAGTTTCTGGAATGGAAGTGAAGGGGAGTACTCGTGCACATGTGGTTAGCTTCTCTACCATTTCTCGAAATGTGTTACAAGAGGTTGGGGGCTCTACGAGAAAAGTTCTCGACCCTTCCTCCATTTTGCTTTTATTAAGACAACTGGTGGATCAGAACAAGGAAAATTTGAACCTATATGCCAAATCAGCAAATAAATTTGGGTTTTATCGCCAATTGTCCCAATTGATAAAGGAACTCAAACGCTATCAGGTGTCAGTGAATGATTTAACCAGCCAAATCGAGTCACTGGAACAAGAGATTAAGCTTCAAGAGCAGCAGATCGAAGAAAAGACAGAATTAAAGATCAAAATAGAAGAAAAGAAGAAATTGTTAAAGAAGCTATGTGATATTAGAACCATCTATGCCTCTTATCAACAACGATTAGAAGAGAAAATCATGGGGGATAAGGAGGATTATTTTACCTGGTGTTTGGAAAGAATCTCGAGGTCTCAGTATATTAAGAAGGCCACAATCATTATGGATGGGTTCTCTTCTTTCTCAGAGCTTGAATACAGCATAATTCGTGCACTTATGCAACATGCGGTAAATATGAAGATCTCATTGGCCATTGATCCAGAATGCATGGGGGAAGGTTTGGAGTTACCTGATGATCATTTGTTTGCCACCACAACCAAAACTTATCAACGATTAATGACACTCTGTCAAGAGATCGGTGTAACAGTTGAAGAACCTATTGTGCTGGGTGAGGATCAAGAAAAGGAATCTATTTCTAGATTTATGCAGCAAATATATCAGCCAGTTTCGGTTGAGAAAATTCTGTCATCGCCTACTACTCTCACCATTTCTTCGGCTCCCAACGCAAGAGCAGAGGTGGAGGGGATAGCACGCCAAATGATTGACCTTGTTCGCAAGGGGGTGAAGAGAGATCCATCGAAGGAAAATGAACCGATTCGCTGGAAGGATATCACCCTGTACGTGAGTGATTGGAGCTATTATTCACCCCACATTTCTCAAGTTTTTCATTCATTTGGTATCCCCTTTTTCGTTAATGAACAGAAAGCAATGATCACACATCCTTTTATCCAGTTCATCCAAGCTGGTTTAGATATTGTGACAAAACACTGGCCATCTGAATCTGTGATCCGTGTCATGAAGACGGAGCTATTACTGCCTAGCTATTCTTTATTGGACCCAACCAAATATCGAAACTATCGAGCTTCCCTAGATCAGCTAGAGAATTATATTCTGGCCTTTGGGATGCAAGGAAATCATTGGCTTGCTGAGAAAGAGTGGGATGCGCGCGAAATTCGCGATTTATTAAATGTGACAGAGCCGACAGAAGCAGAACGAAAGAAACTAGAACAAATCAATAAGACGAAACTTCTCATACAACAACCATTCCTCTCACTTCATGAGAGAATGAAACAAGTGAAAACAATCAAGCAATACTGTGAGGTAATATATCAATTTGTTTCTGAACTAGACATCCCACAAAAACTAGAGATATGGGATAATCAGTCTTCGATAAATCTTCATCAGCAGGCCCTTGAATCCTTTATTAGCTTATTAGAAAATATGGTTGACTTAATTGGAGACGAAGAGGTAACCACTACCCTGTTCACCAAGATTCTAGATGCTGGTCTTAAGGGTTTGACCTATAATTATCGTCACCAACAATTAGATCAAGTCATTATTGGTCCGATAATAAGCACAAGAACACTTGGTGAAAAGTGGGCTTTCATACTTGGTGCTAATGAGGGCAAGCTCCCAGCTGTGCCCAAGCAATCAGGGCTCCTAACAGATCGGGAGAGGAAGATGCTCAACAGTGGGAACCTGCTGCTTGCTCCAGATCGGTTGGCCAAAACAATCGAACAGGAGAATGATCTTCATCTGGCCATGAAAGGTGCAACCATGGGAATGGGGATTAGCTATCTAACGACCGATGACCAAGGGAATACGTTGACACCTGCCAAATGGGTCGAGAAGCTTGGTCTTGGTTTTGGGATTAGCCACACATCATGGCAGAATGCTCCTATACGATCAAACGCAGAGAAGCGGGTTCCTTTCTATAGCCAACCAGCTGATTTTATAACCTACTTGCCCCTGATGCTTCGTCAATTATTGAAGGAATATCGCATCGAAGAAATAGATTCCGAATGGTGGAAGATCTATAACCAACTTATAGAAGATCAGAACTGGAGCCACCAAGCTTATAACGCTTTAAGAGGATTGTTCTATCAGAATATCCCACAGAGTTTGAGTAAAGAAACAGCAAGGAAGCTGTGGACGGATGATCAGATGATTCGAACGAGTATATCTAGCCTTGAGAAGTTCCAGAGCTGTCCATTCGCCCATTATGTAGCGAAGGGATTACGACTTAAGCCTAGAAAAACCTATAAGCTTGAGAACAACGAGCTCGGGACAGTCTTTCATGCTGCACTAAATAAGATTCACAATCAACTGCTCAGCCATAATAGGACTTGGTCGGACATTGATAGCTCCACCATGGATACACATCCTATCGTATCGGAAGCCGTAATAAGTGTGTCAGGTCCCCTGAAGAATAATATATTGTCTAGCTCGGGTAAGTATCAGCATGTTCTTGACTTATTAATTCGTATTGTGGGGCAAACAGTAAGTGCACTTGCCTATCAAGAACAGCATAGTGATTTTCAAATCGTCAAACACGAAATCTCATTTGGTAGAGATGGCGAAATTCCAGAGCTAAGAATGGAATTAGAGGATGGAACCGCACTTGTTCTAGAGGGACGTATCGATCGTGTAGATCTGGCTAAAGCAGATCAAGAGGATTTAGTTTACCTACGGATTGTCGATTACAAATCGAGTAATCAATCGTTAAAATTCCATGAAGTATTCTATGGGTTGAAACTACAGCTACTGGCTTATTTGTATGTTGTTACTACTCATTCGAGTACATGGAGAGAGGTAGGAAAATCATCCATTCCGGCGGGTGTCTTTTACTTTCATGTTCATAATCCTGTGCTAAAAAAGAAAATTACTTCCTCTGAGCAGGCTCATCATGAGAAATTACAAAATTTCAAAATGCAGGGAAGGTTAGTTGAAGATCTTTCCATTGCAAAGCTTATGGACCAATCTGTTGAACCGAAGGAATCCTCTTCCATTGTCCCCTTTGCACTAAATAAAGAGGCTGGATTTAGTGCGAAAGGAAGCAAATCAAGGGTTTGGAAGGCTGAAGATCTTCAGGAAGTCACCGACATGGTACTGGAGCATATGAAAACAGCAGGGACAAAAATACTTGAAGGAGATATCTCACTTACTCCTTATAAACTTGGCCAGATTACCCCCTGCACTTACTGTGATTATCAGTCGATCTGCCAGTTTGATCCATCACTAGAAGAGAATCAGTATCGTACCTTTGATAAAAGAGAAGCCGAGATTGCCAATCAACGAATTGAGAAGGGAAAGTAGTAGGCTATGATAATGGAAAAACCACAGGATAGTATATGGACTGATGAGCAATGGCAGGTTATTACTGCTAGAGGAAATGACATTCTAGTGGCGGCCGCTGCAGGCTCTGGGAAGACCACAGTATTGGTAGAACGAATCATCCAACGTATTCTAAATAAAGAATTGGAAGTAGATGAGCTACTCGTTGTTACATTCACCAATGCTGCGGCTGCGTCAATGAGAGAAAAGATTGCAGAGAAGATTACGGAAAAACTATTAAGCCAACCGACCAACGAATATTTACAGAGACAACTACGTTTGCTAGAGAGGGCACACATCTCCACGTTGCATTCATTCTGCATGGATGTGCTACGTAAATACTACTATTTAATCGATCTGGATCCACAGCTGCGGATTGTAAGTGATGAAGAATCGAAGCTGTTAAAGCAAGAAGCCATCGAGCTGCTATTTGAAGAGCAATATCGCGGTAAGTATAAGGAATCGTTTAAGGCTTGTGTGGAGAGCTTTAGTTCGGACCGAAGTACCGATGAATTTGTTAAGCTTATATTGTCTTTAAATGAATTTTCTAGAAGTAAGCCTAATCCTGAACAGTGGCTCAAGCTGGTGGCAAGTAAATATACCAATCCCTTCGAGATTGTAGATGAGGAAACATGGGCAACAACCTTAGACCAGTGGCAATCGATCCTTAAAGAAGTCATCCTCATGAAGCTTGAAAAAGCGGAGTCTCTATTAACTATTGGAAAGAAATGTGCTGAATGGGAGAAGGACCAGATTACAATCTATTCAGATGAACAGCTTATTCAACAATTGAAGTCAAGCCTTACTAACTCTTGGGATGATATGGCTGCTGCGATTACAACAGCTAAGTTCGAATCCTTAAAGCCTCTTACGAAAAAGGACAAGGAAGGAATGGACGAAGAAGTCATAACAAATCGAGAGGAATTTAAGAAGTATCGGGATCGATATAAAGAGATCGTTGTGGATTTAAAGGAATATGTTCCTTTCACCCTGACGGAGATGGTTGATGATATCAGAAGCATTGAATCGGTCATGCAAACCTTAGCTTCTGTCGTGACGGAGTTCTCGAACTATTATGCAGAACTGAAACAAAGAAATGGTGTAGTGGACTATGGGGATCTTGAACACTATGCACTTGAGATATTACGTGATCAGAATGTTGTGGGTGACCTTGTACCATCCTCTGCAGCTAAGGATTACCAAAATCAGTTTAAAGAGGTTCTTGTTGATGAATATCAAGATACGAATCAGGTGCAGGAAACCATTTTAACGTTAGTCTCCAAACGGGATGTTGATATACGAAACTTATTTATGGTTGGGGATGTTAAGCAGAGTATTTATCGCTTTCGTTTAGCAGAACCAGATTTGTTCGTGAAAAAATATGATCGATTTGAGACCATACCGAAACAAGGGATTAAGATTGATCTGAATAAGAATTTCCGTAGTCGATTTCAGGTGCTCTATGGAGCCAATTATCTATTAAGACAAATCATGGATAAACGAATGGGTGAGATTGCCTACAATGAACAAGCCGAATTGAAGGTGGGAAATGAGAATAAATATCCTCCGTCTGATCGGATGGATATGGAATTAGTCATCCTGGAGAAGACTCAGCCTTCTTTAGATCGGGCGTCTGGTGGTTCTGGTTCAGAGGATGAATCGAATCATTCAGATGTAAGTAGTGATAAAGACGTAGAGGATGTCGAAGGAATTCGCCTTGAGGCACGGTGGATAGCCCATAAAATACAAGAGCTTGTCTCCAAAGAAAGGCCTTTAGGAAAGGAAATAAACTATCGAGATATAGTGATCCTCCTTCGGTCAACAGCAACTCAAACACCAATCTTCCAAGAGGAGTTTAGAAAATATAATATCCCTCTTTATGCTGAATCAGACACGGGATTTCTTCAAACGACAGAAATTCGTGTAATGCTAGCTTTATTGCAAGTTTTGGACAATCCATACCAGGATATCCCACTCGTTTCTGTCATGAGATCTCCCATCTATCGTTTTACAGAGGAAGAACTTGCTCACATTCGACTGCAAAGTCGTGGGGGAAGCTTTTTTGACGCTGTAGTTCGTACTTCAGGCTTGAACATGGAAGAATGTCAGACCGATCTGGATGAAGAGCTTATCTATAAAGTTACAGCATTTAAACAGGCGTTAGAACAGATGCGTGAATGGACTCGACATTTATCCCTGTCAGAATTGCTTTCCCAATTATATACAACAACCGGCTACTATAGCTTTGTCGGGGGACTGATCAATGGTCATCACAGACAAGCAAATCTTCGTTTGTTACTTGAACGTATTGTTCAATATGAAAATACAAATCAACAAGGATTATTTGGTTTTCTTCGTTTCATCGAGAAAGTAACCCAAATGGGTAAGGACTTTGGAGAGGCTAAATCCGTTGGTGGAGATCAGAATGTCGTCCGTTTAATGACAATCCACAAAAGTAAGGGACTAGAATTCCCTGTGGTATTTGTGGCCAATTTGTACAAAAAATTTAATGAGCAGGATCTAAGAAAGAGTGTACTTTTTCATAAGGATTTAGGGCTTGGTACAAAGATTTTTCACAAGGATCTACGCACCTCCTATGATTCTCTCCCTTACTTAGCAACGAAGGAAAAACTGAAGGCAGAACTGCGTGCGGAAGAGATGCGGATCCTGTATGTTGCCTTAACTCGTGCATTCGAGAAGGTATACTTAGTCGGCTCCTGCAAGGACTTTGCTAAGGAGAGAGAGAAATGGTCGAATGCCTTGCATCAAACAAAGGAATGGCTGCTGCCAGACTATATTCGTGCAGAAGCCAATCATTATATGGATTGGATTGGGCCTGCACTTGTTCGTCATCATCAGGCGGATAAACTACGCCAAGTGAAGCTCTCAGATGAAATATCTGAAGACATCGCCCAAGATAAGGATCTAAC
>DATFAS010000050.1:0-11022 GCA_035254305.1 Bacillota bacterium
TTGATCCATTGGGAGCTTGCTTCTTTTTATTCTTGTAAATAGTGCTTTTTCTCTATAGTAGCTTTGAGTTTGCCCCATGTTCCTCGAAATATACCTTCATCCATTACTTTTATAGATAAGGATAATCTTGGTTGGAAATCCATCAATGAAAGAATATCTCGATCAATATTAATACCTGGAGCTACTTCAATTAATGTTAATTGCCCTTCTTCTAGAGTAAAAACGGCTCGTTCTGTAACATAGAAAACAGGTTGTTTCATTTCCTGTGAATATTTACCGCTAAATGTAACTTGCTCTACGTCACTACAGAATTTTTTTCCCTTTCCTTCTTTGAGGATAATAAGCTTCCCATCTTCAATTTTAAACACTGCACCATTTGTAAAGGTGCTACAGAAAACAACTTTTTTTGCGTTCTGAGTAATATTGATAAATCCACCAGGCCCTATTGCTCTACCACCAAATTTACTTACATTTACGTTTCCATGCTGATCGGCTTGAGCCATACCAAGAAATGCCACATCAAGCCCACCACCATCATAAAAGTCAAACATAGAAGGATGCTCAATTACCGCTTCTGCATTAAAGGCAGCGCAGAAATCTGCTCCACTTGCGGGGATCCCTCCAAAGACTCCTAACTCCGTAGTTAACATTACCTGATCGATAATCCCTTCCTCTGCAGCCACCTTTCCAACACCATCTGGTATTCCTACGCCGAGATTGGTTACAGTTCTAGGGGATAGCTCTAACGCTGCACGACGTGCTATAATCTTTCGTTCATCTAATTCCATAGATTCAATATTATCCATAGGAATCTGTATATCCCCGGATAAAGCAGGATTAAAAATAGTCCCTTCTGTTTGCATATGGTTTTCCGGCTGTGCAACTACAATATAATCTACTAAAACGCCTGGTACTTTGACTTTTTTGGGATGGAGAGTGTTAGATTTAGCAATCCGTTCAACCTGGGCAATAACGATGCCACCACTATTTTTAGCAGCTATCGCAAGAGGCAGCTGCTCTAATAAAACGGCCTCCTTATCCATAGTAAGATTCCCGTTCTCATCTGCCACAGTGCCACGAATAATTGCAACATCAATGGGGAACTTTTTGAAGAATAGCCATTCTTGGCCTTCTAATTCAATTAGCTTTACTAAATCTTCATGGGTCTTCGATGTGACCTTTGCTCCTTCTAGTCGAGGATCTACAAATGTTCCAAGACCTACCTTTGTGATTACCCCCGGCTTATTGCCAGCAATTGCTCTCCATAATTGGCATATTACTCCCTGCGGAAAAAAGTAGCACTCGATTTTATCTTGAACAACTAATTCAGCCATTCTAGGTGCCTGCCCTGTATGACCACATATTAATCTTTTTACTAGTCCTTCATAACCTAAATGGTGTGTTCCCTTTGTTCTAGTAACTCGATCTCCACTAGCAGATGCATGAACAAGAGTAATATTTTTGGGATGACCTGTTGTCAAATATCTTTCTTCAATAGCCATTGCAACTTCCTCAGCCCATCCTGCTAGACCAACTGTACTAGCTCCAACCGTATAACCGTCTCCAATTAACTCTGCAGCTTGCTTCGCCGTAATCATTTTTGACATCATCACATCAACTCACTTTACACACATTATTTAGAACTAGTTTCTATAATGACTTCTATCACCTGAGTCTTTTCTTTTTTTACCTTGCCTACCAACCCAACTGTAATGTAGATAATCAAGAAAACTGCCATACTTAAGGCACTTATTCGATACATGAAGGCATAACTACTTAAAGAGGCAACAAACCCTAGGACAAATGAGCCGATAGCAAGGCCGAAATCTAACGAATTGTAGAAAAAAGCAGTTGCGATTCCACGGCGTTCTGCTTCAACACGCTGTACTGTCCAAGCTTGCAGGGCGGGCTGAATCATACCGAATCCTGCACCATACAATAAGCCAGAAATACTTAATAAAACAATTCCTTGAGAATAAGACAAACAAACAAGCCCAAATGCTACCAGTATCGCACCAAAAGGTAAAACAGCGATATGTCCTTTGCGATCATACAGCTTTCCTGACAGCGGACGAACAAGGATAACCATCGTTGAGAAAACTAGGAAAAATAATCCAACATTATGAATACCCACTTCTTTTCCAAATAAGGAAATAAACCCAATGAGTACTCCGTACGTAATTGAAAAAAATACATTCAGCGTACAAGGAAGAACAGCTGTTTTCTCAAACCATCCTCCCCGACAAATTTTTGTTGTCTTGACTTTTGGAGGGATATTGATCATGAATAGCGTCGGAAAAACAAATACAGCAAGTAATACGGAGACCAAAATTAACACACCAAAACCGTATTCACTCATTAGCCATATTCCAATAACAGGTGCAATTGACAATGAAATACTACTAGAGAGTCCGTAATAACCCATTCCTTCTCCGATTCGTTTCGGAGGAATAACATCTGCCGCCATCGTTCCGTATGCTGTTCCTGTAATTCCAAAACCAAAGCCATAAACCATTCTAAATAGTAGAAATAGTACAATTCCTCCAGCTGCATAGTAACCAGCCGTTGATAGGGTGAAAATTAAAATTCCTATGGTTAGCATTTTTCTTCTACCAAAAAAGTCTAATGTTACACCTGCAAACATTCTCGCAATGATCGCTGATATAGCGAATAAACTTGTAACCAAGCCAACAACGACCTTGTTATCTCCAAAGGCTTCCACAGCATAGGCAGGTAATACAGGTGTAATCATCATGAAATTCATATAGGTTAATAAGTTTGATATAATAATCAGGAGGAATTCTCTTGTCCAAAGTTTTGATTCTGTTATCAAAGATTTCACCGCCTCCCTCCATGTAAGATCTCTATGCTTGCTAGTAGGAAGTAAGCAATTCTACCAAACGATCTTTTGGTAGAATTGGCTTACCAGAAGGATAATTACGAAATATTGCGATTATTGTCCTGTGAAATTTGGCTTTCTCTTTTCTACAAAAGCCTGCATCCCCTCTTTACGATCCTCACTTGCGAATGTATTACCGAAGCAGGCCATTTCAATATCTAAAGCCGATTCAAGATCAACATTTGCTCCAGAATTAACCGACATCTTCAACATTTTCATAGCCATTATCGGCTTCTCTGCAAGCTTACTGGCCCACTGCTTAGCAAATTCGATCAGATCTGTCAACGGAACTACTTTATTCACTAAACCAATGTCATAAGCTCTTTGAGAATCAATCATTTCACCGAAGAAGAGCAATTCTTTAGCGATTGTTTGACCTACAAGTCGTTGGAACCTTTGTGTCCCACCTGCTCCTGGAATAATACCTAGATTTACTTCAGGAAATCCAAATTTTGCGGTATCTGAGCAAATACGTAAATCGCAAGCTAGCGCTAACTCTGCTCCCCCACCTAATGCCAATCCATTTACTGCAGCAATCACAGGTTTAGAAAGCTTCGCCACTTTTTCAATTGCCTCACGACTCAATTCATTCATTTCCCAGATTTCTATTCCGTTTAGGTTCATCATGTCACGTATATCGGCTCCAGCAGCAAAGGCTCTTTCTCCTTTTCCGCTTATAATAACTGCTCTTACCTCACGATTCAGTTCAAGCTCACCCATTAAAGAAGATAATTCTTGAAATAGCTTTCTGTTCAATGGATTATAAGGCGGACGATTTAGATAAACGATCGCTGTATTGTCCTCAATTATGCATTCCAATAATTCTAAGTTCATAGTCTTATCTTCTCCCTTATTTATTGTAGTCATAGAAACCTGCACCTACTTTCTTCCCTAATCTACCTGCTCTAATTAGTTGTCGAATGATTTGAGGTGCAGCGAACCGATCATCCTTAAATTCTTGGTAAAAGTAATCCATAACGTATAACCCGATATCCACTCCGGCAAAATCCTGAAGTTCGAAAGGTCCCATTGGGTAGTTCAATCCCAGCTTAACCGCCTTATCCACATCTTCCATACTGGCAACCCCTTCTTCAACAAGACGCATTGCTTCAAGAAAATGTGGAGTCATCACACGATTCACTATAAAACCTGGTGTATCTTTCTTTACTTCGATTGGTTCTTTACCAAACTGTCTAGATAGTTCCATAAGTGTTTGAATCGTTTCATCACTTGTCTTATAACCTCGAATCACTTCAACGAGTTTCATAATTTGGGCCGGATTAAAGAAATGCATGCCTGCTACTTTATCTTGTCTAGTAGTTGCCTCTGCGATTTGCGTAATGGACATAGAAGAAGTATTTGTAGCAATAATCGTTTCTGGAGGTAATATTTCATCTAATTGTTTAAAGATCGAAATCTTAGCATCCAAGTTTTCAATGATTGCCTCAATCACAATATTTGCAGGCTTAAGCTCGTCTAAATTAGTTGTTCTAACCACCCGCTCTAGAACCTCAGCCTTTTGCTCAAGAGTTAACTTACCTTTGGAAATACTTTTATCCATAAACTGTTCCATACGTTGAACAGCCTTCTGAAGAAATTTATCCTCAACATCACATAGAATAACTTTAAATCCTGATAAAGCAGCTAAATGGGCAATTCCTCCTCCCATTGTTCCTGATCCAACTACACCAATTGTCATCTTACTCATCGATTTATTCCTCCTAATTTCCTTGTTTAAGGTTTAAGCTAATATTTCCTTTGCTATAACAACACGTTGAATTTGGTTTGTTCCCTCATAGATTTGCATGATTTTCGCATCACGCATATACTTTTCAACAGGGTATTCACGTATATAGCCATACCCTCCAAAAATTTGAACAGCATCCGTGGTCACCTGCATTGCCGTATCCGTTGCAAAACACTTAGCAAATGACGCATTTGTGATTGATGGCCTACCTTCTTGAAGTAGATAAGCAGCCTTATGGACAAGTAGCCTAGCAGCTTCAATATTCATAGCCATGTCTGCAAGCATAAATTGAATCGCTTGAAACTGTGCTATAGCCCGACCAAACTGTTTACGCTCCTTGGCATAAGCCAAAGCTGCTTCGTATGCCCCTTGAGCAATTCCTAGCGCTTGCGCACCTACCATTGGCCGTGCGTAGGATAAGGCTTTCATAAATATTTTGAATCCTTCCCCTTCACTTCCAATTCGATTTGAAACCGGTACACGTACATCCTCAAACATAACAGAGGCCGTATTGGAGGCACGAAGTCCCATTTTCTTTTCCTTTTCCCCAACCTTCACCCCATCAGAATCTCGTTCAACGATTAAAGCGGTAAACGAATTCAATCCACCTAACTCTGGTTGTTTCGCTAAGACCACATAGAAGTGGGCATAGCTAGCATTTGTGATGAAACACTTTTCCCCATTCAGGATGTATTCGTCCCCTACTTTTTTTACTGTAGTAGACATTCCAGATACATCACTACCAGCGCCTGGTTCTGTTAAAGCAAATGCAGCAAACTCTCTTCCATAGGTTAATCGTTGTAGGAATTTCTGCTTTAACCCCTCATCCGCCCCAACAAGAATCGGATAAGAAGCCAAGGAATTCGCTTCGACAGAGGTCGTTATCCCTCCACAACCCCTTGCCAATTCTTCAATAATCAAAGCTTGGGATATCTTATCAATACCTGGACCACCATAGGAATCAGGAATCCCTAAGTTAAAAAGCCCACAATCCCTTAACTTATCCATAATTTCCAGTGGGAATTGTTCTTCTTCATCATATCTCCTGGCATGTGGGAGAATTTCTTCATTAGAAAAGTCCTTGGCAAGAGCACGAATAGCAAGCTGTTCTTCCGTAAATTTAAACTCCATAATACTTCACCCCAAATTTTCTATTCCGATCCACTACGCTTTAGGATTCTCTAGCAATAAGGCAAGCCCTTGACCACCGCCGATACAAGCACTTGCGATCCCATAGCGTGCATCACGGTACTTAAATTCATGGGCGATGGTTCCCACTATCCGAGCTCCACTCATCCCAAGTGGATGACCAAGTGCTACAGCACCACCATTTACATTCAATCTGTCATAGAGAGGCGATCCCATGTAATTCCCTAGTTCCTTAAGGCATCCTAGTACCTGGCCCGCAAACGCTTCATTGATCTCTAGTAAATCTATATCTTCTAATTTCAATTTCGTTCTTGCTAGAAGCTTCTGTATGGCACCAACAGGCCCAAGCCCCATTACCTCAGGATTAATAGAGTGTACGGCATAATCGACTACATAGGCTAATGGTCGTAATCCTAGACTCATGCATTTCTCTTCCGACATGACTACTAGCGCAGCTGCAGCATCATTCATTCCCGAGGAATTCCCCGCTGTAATGGTGCCTCCTTCCTTGAAAGCCGGCTTTAACTTAGCTAGTGCTTCAAGAGTTGTATTCGGTCTCGGGTGTTCGTCGACACTAACAATCCTCGAATCTTTTTTCCCCTTAATCTCAACTGGCACAATCTCCTCTGCGAATCTACCATTTTCCATGGCCGCTTTTGCTTTCATTTGGCTTTGATAGGAAAATAAATCCTGATCTTCTCTCGAAATTTCATGCAGGGCAACTACATTCTCCCCTGTTAACCCCATATTTAATGGTGGATACATGGAAGTAGGTTGGCAATTCTTATGATACTCGGTGTTCATACATAACAAATCCTTTGTACCATTTCTCAGCCCTTCATATCTTACGGATAAGGGAAGATAATACGGACTACGGGATAAGCTCTCTGCACCCCCAGCAATCATAATATCTGCATGACCCGTCTGAATTTCTAGGGCTGCTGATATAACCGCTTGAATCCCTGACCCACAGATCCGATTCACCGTATATCCAGGCGTCTCTTCTCCCAACCCAGCTAATAGAGCAGCAACTCTTCCTAGATTTGCACAATCTCCTGTTCCTTTTACCTGACCGAATACTACGCCATCCACACGTTCATTTCCAACATCTGATCTTTTTACAGCTTCCTTAATAGTAAGGCTAGCAAGATCTTGAACAGGCACCTCTCGAAGCCCTCCTAAGTAAGCTCCGATCGGAGTCCTAGCAAAACTTGTAATAACAGCTTTCCTCATCCTTTTCACCTCAATTATTTTTTACCTCTCAACTTTCAACACACCCTTTATAGTCACTTACCACCTCTTTACAACTTTGTAAGCGATTTATAATTTGATTATATAGCTGCAATAATCAAGCTGGTACCTACACCATGACGGAATATTTTTTATTTATTACTACATCTTTAAGGAATAAAATTTGTTCAATTCACATAAAAAACAGACCCGATTGTGGTCTGTTTGATTAATGATATAAATCATATAGTTTGAAAGCTAGCATCAGATTTAAACGGTGCTCTGCATGATCAATATCTAATTCTAGAAGATCCTGAACCTTTTCCAGACGATAATTTAATGTACTTCTATGGATATAAAGATACTCACTTGTATCTTTTAAGTTCCCATTCTTATGCAAGTAGATCCTTAAGGTATTGAATAGGTCAGCACCTTTACCATCAGAATAATTAAGTAAAGGTGATAAATATTTTTTGATAAATAGCTTTGCCATAAAAGAATCCTTCAAATCATGAAGTAACGTATAGGCTCCTAGTTCCTCGAAAAGAGCAAATCTTTCTTGACTAAATCTTAATGATACCACCTTATGTGCCTGGATGGCCTGTTTATAACAAAAATAGTAGTCTTCTAGGTTTTCTGTCTTACCACCAATACCTAGATAGATCATACTATTCGGATTTTCACTCATGATCAGTTTTTTGATTCTTTCATAAAGTATTTCCCAAAATTGTTTGGCATTCTTCGTTTCACTTGATTCAGGAACAATCAATATGAACTCGTCGCCTTTTCGAGAGAAAATGATTTCCTGATTTAAAATAGATAGACGATCTTTAACTAAATCCCAAGCCCAAGATTTTTGGGCTTCTCGATCTAGAAAATCTGCTTCACGATTTATTGGTTCCGTCATTTCAATTGTAAAAACCCCAATACGATGGGATCTAAATAGATTCCAATTAAATAGATTTGCGTATTCTATAATTTTAGGCTGATCTTCTAGTTTCTCTACTAACAATTTATTGATAAAACTATCCTTCACCTGCTCTTTTGCATCCATGACCAGTTTTTGCTTAATAAATTGAATTGCATAGACGTTTAACGCCTGTTCAATCGTCAGGCGCAAAATATCATCCATTTCTTCTTTATTTATTTGAATAGCTAAGTAGCCTAGTAAATCACCACCACCGATGACTGGCCATATCCCTAGATTGATCTCGATTTCATAAGGAGTATCAAGCCAAATCCCCTTCCTTTTTATTTTCTTAATTTCATCCTTATGTTGCTGAATATGATGAAGCATGACATCAAACAGATCCTCATTTGGTAATAGCTTATAGGAAATCGGTCGTAAAAATCGGTCAAATAATAAAATAGATCGACATAGTAGTGTACTTAGTGTCTGGGATAATCCGTTAAAGTCCTGGTCTTCAAGTGTCTGTTTCACTAGCTCCTTATGGTACCCCATGAAGGTCTGTAAACGTTGTTTCATTTCAATTTCACTTTTGTATAATAAGGTGTTTTCGATTAAAACTGAAATATGTGCAGATAAAAACCTAATGGTTTCTAAATCTTCATAAGTAAAAGTTCCTGTAACCTTGTTTGCTAAATGGAGTACACCAACAAGCTTGAGGTTAACAATCAATGGTACCGTAAGTTCATTTTCTCCTAATTTCTCAAGATAGGGGAAATATTCCTTCAAGCTATAGTTCTCATCCACACGAATTATTTCTGGTATAACCTTCAAACCGAATGAAGGGGGTTGGAAGAAAAAGCAATGTTTTGCTTCATCATAGAGGTAGATGTATGCATCTTTAGCATGTGTACGCTTACATGCTCGTTCAACAACCTTTCTTACTAGCTGCTCAATGGAGGGCCCGAGAAAAATATTTTCATTTAACCACTCGAACCCTTTCATCCTATTTTTATAGATTTCCTTATTTTGTGCCAATGTTAACGCAACCGCAACATCTTTTCCAAACTCAACGAAGATTTGCTCAGCTTCAGCAATAATCGGTACAAAGTGGTTGAATCCTATGATACAAAATCCTAAGCTTTCATTCTCGTCTTTCAGAGGAATGGTGAACCATGTGGTTATATTTTCACTCTTTAATAATCTATGAAACTCACATTGAATTCCTTCCTTCGTTTTTTCAATTGTCCATCCTTCCTCTAGAAGGTTTGGGGAACATTGATTTGACATAATGGGAAAAGAATTCATGAAATTTTCAGTACCACCCTTACAAGCCTTCAGTATTAAGGTATTATCATTCTTAATGATGATTGCTACAAGGTCACACGTATATTCCATCCAAAAGGATTCCGTTAGAAATGTTAACGTTTCTTCTAATGTGTCAAACTTTACTAGGCCGCGTGCGGTTCTACGAAGATGGGATTCGATCCTTTCTTTTAATCTTTTACGCTTTTCATTTTTATCCATGGAACTCTTCCTTCCAACGGTTAGTATTATTTACGTTTCTAATTAGCCACTGTCTAACAGCGTCACATAAATCAGGTTTGTAAAAGATCATGTTGAAAAAGAAAGGGTCACTTATCCAATCTTGTGAATAATTGGTTCAAACGATCGTATTAGTTTCTATTCTAACATATCATTATTTCCATGAATAATTATCTATATGTCAGTGATTTTTCAAGTATCTCCACAATATCTAAGGTTTTTACTTGCTCTTCTACTTCAATGGCTTTTGTTCCGTCATTCATCATAGTTAAACAATAAGGGCAATTTGTACCGATTATGGTTGGATTGACTCGCAGCGCTTGTTCGGTGCGTTCTACATTTATTCGCTTACCATGTGTTTCTTCTAACCACATCATCCCCCCACCCGCTCCACAGCACATAGAATCTTCTTTATTTCTTTGCATCTCAAGAATCTCTACTCCTGGAATGGACTGAAGAATTTGCCTTGGAATCTCATAGATCCCATTATATCTTCCAATATAACATGAATCATGGTAGGCTACTCGTTCATTGATGTCTCTACTGAAGGAAATAACCCCTTTCTGGATCCATTGGAAGATCAACTCGGTATGGTGATAAACCTCTGCCTCTAATCCAAATTCCGGATATTCATGTTTAAATGTGTTATAGGCGTGTGGATCAATCGTCACAATTTTCTTAACATCACAAGTTTGGAAAAGCCCGATATTTTCCTGGCAGAGCTGTTGAAATAAGAATTCATTTCCTAATCGCCTAGCTGTATCCCCAGAATTTTTCTCTTCATTTCCTAGAATCGCAAATTTAATCCCTGCAATATTCATGATCTTTGCAAATGATTGCGCAATTTTCTGGCTTCGTCTATCGAAAGAACCCATCGAACCTACCCAAAATAAATATTCGAACTCCACTACTTCATTTACTGTTGGGACATAGATATCTTCTCGTTCCTCTCTCCACTTGATCCGTTCTTTACGATTGATCCCCCATGGATTACCTTGGCGTTCAACATTCTGGAAGTAACGGGTCGCTTCGTTTGGCATATTCCCTTCTGTTAGAACGAGGTAACGGCGCATATCTATGATCTTCTCTACATGTTCATTTGCCACTGGGCACTGGTCTTCACAATTTCGACAGGTTGTACAAGCCCATAGTTCTTCTTCGGTAATTACATCCCCAATCAGATTTACATTGAAACTTAAGGATTCATGTTCTGATATGGATTCAGAAGTTGCCGCAACGTGAATATTCGAAAACTCATTTGCATTTGTTGAATGGCTACTCCAAGAAGTTCGGGAAGTAATAGCTGTACCCTTTTGGGTCAAGTGGTCCCTCATCTTCGTGATCAGATCCATAGGTGAAAGTGATTTTCCAGTTCCTGCCGCAGGACACTTGGACGTGCAACGACCGCATTCTACACAGGCATACAGATCAATTAATTGATTCTGGCGAAAACCTTCGATTTTATTCACTCCATAGACTTCTTGTGTATCATCTTCAAAATTAATCGAAGTTAGTTTTCCAATTGGTTTCGTATCTCTCAAAAAC
>DATFAS010000051.1:0-7820 GCA_035254305.1 Bacillota bacterium
GGGGATTAAAACAACCACATTTGCAACCTTACTTGGAGCTGTATGGTCACAGGTGAAAGGAAAGGAAGACGTCGTCTTCTTTCGCCAAAGAGTGATGCACGATTTGATTTATAAATCGTTGTCAGTTGCCATGAGTGGAGCCATGGTGGTGATGATTGTTGCCATGCTTCTTACCATAACAGAGCATGGGAAAGATTTTCTTATGATCTTATTTGAAGTTACCTCTGCCTTTGGTACAGTTGGTCTTTCCATGGGACTAACGCCTGAGCTCTCTCATATAGGAAAAGTACTCATTGCCCTTACCATGTTCGCAGGGAGAGTGGGTCCCTTAACGATTGCCTATGCCCTTGCACAGAGGAAGAAACATGAATCATTCCGCTACCCGAAAGGGAAAATTATGATTGGTTAGTTAAACACTACTTATCAAATCTTATTCACAGAAAAAGGATCAAGGGTTTAGTACAGCCCTTGATCCTTTTTCTTACTACTTACCACTAACGAGATCGAATAACTCCTGTCGATCAATTTGACTCGTTTGGAATTCATGCGTTAATTTTCCTGTTTTATCAAAAATCATTGTTTTATTATCATGTAGTACAACATCATTTGTCTTCTCAAACCGAACACCAAGTGTATCGGTTAATTGCTTAACATCCTTTAGCTGTCCAGTAAGTAAATTAATATAACTCATATCAAAATTCATTTCCTTCGCATGATTCTTCATCACCTCAGGAGTGTCGTTCACAGGATCAACAGAAACCGAAACAAGTTCAATATCATCTGTTTTAATCCCTTTTTCACTAAGATCCAACTGTAGTTTCCTCAAATTCCCAAGTAATACAGAGCATGCATTCGGATCATTACATTTTACATAGGTGAAAGTCATAACAACCTTCTTCCCTACCAAATCCTTTCTGCTAATCGGTTTCCCATCTTGATTAATTAGATTGAAATCGGGTAATTCTATATTCTTCGTTACCTTGTGAGCCGTTTCACTTGACTTCGCTTCGAAACTAAATTCCTTTGTTTCGGTATATTGATTTCCATTCTGGTCAATTTGAATCTCTGCAATCCATTGTCCATCCATAGAAAGCTTGGCTTGTCCCATGTATTTCCCTTCTCCAATATCTTGTGTATCCATATTCACTTTCCCATGGTCCATCCCTTTCATAGACATCACGGCATGGACATTCGCACCCACCACAGGGCTTCCATCTTGTTTAGAAACCTTTAACTGTATATTCATCGCTTCCCCAGGTTGAAAGGTTTTCGGGGTTTTAATATCGACTTCTAATTTTTCCGTTCCACAACCTTGTAACAATAAGATGAAGAATAGAAATAAGGTACAAAAAGGGATGTATATTCTTCTCATAACAAAATCCTTCCTGCATAAATTTGGTATCTCTATTATATACTCCCTTATGCTATTAAACAGTGAAAAACATCACCTATTAGATTTCTTATAAACAAAAATTCTTCATTCATTCAAGAAGCAAGAAAATATTGTTTTTTCATTTTTTAAGGTATATCATAGGGATAGCTTTTATCCTATTCTTTTGAATAATACCAAGCAATTTACGCAATGATTCTGCTAGAATATTTACTATTGAAATTTAAATTAGGATGGAATTCATTTTGGGGAAGTTATCATGGATAATTCCACTATTACCATTCAATTAATATATTAAATGAGGAGATGTAATGACGATGGCTTATACATTTGAAATCATTCCGAATACAACGAAGAAAGTAAAACCTCATCCTGATCAGCTTGGATTTGGAAAGCTGTTCACAGACCATATGTTTATCATGGACTATGCAACAGACAAAGGATGGTATAACCCACAAATCGTCCCTTATCAACCTATTTTATTAGACCCTGCTGCCAAGATTTTTCATTACGGACAAACTGTATTCGAAGGATTAAAAGCCTACCGGACAAAGGACAATCGTATCCTACTTTTTAGACCAGAAAGAAATTTTAAAAGATTGAATCACTCCAATGAACGTTTAAGTATTCCTCCTATTGATGAGGAATTGGCCCTTGAGGCATTAAAGCAGCTCATCAACATCGAAAGAGATTGGGTTCCTTCTGCTGAGGGTACATCCCTTTATATTCGTCCATTCATTATTTCAACAGAAGCGACACTTGGTGTAAGTCCTTCCCATACTTACAAATTTATGATTATTCTTTCTCCAGTTGGATCCTATTATGCTGAGGGGATTCACCCTGTAAAAATATATGTAGAAGACCAATATGTTCGTGCAGTACCTGGAGGTACTGGGGAAGCAAAGACTGCCGGGAATTATGCCTCTGGCCTTAAAGCTCAAGAAGGAGCAACAGACAAAGGTTACTCTCAAGTTCTGTGGCTAGATGGTGTGGAAAGAAAATATATTGAAGAAGTTGGAAGTATGAACGTCTTCTTCAAAATCAACGGAGAAGTGGTTACTCCTGCGCTAAACGGAAGTATTCTAGATGGGATTACAAGAAACTCTATGATTCAACTCTTAGAACACTGGGGAGTTCCTGTTGTTCAGCGTCGAATTTCAATTGATGAGCTTCAAGAAGCTTATAACAACGGCACATTTGAAGAAGCATTTGGAACAGGTACTGCTGCCGTCATCTCACCCATCGGTGAATTATATTGCCGTGGTCAAAAGATGATCATTAACCAGGGTGAAACGGGTGAGCTTTCTAAGAAACTATATGATACATTAACAGGAATCCAG
Source organism: Bacillota bacterium (assembly GCA_035254305.1). GTDB lineage: Bacteria > Bacillota > Bacilli > Aneurinibacillales > RAOX-1 > DATFAS01. Next base: position 2,731 of record DATFAS010000051.1, read on the forward strand.
AATGGAACCCTACCTGACCCATTTGGCTGGGTTGTTGATTTAGGATAAGGCTTTATTGAGTGCTCTCTATAAACAGCCGGTTTCTTTGAACCCGGCTGTTTTACGATTATACATAAAGGCGTTGGTTACGAATGGATTCTTATTCTCCCTATTTCATATTTAATCGACAGGAATGGTCTGCCCTACGTGATAATACTCATCTTCCCCTTACGGAAGATGACTTAGAAAAAATTAAGGGCTTAAATGAACCTGTATCCATTCCAGAGGTAGAGGATATTTACCTCCCCTTAACAAGGCTTATCAATTTATCTGTGGAATCCTTCCAACAATTACATGCAGCTAGTACAGCTTTCCTCGGAAAAAATCATAGCCAAAGAACTCCCTTTATTATTGGTATTGCAGGAAGCGTTGCCGTAGGTAAAAGTACAACTTCCCGTATTCTCCAAAATCTATTATCTCGCTGGGCCAATCATGGTAAAGTAGATCTGATTACAACAGATGGCTTTCTATATCCAAACCGAATTCTAGAAGAAAAAAGATTAATGAATAAAAAAGGATTTCCTGAAAGCTATGATATTAAGAAGATACTTCAATTCATTGGGGACATTAAAGCAGGAAATCCTGAGGTGAAAGCCCCTGTCTATTCTCATCACACTTACGATATCGTAGAGGGCGAGAATATTATCATTAGAAATCCAGATATTCTTATTGTTGAAGGAATTAATGTTCTCCAAGTTAGTAAGGAAGCTCGGGTCTTTGTAAGTGATTTCTTTGATTTCTCGATCTACGTAGACGCGCAGGAGGAAGATATTAGACGTTGGTATATTGAACGTTTTATGATGCTCAGAGATACCGCTTTTCGTAGTCCACAATCTTATTTCCATCGATATTCTAACTTCAGTGAAAAGAAAGCGTTTGAAAAGTCAGCGCAAATTTGGAGAGAGATTAATGCAAAAAATTTGCATGAAAACATCTTACCTACAAAGGGGAGAGCTCGTCTCATCTTAGAAAAAGGCCCCAATCATGAGGTACAACAGATTCTTCTACGCAAAATATAGAACGAAAGAGGGCTGCCCTAGGTCCAAAATAGACCTAGAGCAGCCCCTTTAAATGGCATAATCTCTTAATTATTGCTGCTTACTTCTGGCTTCCTTAATCGACTGAACATACTGCTTGGCTGTAGCGGTAATAGAGGCGAAATCGCCCTTATTAATGGCTTGTAGATTAACAAGATTGCCACCAATCCCCACGGCTGCTACTCCAGCTTCTATGAAAGAAGCCACATTCTCAAGGTTTACACCCCCTGTTGGAATAATCGGTACATGTGGAAAAGGTCCTCTGATATCTTTAATAAATTTCACTCCCAACCCTGAAGCAGGGAAAAGCTTAACCAGATCGGCACCTAGCTCTAACGCTTGAATCATTTCAGTTGGTGTCATTACACCCGGAACTGCAATTTTTCCATAGCGAAGTGCTGTTCGAATGACGTCAGGATGTAAGCTTGGACTAAATACAAATTCTGCCCCACTTTGAATCGCTAGTTTAGCAGACTCACTATCCAATACCGTTCCAGCTCCTATTATGGCACGATCTCCAAACTGTGTGGATACTCTCTGAATTGCTTCATAGGCACTGGGATGATCGACTGTAATTTCTAAAGCGTTCACCCCTCCTTCAATAAGGCTTTGTGCTACTTGTATCGCAGATTCAAGTGGCACACGTCGAATAACAGCGATGACTCCGTTTTCCACTAAACGATTTAAAAGATTTAACTTTCTATACATGTTACCTCTCCACCTTTATCTTAGTATTTGTTCGCCAGATCGCTTGGGATCCACTTGATCCCAAAATGGATAGCCTTCAACATCACCGGGTACAGTTAAAGCAAATGCTCCCACACGGTTAGCAAGACGAATAGCCTCTGAGTAAGACCATCCTCGCAGAAGACCCGATAAGAATCCAGCTGCAAAACCATCACCTGCTCCTACCGTATCTACGATCTGTTTCACCGGGTAGCCTGCAATATATTCCTCATTGTTCTTGGTCGCATAATAAGCTCCTCGTTCTCCAAGTTTAACAACAACAGCTTTTGCCCCATTTGCTATAAGACGTTGAGCAATCGCCTCTGGCTCCACCTCACCGGTTAGAATCTCACCTTCTTCTATACCAGGTAGGACTATATCACACTTAGCAGCAATCTCAAGCAATACCCTACCTGCTTCTTCCCGATTCCAGAGCTTTAGGCGAATATTCGGGTCAAATACAACGGTCAAACCATTTTGCTTGGCAATATTAATGGCCTTTTCAACTGTTCTTCTGCATGAATCACTAAGTGCTGGGGTAATTCCTGTTACATGCAAATATTTAGCTTGGGCGATATATCCTTCGTCTAAGTCCTCAGGTGTCAACTGGCTGGCAGCAGATCCCTTTCGATAATAATAAATTTTAGGGTCTTGCTGTACCTGACGTTCCTTGAAAAATACCGCTGTAGGATACTGTTTATCAAATAATACACGGGAAGTATCCACCCCTTCCCCTCGAATGAATTGACGAACAAACAGTCCAAATTCATCATCCCCTAAACGGCTAATCCAGCCCACCTGATGACCAAGTCTGGCTAGAGCAATAGCCACGTTGGATTCAGCCCCTCCAATCGTCTTATCGAATGAGCTGGCATAACGAAGGGGCCCAATAGAAGAGGGTACAAATAAAACCATCGTTTCACCTAAGGTTACAACTTCCATCTCCATACTCCTCTCTTATTCTTTTTCTTGAATAAAATCTAATAAGGCATTTTTCATCCCTTTTTCAGTAATTATTCTGAAATAATGGGTTACCTTTTCTCTCAGGCCATCTATTTCAGTTAAATCTAGCTCCCACAGATCCTTATTTTTCAATATGATTTCTATTGTTTCTTCTATACTCCTGCTTTTTTGTTCAATATCATTTAAAAATTGTAGTGTCTCCATTTGATCACGAATAGGGTACTCCTCTCCATCGCGGGTCCCAACTAAGTGGTTCCCCTCCCATCTTATCCCCTGATAAAAGCGGATCAAAGCTGCTAAGGAAAATGAAATAGTAGCGGGTACACATTTCTGATCTGCAACGTAATCAAGCAACGTCGGGAGTAATCTTGTTTTAAATTTATAGATTGAATTCAGTGAAATATCGAGAAGGAAGTGTTTATTAAACGGATTGAGGAACCTCTCGACTACAGAATCAGCAAAGGATTTCTTTTGTGACACATTCAAGGAAACAAATGGAAATATCTCTTGATACATCCCTCGAATAATAAAACTCCGTAATGTTTCATCCTCCATGACTTCCTGTACGAAATTTTTGCCAAAAAGATAGCCAACAGGAACCATCAGCGTATGAGCTCCGTTCAGTAGTCGAACCTTAAGCTCACGATATGGCCTTACATCTACCCAATGAACATTCAATCCTGCCTGATCAAATGGAAGCAAGGATGATACCGACTCATCTGCTTCGATAGCAAATAAATGATAGGGTTCGCCTACTGTAATTAGCTGATCATCATATCCAAGCCTTTCTGCATACTGTTCCATTTGATCCTTTGGAAAACCTGTTACGATTCGATCGACTAATGTATTACAAAAACGATTATGCTTTTCAATCCATTCGATAAAATCATCGCCAAAATTCCAATCCTTCGCTAATTGAATCACAATTTGTTTCAGTAAATCCCCATTATTCTCAACGAGCTCACATGGAATCATGGTTAATGCAGCTTCAATCGAATGGCCGAATGTTTGATAACGATGATAGAGGAAAGCTGTTAATTTCCCAGGATAAGATAATGGGGAACGAGAAGAATCATAATCCTCCTTGGAATACACTAGTCCTGCCTCTGTTGTATTCGAGAATGCGAATTGAATTTCGGGATTTTCTGCAACCTGCAGCACTTCCTCCCAATTTTCATAGGGGTTAATTCCCCTACTTATGGACGTAATCACTTCAACCTGATCAATCACCTGATCATCTTGAATCCCTCTTAGGACCATAGTATACAAGCCATTTTGTTTATTTAATTTAGGCACAACTTTTCCATGTGGAGTGGGCTGAATAGCTACAATGCTTCCGTTAAATAGTCCCTTCTGATTGATCCGGTGAATCATCCAATCTACAAAACCTCGAAGAAAATTTCCTTCCCCAAATTGAATAATCCTCTCTGGGTGCTGTTCTCTAAACTGTGGAAAATTCTCAAAGTCTAATATTTTCATAATCCTCATTCCTCCCCTTTATCGAATTAATATATCAGGTCTTTGCACCACTACGTCCTCATAACTGATTTCAATCATTGGATATTGCCCAGTCTGTGTTAAGATCTGATTCCCATGCTCACCAATAAGAATGGTATCTTCAGATTTTACACCTGCAATACTAGGATTCCACGCATAAACCTGCCTAGCTTCAACCACAAGCTGGCTACTCGGTAAGAGAAGCTGCTCTCTAGATTGGTAACCACTTAATCCACCTTGGTGGTGATTCATCCATTCCTCAGCAAAGCCAACCTTTTGATACGCCTGTTTCATTTCCTCAAATAATTTTGCCAAGCTTACTCCCGGCCTAGTCTTGTTAATGAGCATCGCATCAACCGTAGTGACGGCTTGATGACGAAGTCTTAAGTCTTCAGAAAGCTGACCGAAGTGAACTAACCTTGAAGCCGATACAATTTGACCCATTCTCCTGCCACAAACTACGATTAATGCATGTTCTTGAAGAACTTGCCCAGTGGGTAGAGGGTGACGTCTTTTGTATACTCGATCATCTGCAGCGACCAAATTAACAATAGGTTCAATCCCTCTTTTTATGCAATTGGCACTTAATCGAGACGCGATCTGATATTCAGTTTCTCCTTGCTTCAGACAAAAAGCTGTCTCTTCAATGGCTGTAGCAGTTTCTAGAGCCAGATTCTGAATACGAATGACTTCTTCATCTGTTAGTTTAGATCGAAGCCTAACAAGCTGTTGCTCAAGGGATAGATCATCTTTCACCTTGATTCCCTTTGATAATTCTTCAGCAATTTCTCCCATACGGTGCGGTTCGTACCAAGAAAATACTTTCAC
>DATFAS010000052.1:0-9548 GCA_035254305.1 Bacillota bacterium
AAATTACAAATTTGTGAACGAACGTTTGAATATATTTTTGTATGATATAGTAAATTTTGGAGGTTACTAGAATATAGAAGGGGAGAGAAATACTTGAAGTCAAAACATCTACTACATGGATTACTAGCAGCATCACTGTTCCTATCATTAACAGCATGCTCATCTACACCAGCTTCAGCTCCAATAACAGATAAAAAGGTGGAAACCAAAGAGGAGCCTAAGAAGGAAGAGGCACATGCAAAGCCTCACTGGTCGTATAAAGGAGAGACAGGTCCGGATAAATGGGCTAGCCTAGACCCTGCATCATCTAAATGTACAAATGGTACGGAGCAATCTCCAATTGATATTGAACTAACTAAGGTTAAATTAGACAAAACCTTAGAAGATATTAAAATTAACTATAATCCTACAGCGTTTACCGTCATGAACAACGGGCATACCATTCAAGCCAATGATGCATCTGGTGCGAATTCAATCGTTGTGGAAGGAAAAGAATATAAACTTGCCCAAATGCACTTTCATAAACCAAGCGAGAATGAAATCAATGGACAGGCCTTCGAGATGGAAGGGCATCTTGTTCATAAAAGTAGTGATGGTAATCTTGCTGTTCTTGCTTTCTTGATTAAAGCTGGTCAGGAAAATAAGGAATTGGCTGAGATTTGGTCGAAGCTTCCGAAGGAAGAAACCAAAGAGGATATAAAATTAGACAAGCAGGTTGACCTTGTGAATCTATTACCTAAGGAAAAGAAATCCTTCCGATATAATGGTTCATTGACTACTCCTCCATGCTCAGAGCAAGTAAAATGGGTCGTTCTAGAACAACCGATTGAGTTATCTAAGGAACAAATTGCAGCATTTGGAGAGATCTTCCCGGATAATCATAGATCGGTTCAACCAGTAAACAATCGTCAAGTATCTGAAAAATAACATAGAAGGAAAAGGGCTGCCTAGTGCAGTTCTTTTTTTACCCTAGATAAACTATATATGGAAGGGAGTAGACGGATAGGAGAATAGCGATGCGAATTGTAAAGATCGAATGTCTGAATCAATCGACCCCCTTGAAGAAACCATTTAAAACGGCCCTCAGAACAGCTACCCATGCGCAGGAGGTTATCGTAAAAATAGAAACGGACACAGGTCAAGTAGGCTTTGGTGCGGCCCCACCAACAGCTGTCATAACTGGGGATACGATCGATTCCATTTCCCATAATATCAAAGAATATATCGCCCCTCGACTGTTAAACCAATCTATAGAGGATTTTGAGATTCTTCAGCGGGAAATTCGTTTGTCTTCCATACATAATAGTAGTGCAAAGGCTGCGGTCGATATGGCTTTATATGATTTATGGGCTAAGCACTATCAAACCCCACTTTACAGACTCCTAGGAGGCAGGAGTACCAAACGGCTAGAAACAGATATTACGGTTAGTGTGAATTCGCCTGAAGAAATGGCAGTAGACGCAGCAAACGCTGTAGTTCAGGGTATCCGAATATTAAAGATGAAGGTTGGGCTAGATGCAAAACTAGACTTCAATCGAATCCAAGCCGTCCGCACACAAGTCGGGGATGATGTTCTGATTCGCCTAGATGCAAATCAGGGATGGGCTCCGAAGGAGGCTGTACGTGTGATCCGTCAATTAGAGGATGCGGATTTGGGGATTGAACTTGTTGAGCAACCCGTGAAGGCAGGGGATTTGGAGGGATTGAAGTTTGTAACTGAACATGTGATGATCCCCATTCTAGCTGATGAGAGTATGTTTTCACCTCAGGATGCTCTTCGAATCTTACAGATGAGGGCAGCTGATCTAATCAATATTAAATTAATGAAATGTGGGGGGATTCACCAGGCTATTAAAATTCATGCGATAGCTGAAGCTTATGGTGTTGAGTGTATGCTTGGCTGTATGTTGGAGGGCAGTATAGGAATAACAGCTGCGGCCCATGTGGCACAGGCTCTACCAAACATCACGCGTATTGATTTGGATGCGGCACTCCTGTTAGCTACGACAACTGTGCAAGGAGGAATTCGCTATCAGGGAGGACAGGTGATTCTACCTGATGGAATCGGTCTTGGAATTGAGGGTCTTTAGTTTCCAATAAGAGAACAGTAATATTGACAAGATTAAACTTTAGTGATAGGTTTAATTGTAAATACAATTGCATAAAGTCTTATCGAGAGTGGTGGAGGGACTGGCCCGATGAAACCCAGCAGCCGCTAATTATATAGTAGGTGCTAATTCCAGCAGAACATTTTGTTCTGAAAGATGAGAAGCCAAGGCACGTATAACTTCTTCTTATCGGAGAAGTTTTTTATATTTGTGCAGCTTTTTTTCGGACGAAAATATCTGAGTATGTCGAAAACATACATTTTTGTTTAGGCTAAAGGAGGACGATCGACATGACGAAGATCGATATAAGGCAACAGATGCAGAAGAAAATCCTAATCCTAGACGGAGCTATGGGAACGATGCTTCAGCAGGCAGACTTAACAGCGGATGATTTTGGCGGGGAAGAACTAGAGGGCTGTAATGAAATTCTCAATCTCACTCGACCAGATGTCATTAGAAGGATTCATGAGCAATACTTGGATGCTGGTGCGGATATTATTGAAACCAATACATTCGGTGCAACGAGTGTGGTATTAGCTGAATATAATTTACAGAGTCAAACGAGAGAATTGAACTTGGTAGCCGCCAAGCTTGCAAGGGAAGCTGTAGATGCCTTCTCGACTTCAGAGTGGCCTCGATATGTGGCTGGTTCTATGGGACCTACCACCAAAACTCTTTCCGTAACGGGAGGGGTGAGCTTCGATGAATTGATCGCTTCTTATTATGAACAAACGATTGCCTTGATCGAAGGTGGTGTCGATGTTCTTCTGCTTGAAACAGCACAGGATATGCTGAATGTGAAGGCAGGGAGTATTGGGATTCATCAAGCTTTTAAGAAGCTAGGTAAAGAATTGCCGATCATGATTTCAGGTACGATTGAACCTATGGGTACAACACTTGCCGGACAAAACATCGAAGCATTCTATATTTCTCTTGAGCATTTAAAGCCTATTGCTGTTGGACTCAATTGTGCAACAGGCCCTGAATTTATGCGTGACCATATTCGTAGCTTGGCGGATCTTGCTGCTTGTGGGATCAGCTGTTATCCTAATGCAGGTCTTCCTGATGAGAATGGCCATTATCATGAGTCGCCCCAAAGCTTAGCGAATAAATTAGCAGGCTTTGCACAGAAGGGCTGGTTAAATATTGCTGGTGGATGTTGTGGCACGACTCCAGAGCATATTCGTGCCATGGCCGAGACTCTGAAAGACTATACACCACGAGGAGAAATTAAACCTCACGGTCACGTTGTATCGGGGATTGAACCTGTCTATTTGGACAAGGATAATCGCCCATTATTAGTTGGTGAACGGACGAACGTTATTGGATCGAAGAAATTCCGTGATTTAATTGCGGCGGGAAAATACGAAGATGCCTCAGAAGTTGCACGTGCCCAGGTGAAGAAGGGTGCACATATTGTGGATGTCTGTCTTGCAGACCCAGACCGTAACGAGACTGAAGATATGGAGAACTTCCTCGGTTATGTCGTAAAGAAGGTGAAGGCTCCTCTTATGATCGACTCAACTGATGCTAAGGTGATTGAGCTTAGCTTGAAGTTTTCACAAGGGAAAGCCATTATTAATTCGATTAATCTAGAAGATGGTGAAGAACGCTTCGAGACCATCACTCCCCTCATTCGTGCCTACGGTGCTGCTGTTGTAGTGGGTACAATTGGTGAAGATGGTATGGCGGTTACAAGAGAGAAGAAGCTTGAGGTTGCCCAGCGTTCTTATCAGCTGCTTGTGGGTAAGTATGGGATTGATCCGCGAGACCTTATCTTTGATCCTCTTGTTTTCCCGGTTGGAACAGGGGATGAATCTTATATTGGTTCAGCCAAGGAAACGGTTGAGGGGATCCGCCTTATTAAGGAAGCTATGCCAGAATGCCAAACGATTCTTGGAGTGAGTAACGTGTCCTTCGGGCTTCCAGCAGCTGGCCGAGAAGTGTTGAATGCTGTATTCTTGTACCATTGTACAAAGGCAGGTCTAGATTATGCCATTGTAAATACAGAAAAGCTTGAACGCTACGCTTCAATTCCTGAAGAGGAAAGGACGTTAGCAGAGGAACTTCTCTTCAACACAACCGATGAGAATCTAGCTCGTTTTACGGCGTTCTACCGTGAGAAGAAACCAACGAAGAAAGAAACAGCAAGTAATCTTACATTGGAACAGCGGTTAGCCAACTATGTAATAGAAGGATCAAAAGATGGATTGTTGGTGGACATACAGGATGCTCTAAATCGTTATACACCACTTGAAATTATTAACGGTCCATTAATGGATGGAATGAGTGAAGTAGGACGCTTGTTTAATGCTAATGAATTAATTGTGGCTGAGGTGCTTCAGAGTGCTGAGGTGATGAAGGCGTCTGTTTCCTTCCTTGAACCTTATATGGAAAAGGTAGATAGTGCTGTAAAGGGTAAGATTTTACTAGCAACGGTCAAGGGGGATGTTCACGACATCGGAAAGAATCTCGTCGAGATTATTCTTGCCAACAATGGGTTTCAGGTGATCAACTTAGGGATTAAAGTACCTCCACAAGATCTGATCGAAGCTTACAAACGTGAGAAGCCAGATGCCATTGGATTATCAGGATTGTTAGTGAAATCTGCACAGCAAATGGTTGTTACTGCACAGGATTTCAAGTCTGCAGGAATTGATGTTCCTCTTCTTGTAGGGGGAGCTGCCTTGACACGGAAGTTTACAGAAACACGAATCGCTGCTGAGTATGAAGGCCCTGTCCTTTATTCGAAGGATGCTATGAATGGGCTTGATCTTGCCAATCAACTGATGGATGTTGTGCAAAGAGAAAAGCTTGTGGCAGAATTAAAGCAAAATCAGTTGGCAAGGTTACAAGCTAGTGAGAATGCAAGTAAGAGTCCGAAGGTTAATCAAGAACCACGGATTTCGGATATCAACCGCAATGCCCCTGTCTATGTGCCATCTGATTATGAATTGCATATTCTACGTGATTACCCTCTTACACACGTACAGCCCTATATAAACTGGCGGATGTTATTGGGTAAACATATGGGGATCAAAGGAAATGTTGATCAATTAATTGAAGAACGAGACGAAAAGACGTTAGGCCTAAAAGAGGTCATTGATCAACTTCTTGAATTAGGTAGAACTCAAGATCTCATCCAAGTACAAGGAATGTACCGATTCTTCCCTGCTCAAGCATCAGGGGATGATGTGATTATTTATGATCCAAATGATCATTCTAAGATTTTGGAGAGGTTTAGTTTCCCTCGCCAATCCATCTCACCTTATCTTTGCCTTGCTGATTTTGTAAGGCCAATTGAGAGTGGAGTGATGGATACGGTTGGATTTATTTCTGTAACAGCGGGCAAAGGGATACGTGATATCTCTACACAGTGGAAGGATGAAGGAGATTATTTACGTTCCCATGCTATTCAAGCTTTGGCTTTGGAATTAGCGGAAGCTATGACTGAACGTGTACACCATATCATGCGTGATAGCTTAGGGATTCCTGACCCGACTGATTTTACTATGCTTGATCGTTTTGGTGCGAGATACCAGGGAATACGTGTTTCCTTTGGCTATCCAGCTTGTCCGAATATTGAGGATCAAACAAAGCTATTTAAGCTCATGCAACCACAACAAATTGGTGTGGAATTAACAGATGGTTTTATGATGGAACCTGAAGCATCGGTTACTGCTATGATGTTTGCTCATCCAGAAGCAAAATATTTTAATGCAGATAGTTAAAAAACTAGAAAGGCTTTTGCCTTTCTAGTTTTTTTTACTGTGAAGGAAAGTTTAAGTTCGCTAAAGTAATAAAGCGGACTAAACTTGACTGGAGGCATGAATTCCCTACCTTGACATCAAGGGGTAAACCCTCAACTGTGATAAAATGTATTTTATCACAGTTGACCCGAAGGGTTGATGTCAAGGTAGGGAAAAAGCTTCCACTAATGATGAATTCGACAACTTCTTCGAAAGGGCTTCGATAGAAGCTTTTCTTATAAAGAAAAATAATCCTCACTAATTAGAGGGGATTATTCATTTCCTTTAATTTGTTAGTATTTTGGTGAATCCAGGAATAATAGTTTTCGCCATAAAGCTCTTTGCTAAAACGAAGCCCAAATTCGATGAAGGTTTCTAACTTCATATTTAGTTCCTGTGCTACTCTCTTTCCAGTTACAATAATCGGGTTATTCTCTGCTCGTACATTTTGAATAATTTCCTCGATAATTTGACGGCCGCTAGGTGTGATGAAAACCTGCCATGTCCGCTTATCCCCAACAACCTGTTTCTTCACTATTAAATTATTTTCTTCCAAAATGGCAACGAGGTGCATGACGGTGGAGATATGCCAAAGACCAATCTGAGATAATTCAGTTATTGTGCTGCCATCGCGAAAAGTAATAATCCAAAGCAATTCAACTTGTGGACCGGTAAGCTTATAGTTACTACCAAGCTCTTTAAGAAAACTATCTTCAACCTTTTTGAAGGTTTTCATTATTTTAATCAACTGATAGAGTAGGAGTTCATCTCTCATCTCTCTATGTTTCCCCCCTCGTAAATATTCAAATTTATGTAAACTGTTGCATTACCTAATAAGAGCCTCGGCTAATTCAGTTTTGACAGAAGAAAGGGAATTCTCGCTGGTTTGAATTACCTGTAATGCTGCATGTGTACCGTTGGCTAGTGCTTCTTCTACAGGTTGTCCTTGTATAAGAGATGCAACAAGCCCAGAAAAGAAGGCGTCACCAGCTCCTGTTGTATCTACAACCTGTACCTTTTGAGTAGGAACGAACCCACTTTTGCCTAAATTCCTATCAAAGTAGACACTCCCTTTACTCCCTAATGTTACAATGGTTAGCGGGGCCCCGTTCATAGCAAGCTGTTCAGCAGCTTTTTTCCCTTCTTCAATTGTATCGACGGTAGTTCCTAGTAGAATGCTGGCTTCCTCTTCGCTGCAAACAAAACAGTTTAAGTCCTTAAGTAGTTCTCGATGTTTACTTACAATATCAAGATTTCCGACAATACCATATAGAGGGATTTTCTTTTCTAGACAAGTCTGGATGACCTTCTGGGTAAGAGGGTAGGTTAAATCCAAATCAAGTGCAATGGCATCATGCTCTTGGGCAATTTCCTTGATTTGGTCAAAAACCACATGCTCTAATAGGTTCAGGTTCGGTTGATGGGAAACGGAACAGACAAGATCGCCTGTATGATCAAGAATGGCTACCCAGATTCCCATTCCGTCTTGGTCATACCAACGAGCATATTTCGTGTTGACTTGATGTTTTTCAAGTTCTGCAATCACTTCTTTGCCAAACCCATCACTATTGACTGTCGTAATAAAGCTGGTATCAAGGCCTAAAACACTAAGGTTTTGGGCTACATTCCGGCAAACTCCCCCATGGGAAAAGGTTGATTTCCCTACATTTTTTGCATCCTTATGCACTGGGCCAAAAGACATACCCTTCACGTCAACAAAGATGGTTCCAATAACGGCTATTTTTTTCAAGGATAGACCTCCTGGCTCTTAGTGTTATTCTAACATTTAAGTTTAACATGGATAGATATAGATATTCAATGATCATCTTAAGAAGGAGCAAGAGCTCTTGTAAAAAGATCCCCCTTGCTTAATAATGAAAGGAACGGATTTAAGTTAGTAAAGGACTGATAATTATGGAACATCTATTGAATAAAAGAGTACAAGCAATCCAAATTTCCGGTATTCGAAGGTTCTCAAATAGGGTTGCACAGTATCCCGATGCCATCTCTTTAACGATTGGGCAGCCAGATTTCCCCACACCAGATCATATCAAGGATGCGGGAATGCGGGCTATTGCCACGAATAAGACGGTTTATACCCATAATGCTGGGATCATAGAATTAAGGAAGGCTGCCGCAGAATTTATGCTTGATCGTTATGGCTTGACTTATCAGCCAGAGGATGAAGTCATAACAACGAATGGGGCAAGCGAAGCCATTGATATTACATTTCGCACAATCCTAGAAGAAGGTAGTGAGGTAATTCTACCTGGTCCAGTTTATCCGGGCTATGAGCCGATCATTAAGCTTTGTGGTGCAGTGCCTGTCTATGTAGATACGCGGGAAAATTCATTCCGGATGAATGCAGAGATGATCAAAAATAAGATAACAGAAAAAACACGATGTGTAGTTCTCCCTTATCCATCCAATCCAACAGGCTGTGTGTTAGATGAAACATCCTTACGGGACATAGCGGATTTACTGAAGGATAAGGAAATATTCATTGTCTCTGATGAAATTTATAGTGAATTAACGTATGGTGAAGGACACCGATCGATTGCAGCATATCCTGGACTGTGGGAAAAGACGATTGTAATTAATGGGCTTTCTAAGTCTCATTCCATGACAGGCTGGAGAATTGGCTTTACCTTTGCTCCTGAATATATTTCCAAACAAATGCTTAAGGTACATCAATATAATGTGACCTGTGCTAGCACAATTAGTCAATATGCCGCACTAGAGGCATTAACGAATGGAAAGAATGATGCGGAAGTGATGAAGGAAGAGTATTGTAAACGGAGGAATTATGTCTACGATCGCCTTGTTTCCATGGGGCTTGAGGTAGTTAAGCCAGATGGAGCCTTCTATATATTCCCTTCCATTCAGAAGTTTGGCATGTCCTCTTTTGACTTTGCCACACGTCTGCTTGAAACCGAAAAGCTTGCCGTTGTTCCGGGAGAGGCATTCTCCGAATATGGTGAGGGCTACATTCGAATTTCGTATGCTTACGCAATGTCCGTATTAGAAGAAGGGTTAAATCGGTTAGAGAAGTTTATTCGGCAGTTATAGGTAGGAAATGATAGATGGAAAACCCACCCTTAAGTACTCTCTAAGGGTGGGTTTTCAGTGATCAATGGAGATAAGTAGAGAAAGTATAAATAGTGGACACCAAAACAGAGTATCATATCAGGTAAGCTACCAACTTGAAAGACGTAGATCAGGCTTAGTCCCATCAAGTTAAGATATCAATAACTTAACTGCCAGGTTATATAGCGCCAACCGCTGTTCTTATAATTGCTGCTGGATACTAACATTCCTTAAATCAAGTTGGTCGGTGGATCATTCGTCATGGTCAAGAAAGTGTGCTGGATAACTTAAGTATGATTATTAAACGATTGTATTTATTTCTAACTTTCGCTGATGGTTCGCTGGAAACTAGAGGATTTTCGCTGAAATATCGCTGGAAAAAGGAACATTTTCGCCGGAAAATAGAAAACTATATTAGGATATGAAAGGATGAGCCATTTATTATGGGCTTTACCCCTTAAATAAGTGTAGCAAAAGTTAAAAATAAGTGATTTTTTAACTTTTATTAAAAATGGTAACTTTCCCTCAGTGCTATCAATGAAAAACAGGCCTAAAAATAGATTTAAAAATAAAAAAAAGGGAGTCTTTTCCCTTTGATTTTTAC
>DATFAS010000053.1:0-28727 GCA_035254305.1 Bacillota bacterium
AAATTAAGCAATATATGACCTACCACAACCACTATAGATATCAATGGAATCGAAAAAAGATGACCCCTGTTCAATACAGAGATCATCTCCTTAAGGCTGCCTAGACTTTTTTAAAATGTCCTTTACAAAGGGTACACTTTAAAATTCGGTGGTTTTTCTATTTTTTTCACTTATACTCAGCAGCACTCGGTCCCTCTACTCCTTAATAACGCTACTGATTAATTCTCTTTTAGAAATAGAAAAACCTGCACAGTGGCAGGCAATCTCTTACTTTATGATTCTTTCCCGAATTTCTTTAATAGCCTTCTGTACCATTTCACTAGTCACCTCTCGGTGAGTCACAAAGCGGAACACTCCATCATCAAATGGATTTGCCATGATCCCCGCATCTACTAAAAGTTCAGAGAATTCCTCATTACTCAATCTGAAGCAGCACCCCCCTCATAGAGAAAAATATGAGATTCTGCTTCCATTATAACCTCATCACCAGCATGACAATGAGTTAATATTGCCACCTGATTGCCTTGTGTACCACTTGTTACTAGTAAGGCAGCTTCCTTCCCTAGGATCCTCGCGGCTAGCTCTTCTAGTTGGTTAACGGTTGGGTCTTCCCCATACACATCATCACCGACTAGCGCATCCTTCATAGCCTGCCTCATTTCTTCTGTCGGTCTGGTTACTGTGTCACTGCGAAAATCCATGTTGTCCTCCCCTTGCTTAATGGGTTGATTTTGATACATCTTTATAGTTGGGATGTTGCTCTATAATCATCAGCATATTTTCCATCCATAGCTTCACGCCTGTCAATTTCTCCAGATCCTCTCTATTATAAGACGAGGTATGGACATAAGGCTGTGCCTCATCTGCCATTTCTTCTAACAAGATATCAAACTGATTCCATCTCATCATTTGAAGGATTTCAGAGTCCTTGTCCATAATATCTCGAATAAGATGGTACATGTACAGAATCCCTCTAAGAAGTTCAAATATCTGACGACGATTTTCTAAAAACATAGCCGTATTATAAATTTTATTATTAAATTTAATAGTTGAAAAGTAAAAACAAAAATGTCCAATTGTAAAAATGAGGGATCCTAGTGTAATGGCTATTCCAAGCTGGTAGTATGCTGTTCGCATCTCCTCAGAAGACATTAACCATAAAGCAAAATGATAGAGCAGAGAAACTACCCAAGAAGTAATAATATAATACTTTACTTTAACTGCCTTCTCATCCTGAAAGTGATAGCTTTTGGTGGAGATATAGGTAAAAGCCAGCAGGTAAAGATCTAGGAATAAAATCGCACAGAAGAATAGGCTAATTTCCATGGATTGAAGAAATGGTTTGTTTATAGGAATTGAGACGTAACGGATAAACGAATAAAAAATTGCTGCAAACAGAACAAGACATCCAAACCAATAAAGTAATTCGGGTGTTCTTTTCTTCTTCATTTTGTGTTTCTCGACCCGAGACATAATTTCCAACTACTTCACCCCACTTTCTCCCTATAAACCGTATCATTTCTTCATTCTACTATATTTTTCAATATCTTTTGCACCATATTTATTTTGATACTTCTATGGTGCCCGTTTCAAGGGTAAAATAATATCATTACTATTTTGAGGTGTAAATCTAGTGAATTCCATTCCTGAAAACTTTCATAAACGAATGAAGAACATGCTTGAAGACGAAGCTGAACCATTTTTTCAAACCTATCAAACAAAATCTTACCAAGGTCTTAGAATCAATACATTAAAGACAAGTGTTAAGGAATTCTTACGTATCACTGATTTCGAGCTAGCCCCCATTCCGTGGTGCTCTGTAGGTTTCTATTACACAGAACAAGACAGACCTGGAAAACATCCTTACCATGCTGCTGGATTATACTATATCCAAGAGCCAAGTGCTATGTCTGTCGTGGAATACTTAGATGCTGCCCCAGGCGATACAATCCTCGATCTATGTGCTGCACCCGGTGGTAAGTCAACACAAATTGCAGCACATATGGAGGGGCAAGGACTTCTCATATCCAATGAAATAACAGCCTCCCGGGCTAAGGCTCTCTCAGAAAATATTGAACGGTTAGGTATCAAACATGCCATCGTTACAAATGAATCACCCGAACGTTTAGCCAACCGATTCCCACAATTTTTCGATCGAATCTTAGTTGATGCCCCTTGTTCTGGAGAAGGGATGTTCCGAAAACTTGAGGAAGCCTGCAGAGATTGGTCTCTTGGCAAGGTTGAAGAGTGTGCCCTCATTCAGAAGGACATTCTAGATTCAGCTGCCGAAATGCTCAAACCGGGCGGGACCATCGTTTATTCGACCTGTACGTTCTCCAAGGAAGAGAACGAAGAAAGAATCGCTTTTTTTCTGCAGAACCATCCTGAATTTCAACTTATCGAAATTGACCACCAACATGGTATTGCACCAGGAAGACCTGAATGGGGTAGTGATCGAGCAGACTTATCTTACACCGCCAGGCTATGGCCCCACCGACTAGAAGGGGAAGGGCATTTTGCAGCAAAGCTTCAAAAACAATATGAGGATTCATTCTCTTCATCTGCTCGCCCATCCAAAGGGCCGAAGGTTGATAAAACCTCATGGCAACTGTTTGAAGCATTTTTCCAGGAAAATCTTACGATTCATAAATGGGATGGGAACTTTATCCTATTTGGTGAACAATTATATCTATTACCCCAAGGAGCTCCAAATATAGAGAAATTAAAGGTGCTTCGCCCGGGTTGGCATCTAGGAACCATCAAGAAGGGGCGTTTCGAACCTAGCCATTCTCTTGCACTGGGGATACACACTAACGATGTGAAGCAATCCATCTCCTTTTCAGCTAAGTCCCCCGAAATTGTACGGTATCTTAAAGGAGAATCTCTCTTAGTGGATGAAAAATACAAAGGATGGATCCTTGTCTGTGTAGATGGCTATTCACTAGGATGGGGCAAGGTTTCGAATGGCCAGCTGAAAAATCATTATCCCAAAGGATTGCGGTGGGTATAAAGAAAACTTGGCTGGTGCCAATCCTTTAGGCAGATACGGAAAGCAATACTTTCCTATCCGCTAAAACAAAAAGTGGAGCTTTAGCTCCACTTTTTATTTCGTAGTTTTTGCTTCCTTCATTTTTTTCGATCGAATTTGGCGATTAACCGCTTGCTGGACTCGTTTTCTTTTTTCTCTTTGATCCATTCTCTCAGCTTCAACAGCTGCCTTTTTCTTATAGCCTGGTTTTACCTTTTTATTATTTTTTGGCTTCTCTATTTTTGTATTCTCTGCTTTTGTCTTCTCCACTTCATTCCTACGCACAGGTCTTGCTTGATCATCCGCAGTCACCTTTTTAAATGGCTTTGGCCTGTCCGTCCGCTTGTGAGCCTTTTCCGACCGCCGGGACTTCGGTGCTTCAATCTTCCCTAGTTTGCCAGTTAATATCTTTTCCTCAATCTTCTGCTTAATCGCCTTTTCAATTTTAATCATGATCGTCTTTTGTCTTGGAGAAACGAATGTAATGGCCGTTCCTTCATGGCCAGCTCTTCCCGTCCTTCCAACACGATGAATATAACTCTCTGGGTCAGAAGGCAAATCATAATTAAAGACATGTGTTACCCCTTCGACATCTACACCACGAGCTGCAATGTCTGTACAGACGAGAAACTGGAATTTCACCTTACGAAATTGATCCATCAACTGCTCTCTTTTATTCTGCGAAAGTCCTCCATGGAGTGCCCTGGCCTCTAGGCCCAGCAATTGTAGCTGCTCCGTAAGGTACTCCACACGATCTTGTGTATTGACAAAAATAATAGCAAGATACGGATTTAATTCAGTCAATAAATTCTTAAGGGCATCCATTTTATCGCTTTGGTTGACCACATAATAATATTGACTAGTATTTTGTGCTGTTGCCTGCTTCATCTCTACCTTAATATGTGGCGGTTGGAACATGAAACGATGGGCTAACAACCTCACTTGATCATTGAAGGTTGCAGAGAAAAGTAAGACCTGCTTCTTAGTCGCTGTATGACTAAAAATTTCCTCCACATCTTCAAGAAAGCCCATCTCAAGCATCTTATCTGCTTCATCAAGAACAAGAGTCTTCAAATGGCCAAAATGCAAGGTTTGTCTACGCAAGTGATCTAGTATCCGTCCTGGTGTACCTACAACAATATGGATGCGATCTTTCAGCTTATTCATCTGTGCTTGAATATCTCGTCCACCATGTAGGGAGAGCACGGAAATTCCTAGTTGTTTCCCTAGATCCTCCACATCTTCAGCGATTTGAATAGCTAATTCTCTCGTCGGGGTCATAATGAGTCCCTGAATGGAACGGCTATTCGTGTCAATCTTTTGTAGCATAGGTATAACGAAAGCGGCTGTTTTGCCGGTTCCAGTTTGAGCTTGCCCAATGAGATCCTTTCCCTCTAATGCTAGGGGAATCGTTTTCTCCTGAATAGGTGTTGGCTCCGTATAATAAAGGTCTGCAATTCCTTGTAGAATTTCTTTCTTCAGACCAAATTTCGCAAATCCTGTCATGGATTAGCTCCTTTCCATCTTTCCATCATTTACTCATTCTATTCTACCGTATTTAGGAAAAGCAAATCATTTATTATCGTAACCTTTTTTTGATAAACCAATTACTCATTCAAAATAAAAGAGAATAGCCCATCTGATATGGACTATTCCCCTATAAATAACAAGATTAATGGTTGATGATTCCTACTGGTTCATCGTTATTTGGAACGATTTCTGGCTTCTTCGCATCCATTAATAAATAACAAATACTATCACATAGAGCCTGCCAGCTAGCTTCAATAATATTAGCGGATACGCCCACTGTATTCCACTGTTTCTCTCCATCAGACGATTCGATTAACACCCTAACCTTCGCTGCCGTAGCGCCACCCTCATCAAGAACACGAACCTTATAATCGGAGAGGTGCATCCCTTTAATTGGAGGATAATAAGTTTCTAGCGCCTTGCGAAGGGCATTATCCAATGCGTTAACAGGTCCATTGCCCTCTGCAGCCGTATGAACAATTTCATCTAAAACTCTCAGCTTCACAATCGCTTCTGTCTTAATTGCCGAATCTGCTGACTTCTCTACAAATAATTTAAACGAGTCTAGTGTAAACAATTCTTCAATCTCACCTAGTCCGTCTCTCACCAACAATTCAAAGGAAGCATCGGCACCTTCATACTGATACCCCTCATGCTCCTTTTCCTTAATTTTCTGAATTATATTCTTTGCAATTGGGTTAGATTTCTCCAAATCAATATTAAGCTCCTGTGCCTTAAACAGAAGATTGCTCTGTCCTGATAGCTCGGAAACAAGAACCCGGCGTTGATTACCCACTTGTTCTGGTTCTAGATGCTCATAAGTATCTGGTGACTTCAGAATTGCACTGACATGCATTCCACCCTTATGGGCAAACGCGCTAATCCCAACGAATGGTTGAGCATTAGGTAGTGCTACATTGGCGATTTCATGAACATATCGTGATACAGAGGTCAGACTCTTCAATTGAACATCCTCAACACAATGATACTTCAATTTCAATTGAAGATTCGGAATAATCGAAATAAGATTAGCGTTTCCGCAACGTTCTCCGTACCCATTTACCGTTCCTTGTACCTGACGAGCACCAGCTCTTACCGCTGCGATGGAATTCGCTACCGCACATTCAGAATCATTATGACAATGAACGCCAATGGGTGTTTGGATCGATCGCTTCACTTTTGTGACGATTTCCTCAACTTCATGTGGGAGAGTTCCACCATTCGTATCACATAATACGATCCAATCTGCTCCGCCCTCTTCTGCTTTTTCTAATGCTGATATCGCATATTCAGGGTTACGCTTATATCCATCAAAAAAATGCTCGGCATCAAAGATTACTTCGATTCCGTTCGATTTTAAGAAGCTCACCGAATCATTAATCATCGTCAGATTCTCTTCAAGGGTTGTTTTTAAGGCATGTGTTACATGGAAATCCCATGTTTTCCCGAATATCGTAGCAACTTCCACTCCACTTTCAAGAAGCTTCTGTAAATTTTCATCCTGATCCGCACGTATTCCTTGCCTACGTGTACTACCAAAGGCAGTAATTTTGGCATGGTTTAGTTTCAATTCCTTCACTCTTAGGAAGAACTCCATGTCCTTCGGGTTACTCCCAGGCCATCCTCCCTCTATATAATGAACACCAAACTGATCCAAACGAACCGCTATCTTTAACTTATCTTCCACAGATAAACTAATACCTTCCCCTTGGGTTCCATCCCTTAAGGTTGTGTCATAGATTAACACACGATCCAAGTTCATGTACCTCCTGTTCTCTCCTTCTCAATTCACTATTCAAACAATTATATATTTTGCATTCAAGTATAGCATAGGGATTCCTTTCCGAAAACCGATTTTTTCACCACTTGAACCAACTCGTAATATGCATAATATAAGAGTATGTTAAAATAGATCGATAGAAAGCTTGAAAGAAGGACACCTGATGTTTACGACTCCAACCCTCGTTTTAATAAAATTAGCTGTATCCGTTTTCCTCGGCATGACGATTGGGCTTGAAAGAGAATTACGCAAGAAACCACTCGGTTTAAAAACATCCTTAGTTATCTGTGTAAGTAGTTGTCTTCTTACGATTGTTTCTATTAATTCCGCTAATCGATTTGCTGTTGCTGGAATTCATGTGATGGACCCTATGCGTTTAGCAGCTCAAATTGTCTCAGGTGTTGGTTTTCTTGGTGCCGGTGTGATCCTACGTAAAAATAACGATGTCATTATGGGACTTACTACAGCTGCCATGATTTGGGCTGCTTCTGGCCTTGGCATTGCAGCCGGTGCTGGTTTTTTTACCGAAGCCTTTATCGGCTTGTTCCTCATTATTGTAAGTGTAGAGTTACTACCTATTTTCCTTAAATTCATCGGTCCACAGACACTTAGAGAAAAGGAACTTCGCCTGGAGCTTTACATAAAAAAAGAAGATAACCGGATCATCGAAGTCATGGATGAAATTAAGTCTAAAGGAATTAAGATCAAGAGTATTCGTATACGTGATATCACAAGAGAAGAAATAAAAGAGGCAACACATCGGGTACATCTCATCATTAACGTGAATGAAAAGAGATTCACAGCGGATGTCTATCACGAAATTAAGCAAGTCCATGGGATTGTTTCTGTGGAAATCGAAAATCTATAATAGAAAGTTATGAAGGAGGAATGTGCCTTTGCTTCCAACCTACTATGGTACTCGTGAACAACTGTCGCATAAAGAAGCCTATGCCCTAAAAAAATATTTAAAACGTCATTCCCTCCTCACTTATGAAAATTTTCTATTAGACCCAGCCTTGTTTACATGGGTGAATCTTGATTGCCATCATTGCCGGCAGGTTCACCCCACTACCTGCTGTGAAGATGGACAACCCTATTCTATGTCCATCGAAGCAGAAGAATTATTGGCAACCCATGCAAAAGATATCATTCAATACTATCATGAACCAAGTAGAATGAAGCAATTGGAACAAGTGGGGTTCCTAGAAATAACAGAACGGACCAATGGGATTAGCACCATTCGAAAATGTGACGGAAATTGCTTTTTCTATGTAGCAGATGACGCGAGTGGGTACTGTAGCATTCACCGCTATGCCGAACAACAACAACTCGATCATGGAAAAATTAAACCCTATAGCTGCACCTTGTTTCCTCTTGATATTATCGAAATGGAAGGCTCTCTATTATTAACAGCACTAACCGAAGATACGATGAGTTTTTCTAGATGGGGAAAAGAATACAGTGAATATTTATGTGTGAATTTCGCCCTCCGTAAGACCAAGGGTTTGCCCGAAGACCACTTTCCCTTAGCAGGATATAAGCCTGCATGGCACTGGTCACGAGAGCTTCTCCTTCAAACATTTGGGGAAGCCCTCCTTACAGCTATAGAGAAGATGGAAGATCCTTCTCACCTCACCTATGAAGAAAGATTGCAGCCATAAAGCTGCAACCTTTCTTTACCCTATACCTCAAGTAGAGATTTTCCTTCTCCACGTTCGAAGTGAAACCCATCAATAACCTTCCCCTTGTGGAGCATCCGAATATTAATCCATTCCATAGGCTCAGTTAGTGCTTCTTTAAACACTGTTTTCATGATATGGTGGGCAACCTCTTCCGTTGGTTTGAACTGTAATAGAACCGTAACATCTACTCCGTCTTCCGAGTATAGGAATTTGGCTTCAGCCAAATGCTGATCTTCCCTATCTACCAAATCAAAAATCACCTCTACCCGTTCTCTTCCTTCTTCATCCTCAATCTCCTCATCGGCTAAATCAATTCTCTCAAGCAGTTCAAGGTCATCCATCTCAATATCGTATAAATCTTCATCCTCTTTATCATCCGGCTCAATCGTTACCTCTTCATAATCATCTCCACCAACAAGGAAGGTAAAATTATATTGATCAACCAAATCATGATCATAATCTTTTAGCAGTATAGCTTCCACATCTTCCATTAATTCCTCAGTTGGTTCTTCGGTAAAGTTAATTTCCCCGATGATCTTCGTTCCATCTACATCCACGACTGCTTCGGCAATAAGATTTTTATATCGATCATAAATCTGATATTCAATTCCTTGCTCACTATGTCCAACAATCCAACGTTCATATCCATTTCCCTCATCCTCTTCTACCCACTCAGAATCACCCATCTCGTCATACTCCTCCAAGTGAGAATATTCACCATAATAAACATGAATATTATGATCGGTCACATTAAGAGCATAAGCAAGATTGACAAGATAGGAACGAAGCTCTGCAATAATTTCATCGATTTCTTCTTCCTCTACTGACTCCTGATCTAATTGAACCGTTCCGGTTAATAAATCATTTTCTCGATAAATCAGAAATACGTCCCCAATCCACTCACCATCACGGTGTAAAGATAAGGCTTCTCCTCCACTCGTACGAAGTTCGGGCTGTATCTCAAGTTTACTCATTTGATACATCTCCTTTGCATTTTTTAACTAGTTTTGGATAATTGTTCGCAGGATATACTGCTCAATAGGCGATTGATCGAGAAAGCATAAAAAAAAGGGGGCTTATTAGCCACCCTCATCACCCTCCACTTACAGGAGGAATAAACGCTATTTCATCTTGATCCGTAACAACCTGATCCTCACGAGCATAATTCTGATTCACTGCACACATGCTTTTCATTAAAATATCTTTAGTTTGTGGAAATTGATCACCTATCCATTGCTTAATCTCTTGAACAGTTGCCTTCCCCATCTCAACAGGTAAAAGGATATGGTCTTTTCCTACCAACTCTCGCATTCCAGCAAATAACAAGACTCGAATCATGATTCTTCTCCCTCCAGTTTAGGGGACCCGGATGGATAAGCCACCTTCTCTAATTGATCTCCGATCCAGTTCTCGCCATCCTCCCAGTTTTCCTTCTTCCAAATCGGCACAATCTCCTTGATTCTTTCTATGGCATAGCGTGAAGCCTCAAAGGAGGCTGCCCGGTGTGGGGTTGAGACAGCAATCGCCACAGCTACATCCGAAATTTCGAGATGTCCAATACGATGAACGATGGCCACCAGGGCCCCCGGATATTGTGATTCGATCTCCTCGCCTATTTGTCTAAGCATCTTCTCTGCCATTTCTTCATATGCCTGATATTCAAGATAAAGGGTTTTCTTGCCCTTAGTCATTTCTCGGACGGTCCCAATAAAGGTGCAAATTGCCCCTGCATTCCTATCAGTAACATACTCAATCAGTGGGTCAATCTCGATTTTATCCCTTACAATTGCATAACTTTTCATATTGCCCCCCATGTTTTTCACATAAAAATTTATTTAGTAAATTAATCAATGTCTCTATATCATTCATCGGTACAACTGGAATGGTAGGATGATGATAAGAAAACCAGGAGTAGATGGCTACAATTTCTTTTGTTTGATCCAATAACGGAAGATCCTGCTCATCTCTTAACAGGACGATCTTAGGATAATCCGAGAACTTATAGCCTTCAACCACAATTAACTCCATATGACTCATGCGGCTAATAAGATCCTCTAGACTTGTCCCAACCTGTTCCATATAGGCCGTTTTGTCCTTAGAGGAAATCGCTACAGCACTTGCCCCAGCCTCTCTATGCCGCCAGGTGTCCTTCCCTGGGTAGTCCACCTCAAAGTCATGCGCATCATGTTTTATACTACCTACCTTCAATCCTCTTTGGGCAAAATATTCAATCAATCTGCAGGCTGTTGTTGTTTTGCCACTATTCTTATAACCAACAACTTGTAGAACTGGTGTTATACTCATCCTCATTGCCCCTTTAAATGGTGTGAATTTTTAAGGTTGTCTATTAAAAGGTATCTTACGATTTGTGTATCTCTTCGTTTTCCACTGTATACTTACGGTAAGCTCGTTTCGATAGCCAAATACTGAATTCATATAATAACAGCAGTGGTATACTCACTAGAATTTCCGAAATAAATTCCGGTGGTGTAATCACACATGCAATAATCACAAGAACGAAATAGGCTATCTTTCGAGCCTTTGTTAGAACAAAGGGGTTAAGAACTCCTATCCGAGTAAGAAAAACGACGATTATAGGCAGTTCGAACAGAACACCGAATGGAAGAATAATTGTAAATAAAAAGCTGAAAAATTGTGTGATACCAAACATCTCTTCTGCCTGTAATGAAGTGGTTAACCCAATCATAAATTTTAGCAACATAGGGAAGAGAATAAAATAACTAAAGGAAATACCTAACAGAAAAAGGAATGTCGCAGCAGGTATAAACTGTAAAGCTAATCTTTGTTCGTTTCTTTTCAGCCCGGGTTTCGCAAAAGCCCATATCTGATAGAGAAAGAAAGGAAAAGACACAATAAGACCAATAATGACCGAAACCTTAATATATACACTAAGGGCCTCTGGAATGCCAAATACATGCCAATCGATTTGGCTAGCACCTGGGCCTTGCTTTAAAAAACTAACAATATCCTTTGAAAAGACAAAACCAAAAATCATAGCAAGAATAAAGAAAATCAAACAATAAATAATACGCTTTCTTAATTCACCAAGATGCTCAGCCCAAGGAATATCCTGGTTCTTTATGTAAGAACTGATAAAACGATCCAATTTTAACACCTACTTATTTTTTCTAAAAAAACTAATCCCCCATACTGCGTTTAGGTTTGCTAAAATATATACTATAATACCAAAGTGAAAGGAGGTCTTTCTATGCATGGACTATCAGAACATACTTTCCTCCATTCCATACCTGATGAATTCAAGGAACATATACTCAGCATCTCCGTTGAGCAAAGTGTTAAGAAAGAGGCTATTCTTTTTCTAGATGGAGAAGAAGCCAATCAACTCTTCTATATTCGCTCCGGAAATGTAAAAATAAGCAAGACAACATTAGATGGCAAAGAGCTCACACTCTATATCTCCGTACCAGGTGAGCTAATCGGTGAAATGGCTCTATTTCAGCCTGGGATTAATTATACCGCTACCGCCCAATTGCTAGATGATGGGGTAGTTGGTGTGATTAATCGAACATCGCTAGAGGACCTTTTGAGCAAAAACGGCAAGCTAGCTGTTGAATTCATGAAATGGATGGGTATTGCTTACCGGAGAAATCAATCGAAGTTTCGAGATCTTATGCTACACGGTAAACATGGTGCACTTTACTCTACTCTGATCCGAATGACGAATACCTACGGGATAAGAGTAAAAGATGGGATCCTCATTAATCTCCCACTTACCAACAAGGATCTAGCAAATTTTATTGGTTCAACAAGAGAAAGTGTAAACCGAATGCTGAATGAATTACGGAAAACAGAAGTGATTAGTAATGATGACGGATATATTACCGTTCATAATATCACATTTCTTAAAGAATTTCTTGAATGCGACGGTTGCCCTGATGAAATATGTAGAATATAGTAGAATCAACCATAGTCCCGCAAAAAGAAAAGATCCCTTCGTTTCAGGGAGTCTTTTCCTTCGTGGATGTAATATACCCTTGGACAAGGGGATATAATCCATTCTCTTCTTCAAAGAAATGGACCATCATCTCCTCGAATACCCCTTGTAATCTTGATACTGTATTGCTATTCACATCCATTGATATATGCCGAAGTGAGGACAGGCTACTTAATAAATAGTCTAATTCCTTTTCTATATACATGTGTTCATCTTTCACATATTGCGCAATTTCTACCTTAGGATTATACATTTGCTGAAGCAATGGTATGATCTCTTGTTCTTCTTTCTTAAAATGATTGATTACAAGATTTGTAATCTTATCCATATTCGGAATTAAAACTTCATATGAAACGGAGTTTAATTTATCTCCAATAGATTCAATCACTTTTTGTGTGTCCAATATTACGGCTTTAATTTCCTGATGCGCTTTAAGTAATATAAATATGATATTTACGTAACCGCCGGTCATATCCCCTCTCCTCCTTATGATTACCTTTAGTAAAATAATAGGCGAAATCACAGCAAAGAAGTGTGACAGACTTCACACTAGGAAATCCATCCTTTGCATGGGTTTGCCATTTATGGTATAGGTAAAGGATACAAAATAGAAAATTGATCTTTGAAGGATTTGATGACCATGAATATAGCTGACCATTTAGAGAAATTCCGTTATATCCTTTTTATGGGGAGATACCCAGATCAAGATATCCCCATGAGTCAGGAAGAATATGTAGAAGCTTATGAAGAACAGCTGGAGAGAGATCCCGCTTTAGAGAGGAAATTAATCCTTGAATTCTCTTCCCCTCTTCTACCAATTTATCGTAAGCATATCGAACAATTAGCCAAGATGGAACAAACCATTTCGGGAAATGATGAGCCGATTTCTTTCACAGACGAAGAGGTTCTTGACGAATTATATGACGAGATTTCCAATATCGAAACCGAAGAAGAATGGCAAAACTTTAAGAAGATCTTTGTACATTAAAGAAAATTGGGCTATCTAATAATCCCCCTCTAGTTTCTATCCGCGTATGATGAACTGGAGGGGGGTTCTATCGTTTAATCCCCTTATTCAATGATAAGGAGGGAGTGCACCATTGATACTAGACGTTTATATTACTGAAAAAGCTTACCAACAAATTCAAAGTGAAGTCCGACGTCATCCGGGTGTTGAGACAGGGGGAATGATGATCGGGCTCCGAACCCCTACAGCACTTATTGTAACAGCAGCAACAGGGCCCGGTCCCCATGCAGAGCATCTCCCTAACTCAATCCGTTTCGACGAAGATTACTGCACCAGAAAAGCAAAACAGCTTGAAGGAGCTAGTACACTTACCCGCTATATCGGCGATTGGCATACCCATCCTTTCACCAAATTAAAACCCAGTAAAGTAGATAAAAGATCTTTCACCTTAAAGTCAATCACCCATTATCGGACTCCTAATCCACTCATGATTATTACCGGTCCTGAGCCCTTAATTCCCCTTCAAGCCTTTCTACTGAACCGAGGGATTGTCCAAGTAACTCCCCAATTAATTGATCTTGCTACCTTGCGAGAATTAAAGAAGAAGGCACTCTCAACATGAGAAGCCTTTTACATATTTTTGAGCTTGTTCACAAAATTGTTCGCTACAGCTCCATGATTTTTGATATAATTCCTTTCGAAAGGAGTGAATCCAAAAGTTATGAGATGGAAATTACTCATCCCTATATTCCTACTAGCTTCTACTCTTCTTACTGCTTGTAGTGAAAGCCCTAAACTTCAAGAAAATCAAACCGTTGTCAATGGGGATATCCGTGAACCTACCACAAGCAAAGACGTTCTTCCCGTCTTCCTTAAGGATACAAATAATCAACAGATTACTTCCGTCTATGTAACCGCGTCTAAGCATACTGATCTGCTGCAATACATGCCCTGCTACTGTGGCTGTGGAGAAAGTGTCGGACATATGAGTAATCTAGATTGCTTTATTCACGAAACAAAGCAGGATGGATCACTTGTCTGGGATTCCCATGGGACAACCTGTAATACTTGTATGGCAATCGCTGCAGAAGCGTCATCGATGCAGGATCAAGGTAAATCTTATAAAGAAATTCGTGAATTTATCGATAATAAATATAAAGAAGGCTATGCTAAGCCAACACCGACACCCCTGCCACCAGCCGGAAAATAAAAGGATAGGTGCTTCTTCGTTTGAGATGCACCTATCCTTTTTCTTTTCTATGGTTTCCAAAGACGGCCTTGCCACGTGTTCCTGCGCTTGATCTCAGCTTCGATTCCATTCAGAACTTCCCACTTCTTACGGCTCCACATGGGCCCAAGTAATAAATCAGGTGGGCCATCTCCTGTGAGACGATGAATAATCATCTCAGGAGGAAGTATTTCTAATATATCAACAACAAGCCGGGTATAAGCCTCCTGGCTTAGGAACTCTAACCCACCCTGTTCCCATAGTTTTACAAGAGGTGTTTTACGAAGTAAATGCAGCAGGTGAATCTTGATACCCTGTACAGGCAGATGGGCTACAGCATGTGCTGTTTGCATCATCATTTCTTCCGTTTCACCAGGAAGGCCTAAGATAATATGTGAACAAACTCGAATATTGTGCTTCCTAAGCTTCTCTACACCATCCACATAATTCTGATAATCGTGGGCACGGTTAATCAATTCTGCTGTTGATTCATGAACGGTTTGCAGCCCAAGCTCAACCCATAGATAGGTTCGCTGATTGATTTCAGCTAAATATTCAACAACATCATCTGGAAGACAATCAGGACGAGTAGCAATGGATAGTCCAACTACATCCTCCTCGAGGATTGACTCATAGGCTTCCCTTAATACTTCGACGGGTGCGTAGGTATTGGTATAAGCCTGAAAATAACCAATATATTTCGCCTTAGGCCATTTAAGGTGCATTCTTCCCGCAACATCACGAAACTGTTTTTTAAGATCATCACGTCGAAATCCTGCGAAGTCACCGGATCCCCTGGCACTGCAGAAGGTACATCCCCCAATCGCTACTTTTCCAT
The DNA here is from genome assembly GCA_035254305.1 of Bacillota bacterium. Classification (GTDB taxonomy): domain Bacteria; phylum Bacillota; class Bacilli; order Aneurinibacillales; family RAOX-1; genus DATFAS01. The sequence goes on from DATFAS010000053.1 coordinate 15,030, forward strand.
CACGATTTGGGCAGGTAAACCCAGCATCAAGCATAACCTTAAAGACCTTTTCTCCAAACAGCTCACGCAAATGATAATTCCATGTATGATAGCGCTTATCCCCCCATAATAAGGGTGTTTCTTGGTCCACCAATCGAGTCATGCGTGGGCTCCTTTCTTATATGTACCCTTTAGTTCTCTTCAATATCCGTGAAACACTATACCACAACCCTTATTTCATGCCAAGAATATCATGATTTTTAGTATAACCTGATCATTATGGTAAAATAAAATAAAAAGGAGATGATGGAGATGAACTTGGAGAATCCAAGCCGTGAAAATATTGCCTTTATCTTAAATGAATTACAAAAAAAACTGACGATGGCCAACGCCTCAGTCCTAAACCCTGATTCCTTTGGCTTTGAGGCCTATGAGGATCTTCTAGACCTTTATCAAATGATCATCAAAAAAGAACGAATCAGTATAAGCGAAATGGAAGCCATTGTAAGTGAACTAGGGCAACTGCGGAAGAAATAGCTGACAGAACACATAAGAAAAGAGGATCCATCCATGGTATATGATGTAATTGTCATTGGAGGTGGGCCATCCGGATTGATGGCTGCTGCATCCGCCGCGATGCAAAAAGCAAAAGTCCTCCTCATCGACAAAGGAGATAAACTTGGACGGAAATTAGCCATTTCTGGTGGAGGGCGATGTAATGTCACGAATGCCGGGGACATCGATTACATCATAAAGAATATTCCAGGCAATGGTCGTTTTTTACATAGTGCGTTCTCCATTTTCAATAATCAAGATATTATTCGCTTCTTTGAGGATCTTGGAATTGCACTGAAGGAAGAGGATCGAGGCCGGATGTTCCCTGTATCGAATCAGGCTAAAGATGTCGTTTCGGCTCTAACAGGATTTATCCAGAAGTTAGACGTACATATCATGGTCAATCAGCCGGTAGCAGATGTTCAATATGAGGATGGACAAGTTACAGGCATTCTACTAAAGTCTGGCAGAACCATTCGATCATCAACAGTAATCGTAGCTGTTGGTGGAAAATCTGTTCCACATACTGGTTCTACTGGGGATGGGTATGCTTGGGCGAAGAAAGCCGGTCATACCATTACAGATCTCTTTCCGACAGAGGTTCCCATCACTTCATCTGAGCCTTATATTGTCGATCGGTCTTTACAAGGTCTACCTCTCCGGGATATTAAGCTCTCCGTCCTTGATCCAAAGAAAAACAAAAAGATTATTGAACATACGGGAGATATGATCTTTACTCATTTTGGAATCTCAGGACCTGTCGCCCTTCGTTGCAGCCAATTTGTTGTAAGAACACTAAAAAAATACGACACTCCTGAATTGAATATGCAGATTGATTTGTTTCCAGATCGTACAGAGTCTGAAGTATTGGAAGAAATCCGACAAAGAGCACAAAATGATCCTAAAAAAGCACTAAAAAATGTCCTGAAAGGCTATCTCCCAGAAAGATTGATCCAATTAATCTTGGACAAAGCAAATCTTGACCCTGATGTTACCTATCATCATCTACCCTTTGAGCAAATTCGAGAGCTCTCTAGTGTTCTTAAGAAATTTACCTTTCATGTAAATGGTACCTTGTCTATTGAGGACGCCTTTGTTACAGGGGGCGGCGTGAACTTAAAGGAAATAGACCCCAAAACACTACAATCCCGCAAGATGAACGGTCTTTATTTTTGTGGTGAGATTTTGGATATTCATGGTTATACAGGTGGATTTAACATCACTGCAGCATTTGCTACGGGGTTTGTGGCTGGAAAGAGTGCGGCCAAACAATCTGCTCTAGTTCCTATGGATTAAAGAAAACTTGGCTGGCACCAAGCCTTTTTAGGCGTAGGTGGCAGCCTAGTTGCCCTTATGCGGAGACGGAATTCAAATAGTTTATAAATTAAAAAGGGGTTGCCATAGGGTCTTACTTGACCTTATGGCAACCCCTCTTAATTAATGCGTGGTTTGCTGTTCTTGATTCTTCGCACGTTCTGGTGCTTGATCCTCAAAATGAACATCCTTTATTTCAATCGAATGTTGATCATGGTCTTCCTTCTTTTCCTTAGCAGATGTTGCAATACCTACAAGTAAGCTGGATAATCCGAACCCAAATAACCCCCAACCAAAAGGGTTATCTACAAGATTTTGTTTTGGATTGGCACGTTTCATGGGCATTGTAAATAATCCCAATAACACGAACACACCCCCTAGCAGAAGCATTAATAATCCTCTCTGCATATCATCTTCGCCTCCTTTTCCATAGTATTCTATTGCATACTTCCCTCTATCCTTGGAATAATTTACAGCACTAATTTTAAAAAAAAAATTTTTTTCATTCGTGATTTAGTAAAAAATATAGTATAATAGATAGGTTGAAAATCTGGGTTATATCTCTCTTAAAGGAGTTTTAAATGAAACGAGAAGATTTACGTAATATCGCGATAATTGCCCACGTTGACCATGGAAAAACAACTTTGGTTGACAAAATGTTGCAGCAGTCAGGAATTTTCCGGTCGAATGAACACGTTCAAGAACGAGTCATGGATTCTAATGACTTAGAAAGAGAACGCGGAATTACCATCTTAGCTAAAAATACAGCCGTAACGTATAAAGGACATTCCATTAATATTTTGGATACACCAGGACACGCTGATTTCGGCGGTGAAGTGGAACGAATCATGAAATTGGTAGATGGAGTTCTACTTGTTGTTGATGCCTTTGAAGGTTGTATGCCACAAACTCGCTTTGTATTGAAGAAGGCACTTGAACAAAACCTTACACCTATCCTTGTTATTAACAAAATTGACCGTGACAACGCAAGACCTGAAGAAGTTGTCAATGAAGTTTATGATTTGTTTATCGACTTAGACGCTAATGATGAACAGTTAGAATTCCCTGTTATCTATGCTTCAGCGATTAATGGAACAGCAAGTACAGATCCAGCGAAGCAAGATGAAAATATGGAATCTTTGTTCGAAGCGATTATCGATCATATTCCAGCACCAGATGTTGATATGGAAGGTCCACTTCAAATGCAGGCAACCATCCTAGACTATAATGATTATTTAGGTCGAATTGGTATTGGACGTATTGCTCGCGGCGTCATTCGCAGAGGACAAACTGTGGCCCAGATCAAACGTGATGGAACCATTAAGATGGTTCGGATTGCTAAATTATTTGGCTTCTCTGGACTTAAGCGAATTGAAATTGAAGAAGCTAAGGCAGGAGATCTTGTTGCTGTTCCTGGTTTAGAAGAAATTAACGTAGGAGAAACGATTGCAGACCCAGAGGTTACAGAAGCACTACCTCTATTGAAAATTGACGAACCTACATTGAAAATGACCTTCTCCATTAATAACGGACCTTTTGCAGGTAAAGAAGGAAAGCACGTTACTTCAAGAAAGCTTCGTGATCGTTTGTACCAAGAGTTAGAAACCGATGTTAGCTTACGTGTAGAAGATACAGAGGGTGGAGAAGCATTTATTGTTTCTGGTCGTGGTGAACTCCATCTATCTATTCTAATCGAAACTATGCGTCGTGAAGGGTATGAACTACTTGTATCCAAGCCAGAAGTTATTGTACGTGAAGTAGAAGGCAAGAAAATGGAACCAACCGAACGAGTTCTTATTGATGTTCCTGAGGATTATACAGGTCCAGTCATGGAGTCTCTTGGTTCACGTAAAGCAGAGATGACAAACATGATAAACAATGGATTTGGTACTGTTCGTTTAGAGTATGTAATGCCATCTCGCGGATTAATTGGTTACCGAACTGAATTCATGACGATGACTAGAGGATATGGAATTCTTAATCACTCCTTCGATAGCTACCAGCCCCTAATTGCCGGGAATGTGGGTGGTCGTCGTGCCGGAGTTCTTATCTCCCATGAAACAGGGCTTGCAACCACTTATGGACTTCTATCGGTTGAGGACCGTGGAATCATGTTTGTTCCTCCTGGAACAGACGTATACGAGGGAATGATCGTAGGTGAGCATAACCGCGATAACGACTTAGTTGTTAACGTATGTAAAGAGAAACATGCGACCAACGTTCGTAGTGCGACCAAGGATGAAACAGTCAAACTAAAAGCACCGAAGATTCTTACTCTAGAAGAAGCCTTAGAATATTTGAATGAAGACGAATACTGTGAGGTAACTCCTAAGTCTATTCGTTTGCGCAAGAAGTATCTAAATAAAAGCGAGCGTGAGCGTGCTAATAAAAACCATAGACTTGGTATTACCCAATAAACGAAACCGGGCAGAATCACTGCCCGGTTTTTTTAGCGGATAGGAATTTATAAACTATTTGAATTCCGTCTCCGCACAGGTGCAACTAAGCTGCCACCGGCGTCTAAAGACTTGGCGCCAGCCAAGTTTTACCTTGCTTTTATCCATCATTACTATTTGGAATCGGCTCTTTCATAGGAAGCTTTGGGTTTATCGTGGGTGGTTGAATATTCCCTGGTTGATTCAATATTTTTTCATCATTGTTTGTATCAGTTGGTTGTTTTTCTGAGGATGGCTTAGGTGGAGTGATCGGGCTAGACTGTTGATTAGGTTTTGTAGGTTGTGCAGGTAACTTAGGAATATCTTTTGGTTTGATCGGTTCCTTCTCTACCGATTTAGTGGGTTGTGCCTTTTCAAGATTCATCTGCTCGTTCTTCTTCTCCTCAAACTGAACCTTTAATGCCTCCTCTTCCTGTTCCGTTGTTTTTGATTTTTTTACAGGAATCTCTTTAGCTGGTTCCTCACGGAAGGTACTTACTGCTTGCACAGGATCTAAGCCCATTTCCTTACGAAATGCCTGCTGGATATTCATAACATTTTTTCTTGGAATAATGGTATGAGTAGAAACAGGGTCCCAATAACCACCGGAGGGAATACTCGTAATATTCTCTGATCCCGTTGATTTAAAGTCCATTAGAAGCCCTCGAATTTGGTCTTTCGATAAATCTGTACGAATATGATCCTTCGTGACATCCATAATTCCAAAAAAACGAGAAATTCCGATAAAGGACTTCATTTGATCAACAATTGCTTTAATCACCACTTGTTGTCTATTCCCCCTATCGAAGTCTGAAGAAAAATACTTAGGCCCACGATTGTCTTTCCGATGACGAACATAACCCAATGCTTGCTGGCCATTTAAAACCTGCATTCCAGGATGAAGATTAATATGTGTACCATCTGCTGGATCATCATACTTCATGCTCTTATCTACTTGAATGGAGATCCCCCCAAGCTGATCGATCACCCGTTCAAACCCTTCAAAATCAACCGTAATATAGTGCTGTATGGGAATCCCTATTGCACTCTCTAATGTCCTTTTCATCAAATGGATACCCGTTTCGTCAATCGATTCTCCCTTTTTTTCTTCTTGTCTTCTCTGCTCTTCCCCTCTAGCGTATACAGAATTGATTTTATACCAACCCTTATAACCAGGGATTTGAACACCCGTATCACGGGGGATAGACATCATGGTAACATGTTGGGTTAATGGATTTAAAACCGCAACGATAATCACATCCGTGTTAAGCAAACTTAAATCTCCTCTTGAGTCTTTACCCAATAGAACGAAGGAGATCGGTTCATGATTATAATTTTTTGTTATCTCATTCTTATTCGACAAAACCTCTGGCTCATTTTCCACAGTAACCTGATCTAGTACATGGTCAAGCTTCCACCAGACTGCCCCTGCTAAACCAACCCCAAAAAAGAAAAAGAGAAGGATGATCCATTTCCAAATTCTCCATTTCCCTTTTTGCTGTTTGCGCATATCTATAAAACCTCCACTATTTGCAATTGGCTTTCAAGAGATGTTTTATAGATTGTATGGTCGTTTAGGACAAGTTAGTACCCTTATTCACTGCTTAATTTGTTAGTGTGCATGATCATCCATTTAATCATCTCTGCAATAACTTCCTCTCTCTCTGGTTCATTTAATATTTCATGATATAACTCAGGCCAATCACGATAGGTTTTATCCTTTAGAGGTACGGACTCGAACCATTGACGCACTTTTTGGGCAGAGACAACATAATCACTTCCAGCCTGATGAATCAGTAAAGATACTTGAGGAAAAAGAGAAAGCTGTTCATAATTAGCCTCCATAGTTGAAACAAGTTCAGTATACCAGCGAACACTTGCTCCTTTAGTAACCAAAGGATCCATTCGATACTTTTCTGTAATCTCCTTATTCCTGCTAACATAGTGTGGCTTAATTCCTGCAGAAAGTACTAAAGATGGATAGATTTTATTTAATGCTTTAGCTATCCAACCCTTCCAAGAGGGAACTTCCATAGCTAGTGCAAAACAAGGAGAAGAAAGAATAACTCCTGTGACCTCTCTTCTTCTTTCCTCCATAAACCGGGCTACAACAAGCCCACCAAGACTATGGCCAAAAAGGAATGGCCTGTGATTGGAATATTTTCTTAACTCTTCGTACCACGAGTCTATAGCTTGAATATAGTCATCAAAATGATCGATATGACCCTTTTTTCCTTCTGATCTTCCATAACCCGGAAGATCTCCTCCCAGCACACTAAATCCTGCCTCATTCCACTTATTAACTACCCACAAGTAACGATCTAAGTGTTCACCAGCACCGTGAACAAGAAGAATGGGCGGTTTATCATCCTTATCTGCTGAGTAGAATTTGGTATATGTACGCATCGCTACCACTACCTTTTTCACTATATTCATCATTAAAATATTTTTCACGATAATTTTGTTTTAATTACTGTAAGGAACATGTATAATAGCGTGTAAAGTGTTATTTTTGCTTTTAGGGAAAGTCATCTTACTTTTCCATACACCATATGGGCTAAGCTTAAAGATTATCAGCATTCCCTCTATTTGCTTTTTTAACCTGTATTTAGAGAGAATGTTATGACTGAAGGGGGCATCCTAGACCTTAGCACCAGCAGTTTTTTTCCTAGGGAGGAGTATCATGATTCATTTTAACGAGATATATTCAAGACTAGAGGAAAAGTTAATTGAGCTTTATGAAAATCATCGAACAAGAGCTGCTAAGATTGATTGGAGCTATCACGAGTTTATACCATGGGAGAAGGCCCGTTGTTTTAAAAAGGAGCCATGGGATGAAAGTCAAAGGACCCTACCCAATGCCATCTATACAGCCATTGAAACTGCCTTGCTTACTGAAGTCAACCTGCCGTGGTTTACCACTCATTTAAGTACCACCTTCAAAGGGGCGCTTAAGGTTCTTATAGACTTTGTTCATACATGGACAGCTGAGGAGGATCAACATTCAAGCCTGCTGGAAACTTATTTAATTGTAACAAGAAATGCTAACCCAGCTGCATTGAAAAATCTGCGTAAACAAGTTGTTGAACAAGGATTCGACTGCGAATTTACTGAACCAACACAGGTAATGGCCTATACAGCCATTCAAGAGCTTGCTACTATGGTATATTACAATAATGTGGCAAAGGTTGCTCAGCCTTATGATCGCGACTTGTCTACCCTGCTTCGCCGTTTAGCAAAGGATGAAAGCCTTCACTACGCTTTCTATCGTGATGTAGTTAAAGCACACCTAGAGCTTGAGCCTAACTACATTTATCCTGTAGCACATGTCCTGCTTAATTTTGGGATGCCAGGGCGATTTATGCCTGATTTCGATGAACGCATGAAGACGATTGGTCAGCATGCCAACTATGGACCCGAGCAGTATTTCACACAGGTTGTAGATGTACTAGTCGAATTCTGGGGGATCGAGGATCTTCGCCCAACTGCTTCTGAGGCGGAGGAATCCCGTCAAAACATCCTCAAACATCATCAACGACTAAAAAGAATAGTGGAACGTAATAAAGGACGTAAACAAACTTAAACCGGGTAATCTTTACCCGGTTTAAGTTTTGTTCTCAAAAAGGAGGTTCTTCACTAGCCGCAGCTACTTCTCGGATCATTTGGGCCCGACCGATTTTCTGAATGACTTCCTCTAGTTGGCTAGGCCTTAACAATTCAATTGGAGATATGCCATTTTCAAATTGAAAAGACTCCCCCTCAATTAAGACAACATAGCGGTCCCCTAGTTTGGCAAGGTGAATATTCTCTCCATATTGACTGAGCAGCCCTTTCACTGCAACTCCATCTAACTTCAGTTTTAATTCTAAATCTGGTTTTTGCTCCACTAAATATTGGGTGGCATCCACGACTTGATCATGGGTCCATTTTTCATTTAATTCTCTTTCCTTCTTATGGGCCCAGATTTCGATTTCCTCAGATTCCTTTTCCCGTTCCGGAAGATTCTCCGGGTAGCTTTCTTCTAGATAATTTTGCACCATCCCTAGCATTTGATCATTCATCATCTCGGGAACAGATGGCTCATAGGTTACAAATTTGAGGAAGTCTTCGAAATACCTAGAGTGTGAGGATTGATGAATTTTCAATTCCCACTCACTAACCATTCCTTCTTCCGGCATATGTGGATATTGAATTGACTTAATATTCTTAGCATGAATCGCCATTTCCACTTCTTGAATTAAATTTCTTTCATCCGCAATACTTGCAACCTTACTTTCAAAATCACATTTCATAATGAATAAAAAAGGTTCATCAAAATACTTAATTAACTTAGCTCTAGCAATAATCATCGCCCCTCCACGAATAGAGGTTGTCTCTACAAAACTATTCACTAATTCATAACTCTCTTTCTGAAAAGCTGAAAGATCACTTGCCTGCCGTAATCTTGCAAATAAATTATAATTCGGATTACTATCTAATCCAAAGCCTGCTTCAACAATGAATCTGCCTATTTTGGTCGGAGCATTCATCGTTTTCGGCATCACATCTACCTTGCGTTTTACCGTTCGAGAAAATTCACCATCTAAAAACCATTTTAAATTATTTTGTTCATAACCCACTTCGTCTAAGGTTTGGTAATGTCGAAATGATTTTACTGATTCCCCAAGGGACTCACCCTTAATTACATAAAACGAAAGGTACTCAACCTTAAATTCCATTCTTATTGTGTCTCCCTTACAAAATACAATCTGTCTTAATTATATCAGGTTTATTTCTACAAATTACGCATGCAAAATTTTTTCGATTTTGTATTTATTTGTCATATTATTGGTCTTTGTCGATATAGATTATAGTATTGAAAGGATGAAGGAGGTAATAGCATATGGAGCAATTTATGAAGGAAATTCATACGATTTCAAATCGAAGAATGCTCGAACAACTCAAAAGTAATATTAAAGATCAGGTAACCGACAATACTCTACGCTGGGACGAACGAATGGTTTTATATAAAAAGGTTCAATTAATTAATCAATGGATCTTAGAATTAGGAATCGAATCCCATTAAATAAATGAGGAGGTTCTCAGACCTCCTCTTTAGGAATAAAAAATATCATTTAAGCATTCTAATTCGCCATTTTCATCTAACTCATAAAAAGATATATGCTCTGCATTTAATTTCATTTCAATAAAGCAATCCGAGCAGTAAAAATATTTCGGCGCAACCTGCCCTACATTAATCCGACCACAATTCGGGCAGCGTACAATCCGTTCTCCTTCAACACACTTTTCCATATATTGTTCAGCAGGTAAGCTGTTCATATTTCATACTCCCTTCTGTCACCACTTAATATTTAGTATGGTCAGGCTATCAGCAGTCTAATCAATAATTCCTATGTAAAGGAAAATTTATCTTTTTTTGTATAAGTGGGGAAATATAGTAGAAAATATACTTATCACAAAAGGGGAGGTTTAAGCCATTGGATGAAAAACAAACGAAAAAAACAGTAGCAAGTGTTGCCAAAACCATCAAGGATGGAGCAGATACTGCCTTTGATACAACACAGAATGCAGTAAAAACTGCGGCAGAGGCCACCCAAGAAGCATTAGAGGCAGTAGAAAGCACTGCCATGAATGCCGTGGATGGCATGGCTGATGCAACAAAGAACATGATCAATAGAATGGACAATGAAGAATAGCCTGGGTATCCGGGCTATTTTTTATTGTGTGATTTTTGTCATAGAGTTGTAAACCAATCCATGTTAACATCATCAGTATCGTAATAACATTCGGGACTGAAAAAGAAGGGATGAATTTTTATGAACCTGGAATTATTATTACCAATCTTTCGATCCTTACAAGATGAAACAAGAATCCGTGTCTATTACTATTTAGTAGAAAATCAAGAATCCTTCAATTGTCAAGAACTAGCTGCTACTTTCTCTATCCATCAGAACGTGATGAGAGATCATTTGAAAACTTTAGAGCAGGCAAATCTTGTCTTTGAAGAAAGACTTTCTTATAAAACAACGAAGACTGGGCGTAAGCCAATGGTTTATCGTGCCAATACGAATGTTTATGAAGCTCTTCACAAGTGGAACCAAGAAATTCGCGCTTTAGTCGTTTAAAATATAATGGATGACCTGTGTTTAAGTGCACAGGTTTTTTAATACCTTTGGATAAGTCGTTAGAACCTCTACGGTTCCATCTTCTCTAATATAAATATCATCCTCAATTCGCACTCCACCAATACCTGGAATATAGATCCCTGGTTCAACCGTAAATAATAGACCTGGTTCTACTTTATCTTGGTTTTGCGAATGAATAGAAGGAGGTTCATGGATCTCTAATCCCAAACCATGTCCCACTCGGTGAACAAAATACTTTCCATATCCTTTTGCCTCAATCCAGTTACGTGCCTCAAGATCAATCTTGCCTAGTTCTTCTCCTACCTTCACCGCTGCAATCGCTTGAAGATTCGCTTCTAATACAGTTTGATAGATGGTTGATTGTTCCTTCGAGGCTTCTCCAAGAATGAATGTTCGAGTAATATCAGAACAATATCCATGGATAAACACTCCCAAATCCAGAAGAAGGAAATCACCCTGATGAATCCTATTCATCCCTGGTTTCCCGTGAGGTAATGCCGTTCGTACACCCGTTAACACCGTTGTATCAAAAGCCGGACGTTCCGCCCCTAGAATCTTCATCTGATATTCCAATTCTGCTGTAAGCTCAAGCTCTGTCATTCCAACCTTAACCTGCTTTACGCCATATGAAATGACTTGCTCAGCGATTTCTACAGCTTCTCTCACGAATGCAATATCCTTTTCTGTTTTCCTTGAACGAAGGTTCTCGAGATAATTTTCCATATTAGAAAGCTGCACGCTCGGAAAAATTGCCCTGATATGATCAAATTGTAATAGATTTATTTGGCGTTTTTCAACTGCTAAATTATTTAATTCAGCCCCAGCAAGCTTGGCTAATTGCTCATATGGATTCTGTATATCTGATATCGGTACAACATCTTTCACATAAGAAGTCTCCAAGGCTGCTTCCAAATCTAGAGAGGGAACGATAAGCTTGTCCCTATCATTTCTGCTATCCATAAATAATGCTAAGAACCGTTCATGGGGATCTGAGAAGAACCCCGTTAAGTAATAAATACTTGTGGGGGAAGTAATCAACGCTGCTTCTATTTTGTGTTCTCTTAGATAATTCTTTACCTGATTAAGCCTTTGCTTATAAACATTAGACACGACTACTCTTCCCTCCTTATTTTCCACACTTTACTCTATTCATGCATTTTACCCTATTCGTTCCTGATAAAAAAGCAAAGGTTCCCCCCGATAGAAACTAAAAATAAAGATGACAGGCTACCATATGTCCACCCAACACATCTTGCAAGGCAGGGCGTTCACTTCTACATTGCTCCATAGCAACCCAGCAACGAGTATGAAATGCACAGCCTTCAGGAACATGGGAGGGACTAGGTACATCTCCTTGCAAGATAATCCGTTCTTTTTTAATCTCAGGATCTGCTATGGGAACCGCTGACAGCAAAGCCTGTGTATACGGATGCTTTGGGCGTTCATATAAATCATCCTTACTCGCAAGCTCAACCATTCGGCCCAAATACATCACTCCGACCCGATCACTAATATGCCTAACCACACTAAGATCATGGGCAATAAAGAGATACGTAAGATGAAGCTCGTGCTGCAAATCTTGAAACAAATTAAGCACCTGAGATTGAATGGATACATCAAGTGCAGATACTGGCTCATCGGCTATTATCAACTTTGGATTTACAGCGAGTGCCCGAGCAATCCCTATACGCTGTCGCTGTCCCCCTGAGAATTGATGGGGATAACGTCTTGCATGGTATGAGTTCAAACCCACGATTTGCAAGAGGTGCTGGACTCGATCTCTTCTTTGCTTTGCATTTCCCATTCCATGAACGATTAACGGTTCTTCTAAGATCCTCTGTATAGTATGACGTGGATTTAAGGACGCATAAGGATCTTGAAAAACGATCTGCATATCTCTACGTATTCCACGCATTTCGGCTGTAGACAGAGTAGTAATCTCCCTACCCTGAAAGAAAATTTGCCCTGCCGTTGGTTCAATGAGCCGGAGAATGGATCTTCCTGTAGTGGATTTTCCACAACCACTCTCACCAACAAGACCTAAAGTCTCTCCACTCCTTACTGTAAAGGACACATCATCGACAGCCTTTACCTGTCCAACCTCCCGTGACAATAAGCCACGTCTTATCGGAAAATATTTTTTTAAATTCCTGACTTCAAGCAAGTTTTTTTCCATTTAAGAAACCTCCCCTGCTCAAATCTTATTTAACCAACACCTGCTGCGATGACCGTTTGCTACTTCTACCAATTCCGGCATCTCCTCTAAACATGGACCCATAACATATTCACACCTTGGAGCAAAGCTACACCCTATAGGTAAATTCACTGGATTTGGAACACTTCCTGGAATCGAATAAAGACGATTTCGTTTCTCCTTCAGATGTGGAACGGATTGAATCAAACCCATCGTATAAGGATGCTGTGGATTCTTAAATATACGTTGGACCTCTCCCTCTTCCACTACTCGACCGGCGTACATCACAACTACCCGATCGCACATTTCTGCCACCACTCCTAAATCATGAGTAATCATTAGAATCGTTGTACCTGAGTCTTTATTTAGCTTTCTCATCAAATCCAGTATTTGAGCCTGAATGGTCACATCTAATGCTGTCGTGGGTTCATCCGCAATAAGTAACTCTGGTTCACAAGATATAGCCATTGCAATCATGACCCGCTGTCGCATTCCACCTGACAAGTGATGGGGGTATTCCCTAACGATTTGTTCTGGTCTAGGAATGCCTACCTTCTTTAGCATTTCAATAGAATGATTCAAAGCATCCTTTTTACTTAATTTGCGGTGTAATCTTACCGTTTCACCCATTTGATTTCCAATCGTATAAACAGGATTAAGAGAGGTCATGGGTTCTTGAAAGATCATAGCCATCTCGTTTCCTCTCATTCTTCTTAATCTTTTTTCAGAAACACCTACAAGGTCCTCCCCTTTAAATAGAATCGATCCTTCCTCTATTCTTCCTTGTGGGCTTGCGATCAACCTCATAATCGATAAAGAGGTTACACTTTTCCCACACCCCGATTCACCTACAATCCCTAGAACTTCACCTTTCTTCATATAGAGATCCACCCTGTTAACGGCAGGAACCTCTCCATGATCAGTCATAAAGTGGACTTTCAGATTTTTGATTTCAAGGATATGATTTTGTTCCAAAGGTCTAGCCCCTCTCTAAGATGGTAGGGAAGGAAAAACAAATGTATTTACTATTTATATAACGATTAGAAAGAAGATATCCTTCTATTTTATAGGGGAC
>DATFAS010000054.1:0-9822 GCA_035254305.1 Bacillota bacterium
CTTACTAGGTTCTATTCTTGCTTCTACAGACCCAGCGGCACTAGTACCGATCTTTCAGAGATTCCCAGTCCGCCATAAGGTAGCTCAAACGGTGATAAGTGAATCAGCCTTTACGGATGCAACAGGAGCTATTATGACCACTGTTGTCTTTTCCTTGCTAACCTCCAAGCAAGTCATTGCTCCTCTCCAGATCGGTATTGATTTTATACACCTCGCTTTTGGTGGTATTATCGTTGGGTTTATGATTGGATCAATTGCAGCCTTCCTCATTTCAGAAAATGATCGAGGGCTTTTGCGAGAGTTCACCCCTATGGTCGTTATCCTTACTGTTTTAAGTGCCTACCTAGGTGCTGAGCATTTTGGCGCTTCTGGATTTATGAGTGTATTTGTAGCTGGATTAGTGATTGGAAATGCCTCAACATTAGGCCTTACAATTCTTCCGGAGCAGGAACACGCAATGCATCAATTCATTGACCCCATAGGATTAAAGCTAGGAATGTCGATTTTCATTCTGTTAGGCAGTCAGGTTGATTTTGTCGTCTTAGGCCAATATGGGTTATTAGCCTTAGCCGTAGTAGCTGTCTTTATGTTTATTGCTAGACCGATTACCGTATTAACAAGCCTACTTCCTGATCGAGCTGCAAAATGGAAAAAAGAAGAAATCACCTTTTTCTTCTGGACTAGAGAAACCGGTGTTATCCCTGCAGCACTTGTAGGAATGTTAGCTAGCTCAGGGATAGCAGAAATTAAGCTATTATCAGCAATCACATTCGTTGCCATCCTAGTTACCTTAGTAATACAGACTAGCACCACTCCATGGGTAGCAAAAAAACTTCATTTGCTTGAAAAATAACAAGGTCAAACTTGGCTGACGGCAGCTTAGTTGCACCTGTGCAGAGACAGAATTCAAATAATTTATAAATTCATATACGCTAAGAAAGTAGCCTTTATAATAAGGGCTACTTTTATTTGTCCGTTTTAATTTCTCACACTAGGATAAATAAAACATTTGAACATTATTTTTTCGTGAGGAAAATCCCTTCAGGATCAACTACTTGATATAGGATGTCTAGCTCTTCATAGGTAGGCGGTTCAGTTTCTCCTCTACAGCGAGAGAAGTCGAGATCAAACCCGCAATTCTCCTGTAAAATTTCCGGTGTAATACTCGGGTGGATTGAATCAACGTACATCCGTCCACTTTCTTCATCAAAACGGAATACAGCCATATTCGTAATGACCGCATTCGGGCCCCCCATAAATTTTGTACCATAGGCTTCACGGCGGCCAACCCACTTACCAGATGGCCATTGACGAAAACGCCAGCCTGGAGAGGTAATATAATCTACCTGTTCTTTGAAGCGTCGTTTTTCCTGTATCATTAAATAAACAGTTCTTTTAGCTAAAGAATTAATATCCGGGTTTCCACCGCTACCAGGAAATCGTAATGTTGGATGGGCATAGTCACCTGCTACGGTTGTATTCACATTACCATACTGATCGATTTCAGCACCTCCCAAGAAAGCTAAATCAATTTTCCCTCGTTGCAACTGATTGAAAACATCAAATAATCCAGATACAACTGTACACCCTTGAACACACCGAGGGTCTCCGACGGAGGAAGGGAGTGAGGCGCCCTGTGAATCTATTGTTCCCGCTTCGTAAATGAGCTTGCAATTTACTGCATTTGTCTGTTTGGCGAGCATAATCGCCAGCATAGGTAGCCCTGTGCCAGCAAAAACTACCTCATGATCACGCACCTCTCTTGCGGAGGCCACAGCCAGCAAATCTGTAATCGTATATTCATCTGGTCTTGCATATACTCGATTTCTTTCCACTACCGCATCCCCCTTTTAGTTCGGGTACTATATTTATGATAGCTGTTAGCCCTCAAGGCTGTGAGGCGCGAGAGCTTAAGTTTGTCCAAGTATTCTTCGTGGCTCTCAACCCCATACACCCATTCTTGAAGCCAGGCTTCTAACGTATCTTCCTTTTTGGAAGCGGCAGAGAATTCAGATATAAAGCCCCCATCTACATCATAACAGCCATAAACACCGGTTGGATGAGCCCCCCAGGGGACTTCCACGATAGCATCCACTAAATAGTCAGAGACCAGATTACGATCCGGCTCCTGCCGTAGATAGGACTCCGGAACAATTTCTTCTGCTAGTACGATAACCTTTTCTGCTGCCTTAATGGCTTGTTCATCGGAATACGTTTGGCCCGTAATTCGAACAGTTCCATTATTCCCAACCTGCTGTGCATGAACAATACACACGTCCGGCTTAACAGCAGGCACATGGATCAGTTCTCCTTCCCCATAGAAAGGATCGACACTATAGGCAAACTTTTGACGGGGGATACGCGGATCCCTACCATCGCGCAGTCCGGCTTTGCCCAACATGTCATATTCAGGGTTTAAAATATCTGTTCCTCGAGAGGCCCAAGTTGGAAAATAAGGAATTCCCATGGCGCCGGCTTGCATCCGATAGAGCATATGCTGATGGCTGTAATCTTCAGCAATTATTTCTCCCGTCTTAATTTTCCGGTCTAGACAATAGGGGGTTTTTCCATACAACTCATGGCCAATCCAACATGATTCCCAGTTGGCGACAGCTCCAGCCCCAATTAATAATTCAGAATGGGTTCCAGAATTGACTTCAACCAAATGTAAGTTTTTTTTACCTTGACGGAGCATTTCATAAATTGCAGCCATCGGGCGACGCCAAATCGTAAAACCACTGAAGGTGATCATACTGCCATCATCAATCAGCTGGACAGCTTCTTTTAAGGAACAACGTTTATCCTCCATAGTCATACACTCCTAAATTCAAATAAAGAATGAGCATTCATTCATTTTGTTAAAAATCAAATGTGCTTGAAATCTTAATCCTGCAAAATATACTTAGATATCACTATTCTCTGGATTTCATTTGTCCCTTCATAGATTTGTGTTACTTTAGCATCTCTAAATAACCTCTCCACCGGAAATTCCTTGATATAGCCATATCCGCCATAGATCTGAACGGCTTCAGTAGCTGTCCTCATGGCCGTATCGGTAGCAAAACGTTTCGCCATCGAGGCTTCTTTTCCACATTTGATGCCGCGATTACGAAGATCCGCTGCCTGATAAACAAGTAGCTTTGCTGCCTCCACATCTGTGGCCATATCTGCAATTTTAAAGGAAATCGCTTGGTTAGATGCAATCGGTTTACCGAACTGAATTCGTTCCTTGGCATATTGGACTGAATAATCGAGAGCTGCTTCAGCAATTCCCAGACCTTGAGCAGCAATGCCGATCCGCCCAACATCCAGATTAGCCATGGCAATCTTAAATCCCTCTCCAGCATGTCCCAACAGATTTTCAGCGGGAACCTCCGCATTTTCAAAAACTAATTGCGTGGTATTTGATCCATGTAACCCCATTTTCTTTTCCTTTTTTCCAATGATAAAACCTGGCGTATCCTTTTCTACAATAAAAGCGGAGATGCCCCGGTTGCCCTTCTCGGGATCCGTCACGGCAAACGTCACATAGGTATCGGCCGCGCCACCATTTGTGATAAAGATCTTGGATCCGTTCAGAATATATTTGTCACCCTTTTTCACTGCGGTTGTACGAATACTCCCAGCATCTGAACCGGAATTAGGCTCGGTTAGTGCAAACGCGCCAATATATTCACCCGATGCAAGCTTAGGAATGTATTTCTTCTTTTGTTCTTCTGTTCCAAAGTAAAGAATAGGATTTGTACCAACCGATGTATGGACGGATAAAATCACACCAACTGTTGCGCTAACCTTGGCTATCTCGTGAATAGCTAAAATGTAAGAAATGAAATCTGATCCAGCTCCGCCCCATTCCTCTGGGATGGGAATACCCATTAAGCCATATTCACCCATCTTTCGAATAATCTGCAAAGGAAATTCATCCGTTTCCTCCATTGTTTCAATCATAGGGGCTATTTCCTTTTGTGCAAAATCGCGAACCATCTTACGCATCATCTCTTGCTCATCAGTCAAATGAAGACCACCAATGGATACATGGTTTCGTTCATTAGCGTTTCTTTCTACCTGTTGGATATTATTTTTCATAGACATCAACAACCACTTCCTCCTCTAATCCTATATTTATCGTACTTCCACAAGAATAGCGTCTCCCTGTGCGGCACCTGAGCAGATCGCAGCAATACCAAGGCCGCCCCCACGACGGCGCAGTTCATAAATGAGTGTCATTAGAATACGAGTCCCGCTAGCACCAATCGGATGGCCAAATGCAATGGCTCCTCCATTTACGTTTACCTTTTCAAGATCATATCCAGCAATTTTCTCACTTGTAAGCGTTACGGCTGCGAATGCTTCATTTACCTCAAACAAATCAATCTGATCCATCGTATATCCTGTTTTCATTAGAAGCTTGTTAATGGCAATACCCGGTGCTGTAGCAATATAAGGCGCTTCTTGCCCAACTGCAGCATGTCCAATAATTGTTGCTAGTGGCTTCTTGCCAAGCTGAGCTGCTTTCTGCTCCGACATTAAAACCATCGCACCAGCCCCATCATTTAATCCAGGAGCATTTCCAGCAGTAATCGAACCTTCTTTAGTAAAAACAGGAGGTAATTTCTTTAGTTGCTCTATGGTCGTTTCTCGAGGTGCTTCATCTCTATCAATTAAAATGATTTCACCATTGCGACGAGGCACAGGTACGGGTACAATCTCTTCGATAAGCCTACCCTTATTCATAGCCTCCATTGCTAGCTGTTGGCTGCGCAATGCCCAGTGATCCTGTGCTTCACGTGTAATTTCATATTCAGCAGCAACATTGCTGCCATGAACCGCCATATGTTGTCCATCAAAGGCATCGGTAAGTCCATCATTCAGTATGAGATCAATAGCTTTGTCATCTCCCATACGCATACCCCAACGCATAGTAGGCAGAATATAGGGCGCATTGCTCATGCTCTCCATCCCACCGGCTACAATGACGTCAGCATCTCCAGTACGAATAATTTGATCTGCCAATGTCACACTGCGAAGACCAGAAGCACATACTTTATTAATGGTTTCAGTCTGAACTTCCCAGGGCAATCCCGCTTTTCTAGCTGCTTGTCTTGAAGGAATTTGTTTTGCACCACCTTGTAGAACCATCCCCATGATCACTTCGTCAATCTGATCCCCAGGAATCCCGGCACGAACCAGCGCTTCCTTGATCGTGATCCCACCTAAATCAACAGCCTGCATTTCCTTGAAGACCCCTCCAAATCTTCCAAAAGGGGTTCTTGCCGCACTAACAATGACTGTCTTTCTCACAACCCAATCCCTCCTCCTATCAATAAATACGGCAACATCTAATTCTATCAGACCACAGTCCCGGACTGTAGTCCCAGACCGTAGTCTCTAATTACATTTTAATGAAACCACTTTCAATCGTCAATAATTGTCACTATTTTTTAAATAACAGAATAGTGAGTACAGTATTAAAGGTTTTACCCAATACATATTTCCAACAAATTTTAAAAAGTAAAGATTTCGTGTTAAACTAATTAATTATATGGCTTTAGTTGGTTAGATTCAGCCTCGGCCTCATGGTTAAATATTTTTATGGTTAGAATAAGGAGAATGATTCATGTCAAGCTTAACTCCACGTCAGATAAAAGCTAAACAAACGAAAAGTAAAATATTGGAGAGTGCTTTTGATCTTTTTAGCAAAAAAGCCTTCGAGAATATCACGGTTGACGAAATCATTAAGCGAAGCGGTACATCCAAGGGCGCATTTTACACACACTTTAAATCGAAATACGAAATTTTCCTGGAGAAGTTTAAAGAGATCGATGGCTTTTATGAAGAGTTTATCCATTCTCTTTCTGAGGAATTGAGCTATAGTGAAAAGCTGTTACGATTATCTGAAGCCCAAATGATTTATATAAAAAATAATTGGGGAAAAGAACTGTTTCGAAATCTATATATGAATGCTTTGTCCTCTAATCACAATTATTTCTTGGATGAAAATAGGAGCCTGTATAAAATTATCAATAAGTTTGTAATCAAAGGACAAGAAATAGGAGAATTCAAGAAGGGTCTTTTAGCCGATGAAATTACTATGTTAATTACACGATGCATGCGAGGGGCTCTTTATGATTGGTGTATTTGTGACGATCTAGATCTAGTAATGGAAACCAAAAAGTTTATACGAACTTTAATAGAGGGATTAAAAGAATGACCTACTCTCATAGAGATACTGCCAAAAATTATTTTGGGAGAAGATATTAGAGGTTGTTATTTATGAATATGTGGATAAATAATCAAATACATTATAGACAAATTAAAAACCCATGAAAACTCCTCATAGGTTTCATTAATCTTCTTCTCCATTTTGCACTCCCTAAGTAACATTTTATTATGAAATTTTAATACATCTTGCGAAAGGAGTTTAGTATTGAATAATGAAAAGACCATAGCAAAGAATGATTTTTCACTTTCATCCATTCACTATTCATATTTATAGTTTGTTACCCAAAGTAACCAAGGGTAAAATTGAGAAAGTGAAAAGAAAAAAGAACATTTCAAAACAACTATTGATAATAATTATGAGCCTGTTTTACTTTAGCTGCTCCTGCAACAATCAATAATACTGCTCCAATAGTTAACACAATCCAACCAATCTCCAAATGAACAGATTGAACTATCATGTCAGCCAGACTTTTTGATTTTTCTCCGAACTGATTACTCAGTTTAGCGGTTATTTTATGAAAAACGAATTGAAGATAAAAGTAGGTGAAGCCCATGACACAAAGTGAAATAATTCCTGTATAGATCAGTGGCTTATATTTCCCTGCTAGTATAATTATAAAGGATATTACAGCAAGGATAAGAACAAACACTCCACCACCCTTCCCATTATTGAAATAATTAACTTCTCCCAAGTAAGGTATTCTAACCAACGGACAAAAAACCCCAATTGCTAATACAATACAACCAATCATACCCAATATTTTTCTACTTTTTTCTGTCATCTCCACTTAATTTCCCCCCTTTAAAAATGAATAGGCCGCCTTCCTTCTATTTAAACTCAACACTAGGTAAAATATACCATAAATTCAATATTATTGATAGAAACCCCTGCACAACCCAATTCTAAAAGTCTACGCATCTCAAAGACTCTGAAGAACCATAAAATAAAGCCCTCTGACCATAAATGGCAGAAGGCTGTAGTATCCCTATTTAGCTAATGCGTCAGCTTGTTAAAGCTATGCTTAGCACAGCATTATGCAGGGTATGAGGGAAATAAATATGCACGTACCACTTGAATAATCGGTCAAAAAATGCTTAAAATTAACCAATAAACTCCGTTAATATTTCGATTAAAATATATGTGGCTTATCGAAATAGTTTATCGGAACTTTAACGCTTAGTTCATCAGAATTGAACAAGAACAAACGTTTAAATTCCTTTATCTATCCATCCTTACCCCACACGGTTCTCAATGCGAAGCTTATCTGCCACCATCGCGATGAACTCAGAGTTCGTTGGCTTTGCCTTAGAATTACTAACTGTATATCCGAATAAGGTTCCTATGGAATCCATATTTCCCCTAGACCAAGCCACTTCAATGGCATGACGAATAGCCCGTTCAACTCTACTCGCAGTAGTGTTGAATTTCTTCGCAATATCAGGATAAAGAACCTTGGTAATAGATCCCAGTAGTTCCACATCATTATAAACCATTGTAATCGCTTCGCGAAGATACATATAACCCTTAATATGTGCCGGAACACCAATTTCATGGATAATAGCCGTAATATTTTGGTCTAATGATTTTGCTTTTGGGGCAATCGTTGAGGATTTAATGACTGATTTCATATTACTATATCCACCTATAGAACTTGCTACCTGGCGGATCCTATTGGCAAGAACGTCCATATCAAATGGTTTCAATATGTAATAGGATGCTCCAAGCTCCACAGCTTTTTTGGTAACCTCTTCTTGACCGAAGGCAGTTAACATAATAACCTTAGGTTGATTCTTAGAATCAAGGCTACGAATATGTTCTAATACGGCTAATCCGTCCAAATGAGGCATAATTATATCTAGAATAAGTACGTCTGGAATACCTTGTGTTTCAAATAATTTAAATACTTCGTTCCCATTGAAGGCGATGCCCATAACCTCCATATCGCCTTGTCCATTTATATAATCCTTTAATAACTCTGTGAATTCTCTGTTATCATCTGCTAATATGACACTTATCTTGCTCAATGATTTTTCTCTCCTTTTATGTTGAGATAATCGTTCTGTTTCCTCTCATAAACTTTTCGACAATGAAGAGATAAGTTCCTGCCATATCATGACGATTAATTTTTTTTATATTTCGACTTATTTCTATTTTTTTCGTCTAAAAATAAAGAAAACTCAAGGGATTAACTCGCCTTGAGTCCTTTTTCATTTTCGATATCAATACCCGCATCCTTTAGCATCCACTCAATAAATAAACCATAACCACTCGTTGGGTCATTCACAAATACATGTGTAACAGCTCCAACTAACTTACCCTTTTGAATAATCGGGCTTCCACTCATTCCTTGAACAATTCCACCGGTTTTCTTAAGGAGCAAAGGATCTGTTACTTTGATAATCATTCCCTTAGTTGCAGGGAACCGTTGTTGAATTACATTCACAATTTCAATATCAAATTTTTCTACCTTTTGCCCATCCACAACCGTAAGGATTTGTGCTGGTCCTGCCTCCACCTCTTCCGATAAAGCAATTGGAATCGGTTCCTTAACAATCGTGTTTTCTGGATAAGTAGACATTTGGCCAAAAATACCGAATGGTGTATTTTTCACGATATTTCCCAACTTTTCTTTTTCGTTTTGAAAAATAGCGTATTTTTCTCCTGGAGAGCCGTTTGTTCCTTTTTCAATAGATGTCACCTTGGATTGAACAATATGCCCATCACCTACAACAATCGGTTTTCCAGTGTCCACATCAGAGATTACATGACCAAGCGCTCCATATTTTTTTGATTTTGGATCATAGAAGGTTAAGGTGCCAACCCCTGCAGCACGATCACGAATATAAAGCCCCATCCTATAGGCCTTATCCTTCATATCAAACTCAGGAGTTAGTTCCGTTTCAAATTTCTCATTACCACGCGCAACAACAAGGGAAAGTGATTTTTTCTTGTCTCCAGCTTCCTTTACCAGTTGACCTACCTCGTCAATATCATTGATATACATCCCGTTTATCTTAATAATCATATCCCCAACATGAACCTTTGCTTTTTCCCCTGGAGATAATTTTTCGGTACCGTTATCAACTAAATGATGACCAACAACAAGTACCCCCGCAGTTTGTAATTGAACACCGATGGACTGTCCACCAGGATAAACCTTTAAATCTTTCAACACGTTTACTCTAACGGTCTTAATTGGTACACTTCCAACTTTTAGCTGAAGCTTTGTTTCCCCAGCATGTTTCGGTTCAATGGTCATTGGGGAACTATAATCGATGGTCCTTGCGCCAGACCCACCATTCACAGCAACCACATTAGGATTACTTGCTGTAACACTGCCGGATACAGGCCAGGATAGCTTCAATTGCTTGACCCCGCCCTCGAAGAGACGGATTTCATCAGGCAAAGAGGCAAACTCCTGAAAGGGTGTTGAAAAAATGGTAATTATGGATAACATCAGAAGCAAAAAACCAAGCCATTTTTTCTTTATGATGTTCAACTGGTATCACACTCCTACTTTCCCCTACCTACACCTCCATCTTGACTGTAATAATAATTTTGCCCTGGCAACCAGCAATTATTACTGCCAAATTGGAGGA
>DATFAS010000055.1:0-39165 GCA_035254305.1 Bacillota bacterium
TGGTATCTATGTATTTATATAAAGTATTCAATTGTGAAAAGTAATAAATAACAGGTTAATAATTTGTTGAATTAAACAAATCACCTATTAATTATATCCAATTATAATTTGTTTAATCACATGAAAGCGCTTTAAAAATATTTGCTTTTATCTTTTCTATTAAACTTAAAGGAGAGTTTTATGAAAGAAAATCAATCAAAGGAATTAAACCGTGGATTGGAACAAAGACATATTACCCTAATGTCTTTAGGGGCCGCCATTGGGGTTGGGTTGTTTCTAGGATCTGCATCGGCTATTAAATTAGCAGGGCCGGCTATCTTACTTGCCTACTTGATTGGTGGAGTAGCCATGTTTTTTATTATGCGCGCATTAGGGGAGATGGCCATTCAAAAACCTGTAGCAGGATCATTTAGTCGATATGCTAGTGATTATTTAGGGCCTCTTGCAGGATATTTAACGGGATGGAATTATTGGTTTATTTGGGTAGTTACATGTATGGCGGAAATTACAGCTGTAGGGATTTATATGGAGTATTGGTTTCCAAATGTTGCACGTTGGGTGTGGGCCTTAGCTGCATTGGTTATCATGACTACAGTAAATTTCATGGCTGTTAAAGCTTATGGTGAGCTAGAGTTTTGGTTTGCTCTTATTAAATTAGTAACCATTGTATTTATGATTGTCGTTGGAATGGGTATGATTGTTTTCGGACTTGGTAATGGTGGTATTGCTACAGGAATTCATAACTTATGGACACATGGTGGTTTTTTTGCAAACGGTTTCTCGGGAGTCTTAATGTCCTTGCAAATGGTGATGTTTGCTTATTTGGGCATAGAAATGATAGGGCTTACAGCTGGGGAGGCTAAAAATCCACAGAAATCACTATCCAAAGCGATAGATAACGTATTTTGGAGAATACTTATTTTTTATGTTGGAGCGCTTTTTGTTATTATGTCTATTTATCCATGGACGGAGATTGGTCTAAAAGGAAGCCCATTTGTAATGACCTTTGAAAGAATCGGAATTCCAAATGCCGCTGGAATTATTAATTTTGTGGTATTAACAGCAGCTCTTTCCTCTTGTAATAGTGGTATTTTCAGTACAGGACGAATGCTGTTTAATTTGGCTCAACAAGGGGAGGCACCTGTTAAATACAGCAAATTAACGAAGGGTGGGGTACCTGGCTCAGCAGTGCTTGCTTCGGCTGGGGCTTTATTGATCGGAGTTCTTATGAACTATCTCGTACCTGCAAAAGTATTTACTTGGGTAACTAGTATCGCTACATTTGGTGCGGTTTGGACATGGGCTGTAATATTATTATCTCAAATCAGTTTTCGCAAAAGTTTATCTCCAGATCAGTATAAGAAACTAATTTATAAAATGCCTTGGTTCCCCTATAGTTCGTATGTAACTCTTGCTTTCCTGGTTGGAGTAGTAGGATTAATGGTTTATTTCCCTGATACACGAATTGCGGTTATTGTTGGTCCAATCTGGTATGGAATTTTAACCTTATTTTATTATGGAAAGGGACTCCATAAGAAGAAAGAAGAACAACATTCTAAAAAACAACTTATAGTCTGAGAATAGATCAGGTGAAAAAGTTTATTTTCAAATTCATTTAATACGAGGTTGTTTTTCATAAGAATATGAAAGGGGCTACTTCTTAAAGCAGCCCCTCTAAATGAATTACCGAACTGATCCTGAATGATTCTTATCTTGTAAAGAAATTTTTCTTTTATTTATCAAAAAGAAGAGGCAAATGAGCCCATACATCCCGAATGTAACAAGACTCCCGGCAGCAGGTGTAGTAGCCAGTACTCCGATGAAGATCGTAACGATAGAGATTAAAGCTACCCATGTTGTATAAGGATACAATTTAACATAATACCCCGTTAATTGAGTGGCATTTTGACGGCTTTTCAGGTGTGCTGCACTGATGAAAAACCAAATAAGAAGGATCGTATACCCAAGAGATGTCATAAGGTATTCAAAGATCGTACCCCCGATAAAATACTCTACTAAGACTCCAACATATAGAGCAACAGTCCCAACAAGGATAGAGTAAACAGGTATTTGTCGAGTCGATAATTGCGAAAATAACTTCCAGGCTCGTCCATCAGTTGATTGAGTATAAAGGACACGCGAAGCGGCATACATCCCTGTATTCATTGATGATAATACTGCGGTAAGCATGACTGCATTCATGATATCCCCTACGTAGGGAATTCCCATCAATTCAAACACCATAATGAATGGGCTGTCTTTACTTGAGTCTACTTGATTCCAAGGAAGTAGGCTTACAATAACTAAAAAAGGGAGGACATAGAACGCAACGATTCGAACAAAAGTACTACGGACGGCTTTTGGAATTACCCGCTGAGGATCTTTTGCTTCAGCTAAAGTTACCCCAATCATTTCTGTTCCTCCGTATGAAAAAATAACCACAAGCATGGCATGGATTACACCGACAATTCCATTAGGGAAAAATCCCCCATGTGCAGTTAAATTAGAGAATCCAACTGCGGAATGACTACCAAAAGGGACAAGCAAAACCACAAATCCAAAGATTATGAATAATAAAATGACAAAAACTTTAATGAAAGCAAACCAATATTCTGTTTCTGCAAATATTTTAACTGAAAACAAATTAAGTACAGTGATTGCGATGGAAATGATCAAGGAGAGTGACCAAATCGGAATATTCGGTAGCCAATATTGCAGGAAAGATGCTGCAACAACGGCTTCTGCTGCCATGGCTAAAACCCAGAATGTCCAGTAGATCCATCCGATAAAATATCCTGAGAAACTTCCTAAGTTCGGTTCAATTAAGTCCCTGAATGTTCTTGCTTCTTTATGTTGAACAGCCATTTCAGCCATTCCCTGCATGACAAATAACATAATGATGCCACCTAGAACATAAGCGAGGATTACGGAGGGTCCGGCCATATTAATAGCGGAGCTGCTTCCTTTAAAGATCCCCGCACCGATCGCCCCTCCAAGTGCGATCATCATGATGTGCCGTTCTGACATTTTTCTTTGTAATTTTTGATCGTGATTACTCATTCTAAAAACATCTCCATTTAATTACATAGGTTTAAAATCATTGCAAAACGAATACAGATACAAAACAAAAATTTCTTTAACGAATATTTTGAAAATAATAATCAAGCGTTACAATACAACCTCCTCATAAAAATACTTAAGAAATTTCAACGTTTTAAAACATGTTTACCATCATAAACGATAAAAGATACGATATCATTTATAAATATCGAAAAAATTTCATCGTTTATTTGTGGAAAACCACAGAAGCTTCACTAGTTAGCTGAATTAGAAGAGAGGATGTAATTATGTAAAACGTACAATAAACGTACAATAGAGCTAATCAACAAAATGCAGCTGATCTCCTAGGGAAGGAAAAGCTGCATTTTTAGGAATATAAAAATGATTTCAGTTCAATGATCTTTCAGATACAGCGCATATTCTATCGGGCTGCGTACTGCCTTTCGATAAGTGGATAGATCGCCAATCTCTCGAAATAGCTCTCTGCCGGGTTTGGGATTGACTTCGATGATCCAAATCCGCCCCTTACGATCAATCCCAAGATCAATCCCAAGCTCTACTAATCGGCCAAATCTGTTTTCTAAGTAATGGGCGATTACTAGCCCAATTTTTCGACATTCAGCAAAAAGCTCATTGCATTTTTCTGTAGGTAGAAATTGCTGAAGAAATTGAAGTGGATCTATAGCTTTTCCTCCACCATGGAGATTAGAAGTAGCGCTCCTTTTGGGACCTAGCTTTCCTATTAAACCCGTAATGCCCCAATTTCCATCTGAGCCCTTCTGTACCAAAAGGCGAAAGTCAGTAACAGAGCCTTCAATCCAGTTAAGATTTAGTCCTTGTTGAACGATATACTTGGTTTCTTTTACCCAGCTGTGAAGAAAGGCTTGAAGAGGGGCAGTTGTAGTGAATTCTTTTTTAATATATTTGCGGGTTGCATCTCTACCTCTGAGCAAATAGCCTTTATTGTTAAGGAAGATTGTAAGAATTCCCTTTCCACCTGTGCCATTGACTGGTTTGAGATAGACTTTCTGATATTTTTTAAGAAGCTGTTCAACCTCTTTCATTCCAGTGAAATAAAGCGTTTCAGGAAGCCACTTTGCGGTTTCGGTATAGCTATTTAATAGAAGATGAAGATTCCACTTGTGGGCAAGTCGGGAATTAAGAAAGGGGAGCTTAGTTTGTTTCCGGAATTTAAGAAATGGGTGAAAGGCATAAGGCTGCATATTCCGAAATCGATCGTATATGAGATCGGGGGGATCCACGATGGATGGCCTCCAACCTTCACCCTTGCGGTAACGAAGCGCGTGTATACGTCCATCGGCTCTCACATCTGTTGGTGAAAACAAAAAAATTTCTGTATGCAATTGAACTGCCTGTTCTGCGAGGTCAGTGAAGAAGCGCTTCTCTTCAAACTCATTCCCTTTTCTCCAGGTAAGGACTCCGAGACGATAGGGGGCCTCCATTCATTCCACGTCTTCTTTCTTCCAGTTGCCTAATCCAAGCCAAAGAGTAGGTTTTCCTGTAGGACCGGTAATTACCTTGAAGCCTATCATTCCCATAGCAAAGCACATCTTTAGACTTGGTATATTGTCGAGGGCAACACGACCATAAGCTTTATCGACTCTTTTTAATAATTCTTCAAGTAATGTGACTCCTGTTTTTTGTTGTCTGTAATGAACATGGACGGCAACGAAAGCTTCTTTACGTCCGTAATCTGCTACGGCTAGCACCCCTGTCAATTTCTTATCTTCTATTGCTGCTAAGATACAGTTCCCTTCCTCAGTTAATTGTTCGCCTGTTATTGCTTCTAACCAACGTGTGGCTTGCTTGGTAATTCTTTTGTCACCGTGTAATTGGATAAACTGAATGAATCTTTGTTTAACCTTTGGTAACTGCTCGGGTGTGACCTGTTTGACCTGCACCTTGCATCTCTCCTTTCGTTGTGAAGTCCGATAGATATTGTGCATATTGAATAATGCGCTTTAGCGAGGTTCGGCGAATAGGTGGTTCATCGAATTTCATAGGCTTTGCATTTGCCTCGAAAAACCAAAACCTTCCTTCCTTTGTAAGCCCGATATCCATTGACATTTCCCCAAGGGAAGGGTCATGCTCACTTAAGGCATTGGCAATTTCTAGAACAGTCATTTTGAGTTCTTTCATTTTTTGCTCGTAGCCATCTTGGCCAAGGTGAGGAAGGAGAACCTCCTCAGGAGAAGCAATAGAACCTCCACGGGGAACATGTGTGGTAATGCCACCCCTTCCGGCAACACGGATTCCTACCCCTGATAATTGCCATAAGCCATTTTCATCTTTTTGAATGAGTACGCGAATATCAAATCTACAGTCTTTATGCGTTAAGAGAGATACACCTTGCTGTACGATATAATTCTCAATGAGTCTGGGTTTAAGGTATTTCCATAGGGAATCAATAGTGGAAAAGCGATGGGTAAGAGTTCTTTGCTGGGAGGGGATTTTCAATAGGTAAGAGTCTTGCTTGTGTATAATACTCATGATCCCAATACCTGCTTTTCCTTCAATAGGCTTAAGATAAAGTAATCTGTGAACCTTTGCCAATTGCTCCAGATCCTCTAAACTATTGAGCAATCGGCTTTCGGGGATCCATTTAGATACGTTTGGATTCCTAGAAAGTACTCCATATAGTGCCCATTTATTAAAGAATTGTGAGTTGTATAAATGGAGTTCTGGTATGTTCTGCAGCCGGTTCAATGCGTTATGGACATATTGCTTTTGTTCATCCTCACGATAAGGAATTCGGTTGTAGACTACATTAGGTAGAGGAAGATCTTTAAGGTGAATCCACTCTTTTTTCCCCTCATGATAAAAGAAGGCACCTGTTGTTCCTGTATTCCAATTAATCTCTTCTACGGTGAAAACAAAGACGAAAGCTCCGAATTCTTTAGCAGCTTGAATGATATCTATGAAGTTATTCTTATTTCCCTTGAAATCGGCTCCTCGGCTAACGGTCAGAATACCAAGAAATGGCCCTGCGAAGAGAGCTCCTTTCTTGGTAGTAAGCTTGACCTTAGTGAAAAGGCTATTAGGTTCAGGGAATTTCATACTAAGCTTCGTTCGCCAATTTATTTCCTTTGCACCTACCTTCAATAGAGAGGATTTTTTCTGGGTTTTATGGTAGAGATTTGGTGAAATGTGAAGAATCCAGGTATGATCTGCTCCAAGGGATAAATATGCCATTTTTTCGTATGCTCCTCTAATTAAATTTGGAAAGATATCGACTGTAATCAACAATAAGATGAATGGACCTCTGATCAGCCTCTTTGAAGCTGTCATATTTAAATATGGATCGACCAGGTCTTGAATTCGCTTCAAACATCCAAATCCGACCTTTCGTGTCGATTCCAATATCAAATCCAAGCTCACCAATATTTTGTTTTAATTTTGTTTCAATCACTTCAGCTAGTTGGATCGTACATTCCCTTACTTGTTCGGCAAAATATTCTCCTTGGCTATAATAAACCTCTTTTAGAAGCTCTTGCCCAGATAGTACGGTTCCTCCTGTTCGAACATGTGTTGTTACACTCCCTTCACCAGCTATCTTTGCGGCAATAGCTGCAACAACCCATTGATTTTCCCGATTTTTGTGGACATGTACACGGAAATCCAGTGGCCTATCTTCATATTTAATTAATGAAATTCCTTGCTGTACAAGATAGTTATTCATACGTTGGCGAGGAAGGTGTGTGGCTATAAGAGAAGAAAGATTTCGGTAACGTCTTAATATATTGTTGGACCCATTATTATATCTGCAGAAGTATCCTTCGCCTGGTTTAAAGGTAATCCTTAGTATTCCTAAACCCAAACTACCGCCAACTGGTTTGAGGTAAACTAAACGGTATTTCTTTAACATCATTTGTATTGTATTAAGGTTGGGAGAATGAAAGGTTTCCGGGATATATTGGCCAACAGTTGGATGATTAACTAATTGCTGATGAATTGCCCATTTATTGAAAAAGGTAGGATTAAACATTTGAGCTTGTGTTAGATTTGCTAGTTTGGTTTTGAAATCCTGAACACTTGCCGTTCTTTCTGAACCACGATCAGGTATACGATTATATACGACGTCGGGGAATGGGATGCTTCCCCGCCTCCAGACGGCTACACCATTATTTTGGGAGAGAAAGAGACCAGAAACAATTTTGTTTGACCAGTTGACATCAGCAGGTGTAAAGAGAAAATAAAAGAGACTTTCTTCCTTCTGGGCGGACAAGAGATGTTTGAAAAAAGAAGCACGTTGACTTATCAGTTGATGATCTTTCACCTGAATCCCTGTTGTCAGAATACCTACAACAGGCCCGATTCTTAGGGTATCATTCTCTACTATGACATGGAGTTTACCACCGAATGGAATGTTAAGCTCAGTCCGTAAAGATGTAGGAATTATGATACTTAGATCTGTTCGCTTCGTTTTTAAAATTCGGGTCCATACCTTTCTTTCTCCCAATTGCACATATATATTTTTTTGGCTATCAATGCCCAATTCTTTGCACAAATCAGTGGAAATGATAATTCCATTATATTGTTGCGATTGCAGCAACTGGATTTGTACTCGCTTTGACTCCATTTTTCTTTACCCTCCTATTTGGGATTGGATGAGATATTTAGCATAATAGAGTGGATTCGTTCGAGATTTGTTTAATGCTTTCCTATCATTAATTTGCTCAAAAATTTTTCTGCCTGGCCTCGAATTAACCTCAATTAACCAAACAGTTCCTTCCCTATCAATCCCAATATCAATCCCAAGTTCTACTAATGGCCCATGTTGTTCCTCAAGATAGGACGGTAATAGTTTTTCTATAATAGAAATTCGTGAATGAATTTGTTCGACTACTTCCTCTGAGAAATTTTGCTTTAGGAAAGGCTCGAAAGGATAAGCTTTACCACCGCCATGTAAATTTGAGGTTATACTATTTTTCTTTCCTGCACGGATCGCTTTACCCGTAGTTGTCCATTGACCACTTCCATCTTTTTGAATAAAAATCCGTAAATCAAAGGGGATTCCTTGTTTTGTACTTAGGGATAAATAAGGTTGAATAAGGTAACGGTATTTCATCATAAGTGGAAGGAGGAAACCACGTACAGCAGCAACAGAAGAGAATGGATGTGTATAGGGTTGGTTCTTGTAATCTCGCCCTACTACAGAAAATTCGTTGCCTGGCTTTCGTGTAATCTTCATGATTCCAATCCCAAGGGAACCGCTAATCGGCTTTAGAATAATGGCGGGATAACGACTAAGCCAAATCTCGACTTGTTCAATATTTTTAACAATTTCTGTAGGAGGGAGAAAAGAAGAAAAGATAGGATGTGAATGGATGAGTTGATTAAGCTGCCACTTTCCTTTTAACCCAATACCAAGAAAGTGGACGTTTTCCAAAGATTGTAGCTTTTCGACATTGGATTTGTAGCGTTTGTGATAGGTTTTGCCAAAGTAGAAGCAACGATCGTAGATATATTCGGGGATCGTGGTGACAATTTGCGTCCAACCACTATTTGGATTCCAATGATAACCTCTAACTTTCTTTTCATTAAAATTAATGGCATCAGGATGGATGACAATGATCTTTATACCTTCCTGATTTCCAACTCTTGTCATTTGTTCAAAAAAACGCGCCTCGGGAAATGGGGGTTGAGTCGAAGTGTGAATGGTTAAAATTCCCAATGTATACCTAGTGTTCATCCCATATCACCTTTTCTTTCGTTTCTTATGGTGTTTCTTCAGGCTTGCCGAGGATCGCTGCTTGGGTTCGATCATTGACTTTAGATAAAGCGCGTAGTCTAATAGCCTTTTGACTGAGGGTCGTGTCTTATGATGAGAGAGGACTTGATCATCATTTTTAGAAGGTTTAGCGTTCATCTCCAGAAGCCAAACCTTCCCACTTGTATCAACAGCTAAGTCAATGCCAAGCTCAGCAAAGTGTCCGGGCATGGATTGTTCTAGATATTGAGCAAGAGAGAGTGAGATTTTGCGCAAGTAAGCCGTTGTTGGTCGGGTGGTAGTGTTCCAGGGAGAAGCCATCAGAAGAGCAGGCCCAACACCTAGAATGGTTCCACCTCGAGCTAAATTCGAGACGATGCTTTGATTTTGCCCGCTTCGCCCAACGATTGAGGTAACGGACCATTTACCTGTTGTGTCTTTTTGGACAAGAGAACGGAAGTCAAGAGGATTACCGTTGATTTTAATCAGATTAAGCCCTTGTTGAACTAAATAGGGTATTTTTGAAATATGAGGAACGATGGATTGGTATAGATCTGAAAGCTTCGAGTAGGTTTTCTGTACGCTTCCACTCATGGTGGAATATTGACACATATAGTGACTACCTAATTTGGAAATTCGATAAATACCTTTACCAAGGCTTCCGTTTGTTGGTTTTAAATAGATGGATTGATAACGATCTAACGCCTCTTTAATGGTTGGGAAGCCTTTATAGAGTTGGGTTGTAGGCAGATAGGGCTGTGCTTGAGGAATGGTAATTAATGCTTTGTGAACCTGCCACTTGTTTAAAAAATGTTCATTAAACATTGGGATATTGTTTTCTTTTAAAAATGTAAAGAATTCTTGGATGTCTGGGGCATTTTCCTGTTTACGAGAGGCTAGCCGATTATAGACAGAATCCGGATATGGCAGTGTTTTCTGTACCCATTTGTCATCTTGAATGATCCAACCTCTAATCGTTTGGTTTTCTTGGTCCAAATCGTTTAATGTAAATATATAGGAAATAATACCCTTTCCTTTTGCACCCTGAACAATTTCTTTGCAAAAAGATGAGGCAGGCCCAAATATTCCGTCAGAAGTTTTTATTAACTTAGAAATTAAGACACCAAAAACAGGACCAAGAATGAGAACCCTAGAGGCCGGTTCATATTTCATATTCAATTGGACTCCATTTGGAATGACAAGGTGCTTGCCAATATCCTTTCGGATTCTTACGATGGAGGTTTTACTGGTGAATAAATGTATTTTGCAGGGAATCATTTTTTGGCCCAATTGAAGTGTAACGAGGGAATCAATAGGTAAATCTAGTTGTTGTTGGATCCTCTGGCTGATCAGAAGGTGTGCCCCATACGGGAAGTCCGATTTTTCATCTAGTTGGATTGGAACACGAATAATAGACATAAGAATCCCCCTTCCCAGTAGGCTTTCAATTAATGTATAGTATGAGGGCATTTATTGAGAGGTGAAAAGGGTGGGCGATGAAAAACAAATCCACACTTGACAGGAGGAATTGTTGGGGATGTACAAGCATAGGTTGTTCGACTAGGCTAATAGAGATATGTTATGATAAATGGGTAAATGTGGAATATGAAATAAGCCCAACCAAACTATTATTCCTGGGAGGCGACTTAAATGGAAATAACTTATCATGGTCACTCTAGTGTACAAATTAGTACAAGTGGGACTTCATTAATCATCGATCCTTTTTTAACAAATAATCCGTTGGCAATGGCTAAAGCTGAGGAAATCCGAGTGGACTATGTATTGTTAACACATGGTCATAGTGACCACATAGGGGATGCCTTGCAGATTGCAAAGCAAAATGATGCGACCATCATTGGAACATATGAATTGGCTACCTATTTCTCGTGGCAAGGGACAAAGGTTCATCCGATGAATATTGGTGGGGGATGGAACTTTGAATTTGGTAGGGTGAAATTAACCCAAGCCTTTCATAGTTCAGGAGTCACCTTGGATGATGAACAAAAAATCGTTTATATGGGGATGCCATGCGGTATTCTACTTACTATTGAGGGAAAAACCATCTATCATGCTGGAGACACGGGACTCTTTAGTGATTTGAAGATGATTGGTGAATTAAACTCCATTGATCTTGCCTTCTTGCCTATTGGAGATAACTTTACAATGGGACCAGATGATGCTTTAATTGCTGCTGAATGGATTAAGGCAAATAAGATTGTGCCCATACATTATGATACGTTTGGTTTGGTTAAGCAAGATGGTGTAGCCTTTGTAGATCAATTAAGGTCAAAGGGACTTGAGGGAATGGTTGTTAATCCAGGAGAAACTTTTTCATTATAGGTAAGCGTATGAACAGGATGGGGAATTCCAATTCTATGGGATCCCTCTTTTTTTTATTCAATTCAACATAAAATACAATGTTTTGTGAAAAAAATGTGAAAATTCTATCGCCTTTTTAAAAAATACTACACCATTTGTCGAAAGTATTGTATACTAAAATGGAAAATGATAGATTAGTAGATTGTGCCAATAATTGATATCTTGGTGGTGAATAGATGAAGAAGAGAATAGTAAGTATGGTTTTAGCAACATTTTTTCTAAGCTCAACTGCATTTGCTGACCAGCAGTATACAGTAGCACCAGGGGATTCCCTTGATAAGATTGCTGATCAATTTGGAGTTAGTCCGAAGGCTATACAGGATAAGAATAATCTAAGCGGTTGGGTAATAGACCCAGACCAGAAATTAGTGATCCCCAGCGGTGACAACAGCGACACAGCGAATAAGGTTGCCTTTGTCAATGCTGACGATCTTAATTTTAGAGATAATAGCGATTTGAATGCAACAGTAATCAAGATTCTTGATAGAGGGACTACTTTAGAAGTTTTAGAGTATGGGGATAAATGGACGAAGGTGAAGAATGGGGATTCGGTAGGTTATGTATCAACCCGTTATCTATCGTTCAACCAGGGGAAGGCATCCCGTGGTTCTGCAATGATGCTTAATCGTGTACGAGATGTAGCATTATCCCTCGAAGGAGCACCTTATCGTTCAGGTGGAACAACTCCTGATGGATTTGATTGTAGTGGATTTACTAGATATGTCATGGACCAAGTCGGTGTGACTCTGCCAAGATCCTCATCCGATCAGTACCAAGCTGGGACAAGCGTAGGGCGTGATGAATTACAGGTTGGGGATTTACTTTTCTTCGATTCTGCTCATAGTGGAAAAATTACGCATGTTGG
Organism: Bacillota bacterium; assembly: GCA_035254305.1. Classification (GTDB taxonomy): domain Bacteria; phylum Bacillota; class Bacilli; order Aneurinibacillales; family RAOX-1; genus DATFAS01. Next base: position 12,036 of record DATFAS010000055.1, read on the forward strand.
TATGTACATAGGTAATAATAAGATGATTCATTCTGCAACACGTGATGTGGAAGTAAGTGATCTTGATTGGTATTTCGACCATTATAAATATTTCGGAGCTAAAAGGGTACTTGGCTCTTAAAATATCGCCAGATGGTTTCTTTTAATTCTAATTGTAGAAAAATAGAGGGCTTCTCTAGGTCTTTTTTAGACCTTATGGGATAGTCCTTTTTTATGGGATTAATTACTTTTGATATTTTTAAAAAAATGTTAAAATGATGAATAGATAAATATATTAAAACCCGAGGAGGAGTAGAAAATTATGCGACTACCCACATTTTTTAATCAAGCAAGAAAAAGCATATCCGTCAAACTATCCATTGTTATGGTAATGGTTATTACTGTATCCTTCTCAATTACGGGTTATTTGATCTATCTACATACGAGTAACTACTTGCAGAAAGAGTTGGAAGAAAGTTTACTGACAAAAAGCAGTGCAATTGCCGATCAAGTCAGCTCGTTGTTTAATGAAAAGGGAACTATCGTTCGTAATATGGGTAGCAATCAAGATATGATTAACTTTTTAAGAACCGCGCATACAAGAGATGAGGTATTGTCTAATCCTTATTACAAAGATACGGCAAATGCACTAGATTCGATATTTGCTAATGATAAATCACTTTCTTTCGTCTGGATTGTAAGTAGTGAAGGAAGTTTCTATATTGGAAATAAAGGTTCAATATCCAAACTAGATTACAATATCAAACAGCGTCCATGGTATGCTGATGCTGTTAAAGTAGCTGATTTATCTTACTCGGAACCCTATGTAGATGCGGAGACTGGCAAATTAGTTGTGAGTATTTTACATCCGATTAAAGACAATGATCGTTTGCTTGGCTTTGTTGCTTGCGATGTCTTCTTGGATTCGTTGCCACAAATCATGTCATCATATAAATTTGGACAGACTGGATACACCGTTTTATTGGCTAAAGATGGAACGATCATGTATCACCCTAATAAAGAATATGTTATGAAAAATAAATTGCAGGAAATGGATGGTGGATTGAGTTCTCTGTGGGGAAAGATGGAAACAAATGAAAAAAGCTTAGAGTTAATAAACGATCATGGCACCTGGTTCTATACCGGTTATTCGCCTATATCATTGACTGGTTGGAAGGTTGCTGCCTTGATACCGAAATCTGAAGCACTATCTGGTTTGAATTCTTTAGCTACAAGTATTATACAATATTTTCTTATCTCTCTTTTGTTGTTAGTTTCAGTAGTTTATTTTCTGCTTCGCTATATGTTGCGGAATATTCCTAAAATTCTAGAAAACATTAAACAGCTTTCTACAGGAGATTTAACACGGTGTTTTCAGGTGGATAGCGAGGATGAGATAGGACAAGTGGCAATAAACTTGAATGTAATGACAGATTCCTTAGAAGCAATGTTTAATCAAGTACGTCTGGCATCGGAACATACGGTTGCCTCTTCTGAAGCACTGAATGCTGTGGCAAGCCAATCAGTCAGCGCTTCAAATCATATCTTTGAAGGTATCCAGGCAGTGGTTAGTGAGGCGGAAATACAATTAGAAAGCACCGAGCAAACGTCGCAAGCCATGGAAGAAATGTCAGTCGGTGTCCAACGAGTTGCTGAAACGGCCAGTATATTATCAGGATTGGTACATACATCGCTAGAGAAAATTGAACAAGGCAATCTTGCGGTAAAAGAGGCGCTATCTGAAATACACTCCATTAATGATTCAGTTAAAAGAACATCACACGAGATGCAATTGTTGCATCAAAACTCAGAAAGCATTTCCGAGGTTATCTCTGTGATCACTGAAATTTCTGCTCAAACACAATTACTTTCTCTTAATGCATCCATTGAAGCAGCACGGGCTGGTGAGCAAGGGCGCGGTTTTGGTGTAGTTGCTAATGAGGTTAAAAAACTTGCCGAACAATCCAGGGCATCTGCAGAACATATTGCAAACAGGATACGGGATGTCCTGCAGTCTACAGACTATGCTATGAAAACAATGAGTCAAAGTGTCATAGACGTGGAGCATGGGGCAAAAGTAATTAATGCGGTAAGTGAAGTGTTCAATGATGTTTCACAAACCTTCCACTTGATTAATGATCAAACTCAGGACGCATCATCTGTAGCTGAACAAATGGCAGCAGGATCTGAGCAAGTTGCAGCTTCTGTGATTAACATTGCTGGTAATACGAAAACATCAGTACGACATATTCAAGAAATTAAGGACGTAACTAAATCTCAGTTAGAATCCATGAGAGAAATATCTAATTCCGCAGATTCCTTAAGCAAGATGGCTGAGCAACTAGCTAGTTCCTTATCGCAATTTAAGACAAAAAGGCAGCAGTAAGAATAATCTGCTGCCTTTTTGTACGTTTAGGAATAAATGATTTGAATTTCGTATCCGCAAAAGGACATTTAACTAAGATTAACTGATCAATTCCCTGGTACTTTTATCCTGTTTTATCTCTGTGGGGGTAAATTTTGCACAGGATACCACTATGGCAGGCCGAATTTGTTTACAGGATTTTGTACATAGTTGGCATAATGGATCTACCTTCATATAAATCCTCTCCTCATGATGAATGTAAACGTTTTCGTTTTCTTTAGTCTATTAGGGATAAAGCTCATTTTATTACTTAATAAACTGACAATTCTAAACGCACGACACATGAATGAAGATTGGGACAAGAACATAGGCTTGAAAAGGAGAATTTTGCTAAGAATGTAGGATGGAAGGAGTGGATCTTAAGAGTGCGTAGATTTTACTTGTTTTTTATCTTGATTTTAGTGGTGTATATAGCTGTAGTTAGCTACTATTTATTACATGCTTCTAGCTCTTTACCGAAAGACCTAATTGGGGGTGCAGCAGACCCCACAACATTTATGTCGAAAGAACAAATTCAGAACTCTCTGGCTTTCTCAAGAATAAATGATGTCTTTTATTTTACGAGTGGACCTATAGAATGGGCCATATATCTTCTGATTCTTGGACTGGGGCTATCATCTCGCTTCCGGAAATTCGCAGAAACGGCTATTAGAGGGTCTTTTCTAAGGCTGTTGGTTTTTATTTTCCTTTTATCGATCACCACCACGATCATCGAGTTTCCCATGGATTATTATCTCTTTCAACTTAGACACGAGTATGGAATTAGTAATGAACCATTTACCAGCTGGATGAAAGACAATGTGAAGGGTTTTTGGATTTCACTTGTAATGACAGCACCGGTTGCTTGGCTTTTCTTTTTTTTCCTTCGAAAAAGTCCAAAACGCTGGTGGTTATGGTCGTGGCTTCTATCGATTCCTATTTTTCTATTTTTCATGTTCATTCAACCCGTTGTCTTAGATCCTATTTTTCATCAGTTTACACCACTTCATGACCAACAGCTGAAGAGAGAAATTCTTGATTTAGCAGCTAAAGCTAATATCCCGACAAATCAGGTCTATGAGGTAGATATGTCTAAAAAGACGAATGCTCTGAACGCTTATGTGAATGGGATTGGCTCTAACACACGAATTGTCCTTTGGGACACAACGTTAAATAAATTGAAAAAGGATGAAATACTATTTATAATGGCACACGAAATGGGCCATTACGCTTTGAGACATATGCAATGGCTTTTTATTGGGTCGGTGTTTATGATTCTTGCAGCATTGTTAGCCCTGTATTATACTCAACGTTGGGTCATAGAACGCTTTGGAGAATATTGGGGAATTAAAGGGTTGAATGATATGGCTTCCCTACCTATTATCCTTCTTTTTCTTTCTGTGCTTTCTTTTGTATCCATGCCCATTCAAAATGCTGTTTCAAGGCAATATGAGCATGCTGCGGATGTTTATGCTATGAATATGATGCATGACAAGGATGCTGCTGTTCGTACCTTCCAAAGATTGGCGGTAGAGAGTCTGTCCGAGGTCAATCCTCCTGCACTTGTGAAATACTTTTTGTATGGTCACCCAACATTACATGAGCGAATTTTATTTGTAGAAAACTATAAATAAGATAGACGAAAGAATAGGAGTTAATGGTTTACATGAGATTACGTAAAAAACCTTGGGTAAAAGATCAAATCGTAACATATGAGCATTTACTGGTGAAGGATCCAGAGCAATACTATGGAAGATGGAATGAGAGATTCGACAATAATCACCCCATTCACATTGAATTAGGAACAGGAAAGGGTAATTTTATCACGACCTTAGCTCAGAGAAACCCTGAATGTAACTTTATCGGCGTTGAACTTCGTGAGGAAGTTCTTATACAAGCAGTGAAAAAAGCAAATCAGATGAATCTTCCTAATCTAGCGTTTCTTTGGCTTGATGTAGTAAAAATAGATGAAGTATTTGCAAACGGAGAGATTTCCCAAATTTATTTGAATTTTAGTGATCCATGGCCCAAAAGTGGACATGCAAAACGCCGACTAACCCACCGCGGGTTTTTAGAAAAGTACAAAAGTATTCTGGGGGTAGGCAAGGAAATCCATTTGAAAACAGATAATGAGAAGCTATTTGAGTTTTCTCTAAATGAATTTAGTGATTCTGGGCTTCGCCTTAAGAATATTACGTTTGACTTGCATCATAGTCGGTATGAGGAAGCGAAATCCGTCATGACCGAATACGAACAAAAATTCGTAAATTTAGGTATGAAAATATATCGAGTGGAAGCGATAGTTCAATAGTCATTTCCCACCTTGTCCATACATATATAGTTAGTAGACTTGTATCATGGATGAAAGGTGAGACGATGAAGAAATTTCGCGCACTGAGCTGTTTTGTTTTTGCTTTATGTCTGGTTTTTTATGCCGTTCCGCGTTTACCATTTCAAGGAATATCTCAACTTGCAACTGGATTTAGTTTTATCTGGCTTGCCTTCGCCATTCTGGTAATCGGTAGTAATCTGTTTTATGTTATTGGAGAGGATCAGTCTGGTTCGGGAAAACGGAAGAGAAATGACTTCACGGTGGTTAGAGATAGGGGAATCATACCTGAAGGAAATAAGCAAGGAACTCGATCTTTTTTCAAATAGGAGAAGTCAACCATTGTGTTGGCTTTTTCTTTTTTTACGGATTGATTATTGTTATAATAAATAGCTATAATTAAAATATAACAGATTGAAACAGTGAAGGATTATTATAGAAAAGAAAAGAGAGATATAGGTGATACACAATGGCTACAAAACATGAACAAATATTAGCCCACATTGAATCTTTAGAGGTCGGGAATAAAATTTCGGTAAGACAAATTGCCAAAGACTTAGAAGTAAGTGAAGGAACCGCTTATCGCGCCATTAAGGATGCAGAGGTTCAGGGGTTAGTAAGTACAATTGAACGGGTCGGAACGGTTCGAATTGAAAAGAAGCTGAAAGAAAATATCGAGAAGCTTACTTTTGCTGAGGTTGTTAATATCGTCGATGGTCATGTTCTAGGGGGAAGAGAAGGCCTTCATAAAACATTAAATAAATTCGTCATCGGAGCCATGAAGGTTGATGCTATGATGCGCTATGTTGAGGCTGGTAGCTTGCTTATTGTGGGGAATCGATATCAGGCACATAAATTTTCCTTGCAGCAGGGAGCTGCGGTCTTAATTACGGGTGGATTTGATACAAGTGAAGATGTTAAGGATCTTGCGGATGAACTCCAGCTACCGATTATTTCAAGTAGTTATGATACCTTTACGGTGGCCTCTCTCATTAACCGTGCCATCTATGACCGTTTGATCAAAAAGGAAATCATGATGGTGGAGGATATCCTTTCCTCAGTTGAATCCACTTATTATCTATTTACAAATAATAAGGTTCGGGACTGGCATGCGCTATCTAAAGAGGTAGGGCATGGACGTTTTCCGGTAGTGGATGAGCAGCTTCGTGTACAGGGGGTCGTCACAACCAAAGATGTAATGGGATATGATGATCATATTTCAATTGACAAGGTTATGACGAAAAACCCCATAACGACTATGCCAAGGGTATCTGTAGCATCGGCAGCCCATCTTATGGTTTGGGAAGGCATTGAACTTTTGCCTGTAGTAGATAATCATAAGAAGCTTATTGGAGTAATCAGCCGTCAGGATGTACTGAAGGCTATGCAATATATTCAGAAGCAGCCGCAGATTGGTGAAACATTTGCTGACCAGATTATCTCACGGTTCGAGGAGGAAAAGCTTGATGGAGGTCAGTTGATTTTCCGTGGAGAAGTTACTCCTCAAATGACAAACCATTTGGGTAATATTGCAAGTGGCGTAATGGCTACAGTCGTTACTGAATCGGGATGTCGCGCTCTGCGACAACACCGTAAGGGAGACATGGTTCCGGAGAATATTACTGTGTATTTCCTTAAACCAGTGCAAATTGAAAGCCAAATTGAAGTTAGACCAAAGGTTATGGAGATAAGCCGTAAATTTGGTAAGGTAGAAATTGAAGTATTTCATCAAGGGACACTTGTGGGGAAAGCTATGATGACCGCGCAGGTAATTGAAAGATAAAGAGATAACAAGAAGAGACTGACGATTTTGTCAGTCTCTTTCTTCACAACACATTAAGATAGTTGGGATTTATAAAAACGGTAATTTTTAATTCCCATAATCAGGTTGAATAATCCTAGTGCTCCTAGAAGACCACCTACAATGATACGGGTCACCGAAACATCTGAATGGAGAATTTGATTGATTGAAAAAAGTATTAATGTAGCACCCATAAAAATATTCATAAGAGCTTGGCCAGCCTTGCGAGCAAGAGGGTGTTTAACCATTCGATACTGGATCCCAAAAACGATAGTAAGGAATAATGCGGCTATAGTGACACTTGTAAGAAACATAGACTAACTTTACTTCCTTTCTGTATCGACTCCATGCTATTATACAGGATAAAATCTGAACATTGGAAGCCTTTCTCAACGGTATTTCTGCATTATGGGGTGGTAGGTTCTACCTTTACGTAAAAATATAAATGGACTGTTTTACTAATCACCATTGTCTTTAGCTCTGCTCGAATATAACGATCACCAATTTGCAGCCTTCGATCCTTAAACTGTTGTCGAACGGACAGATGCATATCATTTAAGCTATCTAATGATTTTCCTTCCAAATACTTTGTCTCTCTTCCAATCAGGCGGATTGATTCTTCCTGAGTAATAGCATCAGGTTTAGGATCTAGGATATGAATAACTACATCTTCTACCACAATTTTCCTGCCTTGCTTAGCTTTAAGCTCATTTTCCTTTAGCTTTTGCAGTTCCTCCTCGTAGGCAGTATTTTCATTTTGTGAGCTTCGAAGTTCTAGGTGTAGTCGGTCTAGCTCTTTCCCGAAGAACAGTAAGAAGAAGAGAACACCTGTCATTAAGCCGAGTAAAAAAATCATTTCATAACGTATCCATTTCTTATAGCTCATTCGATTGGGGACTCTCATGCGTCTACTTTTCCTAGCCATTGCATAAATAAGGTTCCTGAATGTGCACCGGCAAAAGCACTTATAATCAAGATGACTTGGCGAATGATCGAATAGATCTGGCCTTCCACGAAAACTCTCTCAATCTGGAGGAAGGAATCGAATGTTCCACCTAGTGCACCAACTAATCCCCAAATTTTCAGTTTCTCAGAAATGGCAACCATACTATAGATAGGAGGTTTTCTAATGAGAAATGAACCTAATGCCCCAAACAATGAACCGCCTACAACGATACCAAATGCTATAAAGAAATGAATAATCATGTTGGCAAGAAGGCCCATGAATAACCACATCCTGTCCCATATTCCTTATATGTTTATGGCTGTTTCAAGTGACTTATGAGTGGTTAAAACAGACAAGAGATGATTGCTATAAGGCAAACAGTGTATAATTTAGCATGGGTCTAATGTAAGGTAATCGTCATAGTTTACTTGTTGGGAAGATGATGAAGATGATGAATCATAATTTTGTCCACCTGCGTGTGCACAGTGAATATAGTTTATTGAATGGAGCCTGCCGAATCGAAGATATCGTGAATCGGGCGAAAGAATTAGGAATGACATCTATTGCCTTAACGGATCATTCCGCACTTTATGGTGCAATCTCTTTTTATAAATTATGTGTAAATAATGGATTGAAGCCAATTCTTGGGGTTGAGCTAACCATAGGCCATAACCTTGTTGTAAAGCCTTCAAAAGGTGAATCTATAGGTTTTCAGATCGTGCTCCTTGCTGAAACTTTGTTTGGTTATAAGAATCTCCTAAAGATTGTATCTGAGGCCCAGCTTGGTACCTCATCCTTAGCAACCCCTCTTGTAAATAAGGAAATACTTGCAAAATACAGCGCAGGTATTATAGCTATCATTCCAGCTAGGGAGGGGGAAGTTCAGAGATTTATCGAGGATAGGAATAATGAAAGAGCTAAAGAGGCCATGCATGAATATCTTCATATATTCGGAACTAGAAATCTATTCTTGGAGTTAACCTATCACGGATTAGAAGAAGAGATGCTGCTTAACCAACGATTGCTTCGTTTTGCTGAGGAGCAAGGAGTGGAGCTGGTTGCAACAAATGATGTTTATTATATCAACAAAGAGGATTCTGCGGTACATGAAGTCCTTCGATGTATTGGAAGTGGAACACAACTAACGGACCCAAACCGATCAAGGTTGCCAAGTGACCAGTACTACCTAAAGAGTGCAGAAGAGATGGTTCGGTTATTTCCATATGCTGTGTCTGCTGTTCGTAATACGATCGAAATTGCTGAACGCTGTAATGTACAGCTTTCTTTTGGGGAGCATATCTTACCTAAATATCCTGTACCAGGGGAGGAAACTGCAGTCTCCTATCTTCGTTCTCTTTGTTTTGAAGGTTTACAAAAAAGGTACCCTGAGCCCACAGTAGAAGCTATGGAACGATTGGAATATGAGCTTACAGTTATTGAGAAAATGGGTTTTTCTGATTATTTCTTGATTGTTTGGGATTTCATGCGTTTTGCCCATGGACGTAATATCCTAACCGGACCAGGACGTGGCTCTGCAGCCGGAAGCTTGGTAGCCTATACGTTATCCATTACAAATATCGATCCACTTTATTATAAGCTGTTATTTGAAAGATTTTTAAATCATGAAAGAATTAGTATGCCAGATATTGATATTGACTTCGAAGTGGAGAGGCGAAATGAAGTCATTCGATATGTAACGGATAAATACGGTCGGGATCATGTAGCACAAATTATTACGTTTGGAACAATGGCGGCACGAGCTGCGATACGAGATATAGGGAGAGTACTTAACTATCCACCTAAAATGATTGATTCAACAGCTAAACTAATCTCCTCAGGAGCAACAATTGCAGAGGCACTAGAACAGTCTAGCGAATTAAAAAGGATCTATGAGGAGAATGAATCCGTTCAACATTTAGTGGATTTATCAAGGAAGATCGAGGGTTTTCCAAGACATGTGAGTACCCATGCAGCAGGGGTTGTTATCTCACGGGATCCATTAACGAATTATGTTCCACTTCAACAAGGGAATGAAGGATTTTCCTTGACCCAGTTTGCCATGGAGGGTCTTGAGGAAATTGGCTTACTCAAAATGGATTTTCTAGGTTTAAGAAATTTAACGATTTTAGATGGTACGATTCGATTGATTCAATCTGAACAGGGAAAGGTAGTAGAACTGGATCAAATTCCACACGATGATCGATTAGCCTTCAACCTATTATCGAAGGGGGATACGACAGGAATCTTTCAATTGGAATCCGCAGGAATGAGAAAGGTGCTTCGAGAGGTTGTCCCTACCCATTTTGAGGATATCATCGCTATTTTAGCTTTATACCGTCCTGGACCAATGGAAATTATTCCCCAATATGCTGCTACGAAGAATGGGCGTCAATCGATTTCTTATATTCATCCTGATTTAGAACCTATTCTTTCAGATACGTATGGGTTTATTATCTATCAAGAGCAAATCATGCAAATTGCTGCTAAGATGGCGGGATATAGTCTAGGTCAGGCAGATGTGTTGAGAAGAGCTGTGTCTAAGAAAAAGCGTGAAATTCTAGAACAAGAAAGAATGTCCTTCGTGGATGGGTGCAAGACCAAAGGTTATTCCCTTGACCTTGCGAACGAATTATATGATCTGATTGTCCGATTTGCTGACTATGGGTATAACCGTAGTCATAGTGCAGCCTATAGTTTGATTGCTTACCAGATGGCGTATCTGAAAGCACACTATTCGCTTGAATTTATGACTGTACTCTTAAGTATGTCTATCGGTAGCACGGATAAGATTGCTGAATATGTGGAGGAGTCAAGGAAACTTAAAATTCCGCTTTTGCTTCCAAATATCAACCAAAGCTTTGAAGGCTTTTCTATTAAGGATAGAAAGATTCTGTTTGGATTATCGGCTATTAAGCATGTTGGAGCACATGTTATTCGTGTAATTTTAGAAGAACGGAAAAAGAATGGCTTCTTTAAGGATTTGTTTGATTTTTGCCGTCGAATTGATTTGCGGATTTGTAATCGAAGGGTGATCGAAGTATTAATCCAGTGCGGTTCTTTAGATTCATTACCGGGTCATAGAGTGCAGAAGCTTTCTGTGCTAGATGATGCAATGGAAAAAGGTCTTATTTGGAAAAAGGAACATGAGTCTGGACAAGTTAGCTTATTTGACCAAGACAGAACCACGCTGGACCTAGGTGTTGACTCCTACCCAGAAATTCCACCTTTTACTGCAAAGGAAAATTTAGAATTAGAAAAGGAGCTCTTGGGCCTATATGTTTCAGGGCATCCCCTAGATGAATTTGATTACATTTTAAGGCGCAAGGAAGTAACCCCAATAAGTGAGTTAACAAGCGCTAGTAAGATTGAAATGATTCTTAGTGCCGGGGTACTTGTAGAGGTAAAAACGATAACAACCAAAAAGGGAGAATCGATGGCTTTCGCCACCCTAGAAGATAAGCTAGGTCAAGCGGAATTGGTATTTTTCCCCAATGTCTATAACCGGTATCTATCATTGATCAAGAAGGATAAAAAATTGGTTGTACAGGGTAAAGTAGAGCAGGCTTCTGAAGGAAAAGCAAAAATCATCGTACAGAAGCTGTGGGATATGACGACCTTACCAAAAGAAGAACACCAGCAGCCCGTATTGTTTATTCGTATTGGCGAAAGAATGGAGCATTCTCAACAACTTCACGAAATACAGAAGCTTCTAGTTAGACACTCCGGTACTGTCCCTGTTTGCTTATACTATGAGAAGAGAAAAGAGACCAAACGATTACAAGATAAATATAGAGTGACAGTGGATGAATCCCTAAAAACTGCCCTAGAAAATATAGTGGGTAAGGATTCCATTAATATTAAATATATGAATGTTCAATCCTAACATTAATCTTAAGCTCCCAGCTTTAAAACGAGAAATTGTCGAAGCTGGGAGTGTCTATTTACGTCAGAAAAAAGGGCATTGTATAGAACATTGAGTATTTGCAACGAAAAAAATCGATTATTTTCAGTTTACTTAGAGGTAACTTCTGCTATAATAAATATCATGACAAAAGTGGTCTGACCACTTCGCTTAAAGGAGATGTTAGTGTGTACACCTTAAGAGAAGAAGCACTTCAAATGCATAAAGATAATCAAGGAAAATTAGCAGTTTGTTCGAAAGTAGCGGTGAAGAATGCGAAGGATTTAAGTCTTGCTTATTCACCTGGTGTTGCTGAACCATGTAAGGAAATTCATCAAAATGAAGCCCTTGTCTATGACTATACAATGAAAGGCAATTTGGTGGCTGTAGTATCGGATGGAACAGCGGTATTGGGTTTGGGGAATATTGGACCGTTGGCTGCCATGCCGGTTATGGAAGGAAAGGCTGTTCTTTTTAAAACTTTTGCAGGTGTTGATGCCTTTCCTATTTGCTTAGAGACAACAGATGTAGAAAAGATCATTGAAACAGTAAAGTTGTTAGCTCCTTCCTTCGGTGGAGTTAATTTAGAGGATATTGCTGCACCAAATTGCTTTGTAATTGAAGAAAGATTAAAAAAGGAATGCAAAATCCCTGTATTTCATGATGACCAGCACGGGACAGCTATTGTTACTGCTGCAGGTTTAATAAATGCCTTGAAATTGATTGGAAAACGTATGGATGAAATTAAGGTCGTTGCTAACGGCGCAGGGGCAGCTGGTATTGCTATAATCAAGCTCTTAGTCAGCCTTGGTGTAGGCGATGTCGTTATGTGTGATACCAAAGGGATCATTTATGAAGGTCGACCTATTGGAATGAACCCAGTGAAGGATGAAATTGCAAGAATAACTAATCGAGGCCACCAACAAGGAACGATGGCTGATGCATTAGTAGGAGCTGATGTTTTCATTGGGGTTTCTGTAGCAGGTGCGTTAACGAAAGAAATGGTAGCGTCAATGAAACAAGATGCCATTATTTTTGCGATGGCTAACCCTGATCCTGAGATTAATCCAGAAGATGCCAGAATAGCGGGTGCTAGAGTAATTGGAACAGGACGTTCTGATTATCCTAACCAGGTAAACAATGTACTTGCCTTTCCTGGAATATTCCGTGGAGCACTTGATGTTCGGGCTACCGAAATTAATGAGACCATGAAGAAAGCTGCGGTTTATGCGATTGCAGGCTTAATCTCTGACGAAGAATTACATGAAGATTATGTTATACCAAGACCGTTCGATCCACGCGTAGCACCACAGGTTGCTGCAGCAGTGGCTAAGGCTGCAATGGAAAGCGGAGTAGCAAGGATTACTGTAGATCCTGAAGAAATTAAAGCTAGAACGATAAAAATGGCATCATCCGCACAACTTGAGGATGGAGAATAAGGAAGAAGGGGCTCTTTAGCCTCCTTCTTTTCATTAGGAAACAAGATAAACGTGAGGTGAGAGGTTTGTTAGGTGCTTCTTCTGGAGAGAAAGTGTATCATGGTATTCTAACGGAGCTAAATCGTATTGTTGAAGAAGATAATCTTCGCCCTGGTGATAAGCTTCCTTCAGAAAGAGAGCTTTCAGAACGTCTTAAGGTAGGAAGGTCTTCTGTGAGGGAGGCTCTTCGTGCTCTGGAGCTTCTAGGGTTAATTACAACCCGCAGAGGGGAAGGTACGTTTATTCAAAACTACCGCCATAACAAGCTTTTTGATTTATTGGGCTATTATTTGCTTAGAGATCGTAAGTCGAGTAAGGACCTTCTCGAAATGCGAGTGATTCTTGAGCTTGATGCTGTAGCTCTTGCTTGTGATAGGGCAACCGAAAAACACTTTTTGCAAATGGAGAGCACGATGATCCGAGCTGCGGAAAAGATCGAGCAGGGGATACTTCCAATAGAAGAGGATTTTGAATTTCACCACACGATAGCAAGAGCTAGTAAAAATTCAGTTATGCACCGTATTTGGACACCACTAGTGGAATACAGTAAAACGCTGCGAGAGTCTTCTTCACAACATGGAGGTAGCTTAGATTTGCTTACGGGTGATCATTCAAGGATAATGGAAGCAGTTCGAAATAAAGATAAAGTGGAAGCAGTCAGATTAATGCGTGAACACTTGGAAAAAACGATTTTATAAACCATTCTTAAAATATGGATAGGTTTTCAATTATTTGGGAGGCTGAAAACGTTGTGGACAGTGATTTACATTGCTCCTAATGAAAAAATTGCAGAACGGATCTCCGAGAAGTTAACTACTGAGGGATTCCTAGTAAAAACTAGACAAACGGCAATCTCCAAACAATTTGAAATTTTGGTCCCCGAAAGTGAACTTGATGAAATACAAGAGGTGCTCAATTCTATAATACATCCCTAGTTTTCGACAGATTGCAGTATAAGGCAAGTATTTTTGTTAATGAGAGGTGTCTTATTTGTTAAGAGATATTTTTACGAAGCGCAGGAAATACGCAACCATTTCTAGCCCTTCACATAATCCAGCACCTGATACCCCTGTAGAGAAGAAGGAAATTCCGGAAGGGCTAATGGTTAAATGCCCAGTATGTGGCACAATTTCTTATACAAAGGAATTAGAAAAAAATTTAAAGGTATGTTCGTGCGGGCATCATTTTCCCATGAATTCCTTTGAACGTATTCTAGCTACGTTGGATGAGGGACATTTCTTCGAATATGACAATGAGTTGGTATCAGTAGATCCCCTTTCATTTCCCGATTACCTTGATAAAGTGGAAAAGGACATAGAAAAAACAGGCCTAAATGAAGCCGTGCTTACGGGTGAGGGAACGATTCTAGGGCAACCTGTTGTGATTGGGGTAATGGATTCTAGATTTCGTATGGGAAGCATGGGTTCAGTTGTAGGTGAAAAAATCTTTAGAGCTATTGAAAAGGCTATAGAAAAAAGATATCCGTTTATTCTGTTTTCTGCCTCTGGTGGGGCAAGAATGCAGGAAGGGATTCTAAGCCTTATGCAAATGGCAAAAACAAGTGCTGCTCTTGCCAGAATGGACGAAGAAGGAATCTTATTTATTTCAGTCATGACTAATCCTACTACTGGTGGTGTTTCCGCTAGCTTCGCTTCACTCGGTGATATTAATCTTGCTGAGCCGGGTGCACTAATCGGTTTTGCAGGCAGACGTATTATTGAGCAGACGATTCGCCAAGAGCTCCCCAAGGATTTCCAAACAGCAGAATTTTTACTTCACCATGGTCAGCTAGATAAAGTAGTGTCACGTAAGGAAATGAAATCTGTCTTAGGAAAAATTGTAGAAATACACTCTGTTAGGGGGAATGTATAATGGCAGCAGATTTACAATTTGAAAAACCCCTTATTGAGTTACGAACCAAAATTGCTGAGCTTCGGAAGTTTACCGAAGAAAAGGAAATTGATCTAACAGAAGAAATCGAACACCTAGAAGAGAAGGCAACGACCTTACAGAAACAAATTTACGGAAATTTAACTCCTTGGCAGCGTGTCCAAATTGCTAGACATCCAGAACGTCCTACTACCCTTGATTTTATAAAACATATTTTCACCGATTTCATAGAATTCCATGGAGATCGTGTTTACGGAGATGACCCTGCTATTGTTGGTGGTATTGCTAAATTTGAGGGCCAACCAGTAACTGTTATTGGTCATCAGAAAGGGAAGGATACAAAAGACAATATTGCTCGAAACTTCGGTATGCCACATCCTGAAGGTTACCGCAAGGCCCTTCGATTGATGAAACAAGCGGACAAATTCAAACGTCCTATTATTTGCTTTATTAATACACCTGGTGCTTATCCTGGAATTGCTGCTGAAGAAAGAGGACAAAGTGAGGCTATTGCCAGAAACCTAAGAGAAATGGCTGGACTTAGTGTTCCTGTGATTTGTGCAGTTACCGGAGAAGGAGGTAGCGGAGGTGCTTTAGCATTAGGGATTGGAAATCGTCTTTTGATGATGGAGAATTCATTCTACTCAGTTATCTCCCCTGAAGGTGCTGCCGCGCTTCTATGGAAGGATTCAGGCTTAGCCCAACGAGCTGCAGAGCATATGAAAATTACTGCTCGTGATCTACAGGAGCTTGGTGTAATAGATAGCATTGTTCCAGAGCCTATGGGTGGTGCACATAAGGATCTAGCTAAGCAATGTGAATTCATGAAAGAAGCTTTAGCAACTAATTTGAAGGAACTTCTTGAGCTTACTTGCGAAGAATTGAAGAAACAAAGGTATGAGAAGTTTGCCCAAATTGGCAACTATTCTACATCAACGTTTATCCACCAATAATAACCTTTCTTAGAGCAATTGCTCATCAGAAGAATAAAAAGCTTCCTCCCAACTACCAACAAGTTGACTAAGAGGAGGCTTTTCAATATTTGAACATGCGTAAAAGGATGAAACAGAATTTGGGAATGGTGTGAGGTAATAAACGGCAACGATATAATAAGTTGAAAATAAAAAAGGAGACTTATATTAAGATGTATATATCTGAGACCGAAGTTGATGTAAGATATGCTGAGACTGATGCGATGCAAATTGTGCACCATGCTAATTATTTGGTTTGGTTCGAGTTGGGCAGAACAAAGTATATGGAGGACCTTGGAATTAGCTATGCCTCTGTAGAGCAAAGAGGGTTTTTGTTACCTGTTTTAGAAATTACTGCGAAATATAAAAAGCCATTTCGTTATGGTGAAACTGCTATTATTAAAACTACGATACAAAAATACGATGGACTCCGTGTCATCTATAATTACGCTGTTGTTGATAAACAAGGGGAATTACATGTTGAAGGTACAAGTTCTCATGTGATAGTGACAAAAGAAAAATTCAAACCAATAAATATAAAAAAACATTTGCCAGATTTACATGAAATATTCGAAACGAAAAGAATATAATGAATGGCTGAAGACAAGAACTGTTAACAAACTAAAAAAGAGCAACTCTGCTCTTCTTTAGTTAAAAATCAATATCATCTCAACCATTATCATGGATTTCTTGGTTATTGTTATTTTGGAGGGAAAGGCCCAACATTATTTACTTCAACTTAGACTCAATTTTACACGTTTTTAACCCTTTAACCAGAAATTTACCGATGATTTTCTACTACTCCTTACCTAAAAGTAAGGCTTCATTAGTAGTTACATTTTTGACATTGGCTTTTTCATAAAACTTCTGGAATATATAATTCACAAACGCATTGGAAACAATTATTGAATAAAATACCGGTGAACTTAATTTCAATTTGAAAAAACCCAGTTTTCTAAAAAGAGCCATGATAGGGAATGCGTATATGAAATCTGCTATGATATTGATTAAAGAGTACAATAGAAATTTTCCCTTTGCAAAATGAAAGACCAATAAATTTGCGAAAAAGAAGGGACCTACAATCAGCACGAATGTGTTACACACCATTACGGATATCCCGCCTTTTGCCTTCCAAAGCTTATGGACGGTTAAATAGTAAATCTGCGCAAGTAGAAAAGATGTTGAAAATAAGGTTACAGGTAAGTATTTCACAAACGATTTTTTTGGAAGTTTCCAAGCTACCAATAATGAACCTAAAGTTAAAATGATACGAATTAAATTCCTTATAATATTAAAATTCCCTGTCATTTTAATATCCCTCCGCTTTTTTCTTATCTTGTTTAAAAATAGGTATTTATCGATGGCATAAATGTATGAATTTCTTTAAGACTTTATAAGGACAAAGTACTATCCCATTATTGTTCTTTTTGGATATATTGAATAGATGTATACTCCATAAGCAGATTGTTGAAAGAATGGCGGTACCTATTCCAAATTTAATAAATGTATCACTGCTAGCTTTTTGAAACATCAATTTCTCTCTCCTTATGCTTGCATTTCAGTGTTGTTAGTTTTCCCACATTGAAACCAAATATTTAAATAAGTTTATTATGCAAATCCGCTTCTTTTGACCCTGCGTAATGGGAAGATTGGAAGGAAATTGTTGATAAAATGAATGTAGAGGAAAAGAGGACAAGGCTTAAATTCGGTTATGAGGTGATTTGCAAGGAAACCTAAGAATTACTAGCTGAGGGGTTTACAACCTATTAATGGAAGAGGAGCCATGCCGGATATTTTTGATTGGCAACAGCAAAATGTGAATCTAAGAGAGGTGTAGTGGTCCTATTTAACAGTAGATGAGGATGCCCCAAATGCGACTTTGGAACACCCTCTGAGCATGGTCGGAACTATTTACATCCGAAAATCTTCGCTTCCCACAGAGACTTGTATCTGGAGGATTGATTTATCATTTTTCACGATTATTACTGTTGCTTATATTGAGGTTCCTGTTGTTCCACATAGGAAACGCGTGCTTGTAGGGTAGTACAGATGTTCTCCATATTCTGTGCTAACTGATCAAACATTTGCTTTGCCTGTTGGTCTTGAGTATCTAATGAGAACATTTTAAGGTTTGCTTTAACACCTTCAGCACTAGCAAGTGTTTGTTGTAATTTACTTCCTACTGTCATTATGAATCCCTCCAGTTAAATGATGCGGGAAGCTCCGTAAGGGTCGCTAACCCTTAAATAATATGTGCTTCTTCTCAATATTTTACTGCAGTAAATAACACCTAAATAATGGATATTCTACATTTCTTGGCGTATAGGAAAGTATAATTCTTAACTATTTTCCGTCTCCGCATAAGGGCAACTAGGCTGCCGCCTTCACCTAAAGGCTTGGTGCCAGCCAAGTTTTCTTTACTCTCCGATAACGTAAATCCATAAATCTCGAAAGACACCGGCATTATGTAACGCATTAATAATAACGATAGATACAGGGCCTAAGATGAGTCCAGCAACTCCAAAAAGCTGTAAGCCTACAAAAAGTGCAACTAAAGTAAGAAGCGGATCAAGTCCAATGTTATCGGCAACAATTTTCGGTTCCATGATTTGTCGTTGGATAACTACAACAGCATACAAAATAGCAATCCCAATAACTAGTTGATAATCGTGTTTGATGAATAGATAAACTATCCACGGTATAAAAACAGAACCCGTTCCGAGTAGGGGTAGTAAATCTACAATTCCAGTTAAAATACCAAGTGTAAATGCATATTCTACTCTAAGAATTAACAACCCAATAATCACAATAAATGCCGTAATGCTAATGAGGGTGAACTGGGCTTTAATAAATCCAACTAGTGCTTTTTTTAGGTCAACGAGAACGTGTTGTGCTCTTGTTTGAATGAATAATGGCATGGCAGCTGACAATTTTGTTTTCCAATGATAGAAATCTTTACTTATAAAAAATGCAGCTAATAGGGAAATAACAAATACAGTTGCCGTGTTAGGTAACGATGTTAGGAATGCTTGTAATTCAACTAGAATAGTATTAACCAAGTAGGTCCCAGCTTTTGCAACCTTTGAAAATCCTAAACCTATTGTTTCCTCAATATTTGATTTGTAGCTTTCATCTAATGCACTATAAAAGATCTGAAAGCGATCATAGAAGTTTGTGATGATTTCTTGGGTGATTAGCTTCTTCACATAATTTGTTGCATCTAGAATATAAATAGGCATTACAGTGATTAGGTGGCTAATTTCGATGACAAGCTGGGTGATCATGATGGTGACAACCCCAATCACAATAGCAATAAGTATGAGTAAAACAATGACAACGGAAAGCCATCTTGGAAGCTTAGCACGTTTCTGTAATAAATTAACGGGGCGATTTATTACTATAGCTATGATGAAAGCGATTAAAAATGGGTAAAGTAATGGTGTTAAAATTTTAACAAGCCAAAGTAATCCTGTGATGATCAGTATGATAAACGCACACCTTGTAATCTGGAATAATCGAGTTTTCAATAAATGGTCCATAAGCGCCTCCTTTCCTACATAAAAAACTAGTGTTTTCCTTTTTCTTCCTTAAGATTATGACAAAAATAGAAAGAAAAGCAACCTGCAAATAGTAAAATATCATAATTCGCCAATTTTTTTAGATAAACATTCACAAATGTAGGTTATTATTCTATAATTATGTTGTTGGCATGCAGTCTTAATATTGAATGAGTCTTCATTTTTTTTTGCTTTAGGTTTAAGAAATAAAATAGGGGTAAAGGAGAGATTACTATGTCAACTGCTGCTGGATTAGAAGGTATCGTTGCTACACAATCTGCTGTAAGCTCAATTATCGATGGGGTACTAACCTATCGTGGAATTGACATTGATGAGCTTGCAGACAATGCCACTTTTGAAGAGGTTGTTTATCTACTTTGGAATGGTGAATTACCAACTAGGGAACAGTTAGACCAATTAAAGTATGATTTGGCTAAAGAAGGGGTATTACCGGAACAAATCATTTCTTTATTGAATTCGTTACCAAAAGATGCTCACCCAATGACAACTTTGAGAACGGTTGTATCTGCATTGGCTATGTTCGATCCACAAGAACAGGAAATGACTCCGGAAGCAAATCGTCGGAAGGCATTGAGAATTCAAGCACAGATTTCTACAATTGTTGCGGCAATTCAGAGAGTCCGCGAAGGGAAAGACATTCTCTCTCCTAAACCTAATTTTGGTTATGCACAGAACTTCTTGTTCATGTTAAATGGAGAAGAACCTAATGAAATCGCAATTGAAGCATTCAATAAAGCACTTGTTCTTCATGCCGACCATGAATTGAATGCGTCTACTTTCTCCTCAAGAGTAACTGTTGCAACACTTGCTAATATCTATGCTGGTACAGTTTCTGCTATTGGAACCTTAAGTGGACCCCTTCATGGTGGAGCAAACGAAGCTGTTATGTCTATGTTAGAAGAAATTGGTGACTTAGATCGTGTAGACGCTTATATTAATGAAGCGCTAGCAGCTAAGAAGAAAGTCATGGGATTTGGCCACCGTGTTTATAAGACAGGTGATCCTCGTGCGAAGCACCTTAAGAAAATGTCTGAAAAGTTAACAAAATTGACTGGGCAATCTAAGCTTTATGATATGTCCATCAGAATAGATGAAATCATTACAACTGAAAAAGGTTTACTTCCAAATGTAGACTTCTATTCAGCTTCCGTGTATCATAGTCTTGGGATTGCAAGAGATTTATTTACTCCAATTTTTGCTGTTAGTCGTACGTCAGGTTGGACAGCCCAAATGCTTGAGCAGTATGCTAACAACCGCTTGATCCGCCCACGTGCAGAATACGTTGGACCAGACAAGCGTCACTACATTCCTGTAGAACAGAGATAATTACCCTTGCGCAGCCATTGTGTCCGAGAGAACAAAGAATACTCGGGCACAATGCTTATGATTCCACACAATTTAGTACATATTTAGGAGGGGTTCAGGTGTCATTGTTCAAACAATATGAGATGCCAAAGAATGGAGAAAAAATCACAGTCACAGACGGGAAGTTGAATGTCCCTAACAACCCGATCGTTCCTTTCATTGAGGGAGACGGAACTGGCCCTGATATTTGGAATGCTTCAGTTCGTGTTTTAGATGCTGCTGTAGAGAAAGCTTACAATGGCGAGAAGAAAATTGCATGGTATGAAGTATATGCCGGAGAAAAGGCTTTTAACAACTACGGTGAGTGGTTACCAACTGACACACTTACAGCTATTCAAGAATATTTAATCGCTATTAAAGGACCGTTAACCACTCCAATCGGTGGAGGAATTCGTTCTATAAATGTTGCTCTTCGTCAAGAATTAGATTTGTATGGTTGTGTTCGTCCAGTTCAATATTTTCAAGGCGTTCCTTCTCCTGTTAAGCATCCTGAATTAACAGACATGATCATCTTCCGTGAAAACACTGAAGATATCTATGCTGGTATTGAGTGGGCTGAAGGTACCGAAGAAGGAAAGAAAATGATCAACTTCCTACAAAACGAAATGGGAGTTTCTAAAATTCGCTTCCCTGAAACTACTGGTATTGGAATTAAGCCAGTGTCTAAAGACGGTACTTATCGTTTGGTTCGTGCTGCTATTCAGTATGCCATCGATAACAAACGTAAGAATGTTACTTTAGTACACAAAGGTAATATTATGAAGTTCACTGAAGGTGCCTTTAAGAACTGGGGCTATGAAGTTGCTGAGAAGGAATTCTCTGATTATGTATTCACATGGGCTCAATATGACCGCATTAAAGATGAGCAAGGTACAGATGCTGCTAACCGTGCTCAAGCTGAAGCTGAAGCTGCAGGCAAGCTAATTGTTAAGGATGTTATTGCTGATGCATTCTTACAACAAATCCTACTTCGTCCTGCTGAATACGATGTAGTTGCTACACTAAACTTGAACGGAGACTATATCTCTGATGCACTTGCTGCTCAAGTTGGTGGAATTGGTATCGCTCCAGGGGCTAACATCAACTATGTAACTGGACATGCGATCTTCGAAGCAACTCACGGAACAGCACCTAAATATGCTGGTTTAGATAAGGTAAATCCATCTTCTGTTATCCTTTCAGGGGAAATGATGCTTCGTCACCTTGGATGGACAGAGGCTGCTGACTTAATAATCAATTCCATTGAGAAAACAATTGCTCAGAAGTTAGTAACTTATGACTTTGCTCGCTTAATGGAAGGTGCAACAGAGCTTAAAGCTTCAGAATTTGGAGATGCATTAATTAAAAATATGTAATTTTGAGGAGGAGAGTTTTTCATGGCTTTCAGACGTAGAAAAATTGCAGTAATTGGTGCAGGTTTTACAGGAGCTACAGCAGCATTTATGGCAGCGCAGAAAGAATTAGGAGATGTTGTTTTAGTTGACATTCCACAACTAGAGAACCCTGCAAAAGGTAAAGCCCTTGATATGCTTGAAGCAAGTCCTGTTCAAGGATTTGATTCAAATGTTATCGGTACTTCTAATTATGAAGATATTCAAGATGCTGATGTAGTCATCATCACAGCTGGTATTGCTCGTAAGCCAGGAATGAGCCGTGATGATCTTGTTAACACGAACGCTGGTATTATGAAGGCTGTATCCGAGAATGTTGCAAAATATGCTCCAAACAGCTATATCATCGTTTTAAGTAACCCAGTTGATGCAATGACCTACGTTTGCTATAAGACAACAGGATTTCCTAAGAACCGCATAATTGGACAATCAGGTGTATTGGATACTGCGCGTTTCAATACATTCGTATCACAGGAATTGAATGTTTCTGTTGAAGATGTATCTGGTTTCGTATTAGGTGGCCATGGAGATGACATGGTACCACTTGTCAGATACTCTTATGCTGGTGGTATTCCTTTAGAAAAACTAATCCCTCAAGATCGTTTAGATGCTATTGTTGAACGTACAAGAAAAGGTGGCGGAGAAATTGTTAACCTTCTTGGAAACGGAAGTGCTTATTATGCACCTGCAGCTTCCCTAGTTCAGATGGCTGAAGCAATCCTTAAGGATAAGAAGCGTATTATTCCTACGATTGCTTATCTTGAAGGAGAATATGGCTATGAAAATATCTATCTAGGCGTCCCCACTGTTATTGGTGGAGACGGAATCGAGAAGATTCTTGAATTAGATTTAACAGATGCAGAAAAAGCTGCATTAGATAAATCTGCTCAATCTGTTAGAAATGTAATGGCTATTTTAAGCTAGAATATTTAAGTTTAAAAAGTGCTCAGGTTGTGAACTTGGGTACTTTTTTTATTGTTTTTGGGCCAAACGTAAAATGATCCTGAGTTTGACTTCGTTTACAATTTCTTAACAAATTCTTAAAATAAAAAGTGAAATCATTGAGATAGAATTAAGATAATTTAAAAGATCTGGAGGAACGAAAATTGTTACAAAGATGGCTTTTGTTCTTCATCTTAAGTACCTTTGTTTTAACGGGTTGCAGTGCATTTCAAGTTTCGTCAGACGAAATGGATAAGTATATAAACGATTTTGTTACGATTGTGGATCAGGCGGAGCAAGAGGAGGAAAATGGTCAAAAAGTTCTTTGGGAAATTAGAGAAAAATTTGAAAAGAAGGAGATAAATAAAATAAAAGTACAGAATGTTTTGCTTAATGGAATCGATATAACGAAGACTATGAAAGAAGATGTCATTAAATCGTCGGTACCGAAGGATATGGAACCAATTAAGGAAGAATTTATTGCGGCTCTAGATAAACGATTAGAGGCCTATAATAAGCTTTTTAGTTACTACGATTTAATGGATGAGAAGGATCGGATGACTGGTGAAGAAATATTAAAAGAGTCTTTGGTGATGTTTGATAAAGTAAAAAAAGATATGATTCCATATCATAAATAGGGGTAAAAATATGGAGAAAATTTTAGTGATCGAAGATGAAATATCCATTTCAACACTTCTCAAATTTAATCTTGAGAAAGCGGGATACTCAGTTATAGCGGCAATGGACGGAAGGAAGGGCTTAGAGCTAGCTCTAAGCGAAAAACCTGATCTTATTTTATTAGATTTAATGCTTCCAATCATGGATGGGATGGAGGTGTGCAAACAGCTGCGAATGGATAAAAACTTTACCCCAATCCTCATGCTAACTGCTAAGGATGAGGAATTAGATAAAATTCTAGGGCTTGAATTAGGAGCGGATGATTATTTAACAAAACCATTCAGCCCAAGAGAAGTAATAGCAAGAGTTAGGGCTATCCTGAGACGAACTAAGCAAGCTGTTTCAGCTTCCAACCAGCTAGATCAAATGGAGGAACCTGTTATTAATTTAGGAACCATGAAGATTTATCCTGAAAAATATGAGGCGATATTTAACTCTGAAAAACTTGAATTGACACCCAAAGAATTTGAATTACTTCTTTTTTTAGCTAGGAATCAAAACAGGGTACTTACAAGGGATCAATTGTTAAATGCCGTATGGAACTATGATTATACGGGTGATTCTCGAATTGTTGATGTTCACATTTCCCACCTTCGAGAAAAAATAGAAGAAGATTCAAGACAACCTAAATATATAAAAACTGTCCGTGGTTTGGGATATAAATTTGAGGCCCAGAAATGAGAAGCTTTAGCTTTCGATTAAATGTGGTAATTATTTCTATCCTTGTCGTAACACTGTTAGGTATGGGAATTTACGTTGCAGGTCTTATACAAAAGGTATATACAGAAACACTATCTAATCGACTTACGAAAGAAGCGGCTTTAGTCTCGACCTTTATTCAAACGGAACAAAATGTAACCCATTTGCCAGAGCTTCAGTCCATGATTCAACAATTTGCACAGGCCGAAGACTCACGGATTACAATCATAGAAAAAAGTGGTAAAGTTTTGGCTGATTCTGAAGCAGATCCAAGTAAAATGGAAAACCATTCTGACCGCCCAGAAGTAATTGAAGCAATGCACAATCAGGAAGGTCATGCTGTGCGCTTTAGTCATACCTTAAATCAGGAAATGGTTTATGTAGCACATGTCTTTACTGATCCGAATGGCAACATAAAAGGCGTTGTACGAGTGGCGTTATCTACCTCCCAAATCGAAAAGTTCATCCATAAATTATGGTTGAGTCTTGTTATGGGTTTGTTTGCCACTTTACTCATCAATGCGATTGTTGGTCTATTTGTCTCACGCCATATTACAAAGCCGATTGCTGAGATTACGTCGGTTGCACGAAAGATTACAGAGAAGAACTATGGCTCAAGAGTTAAAGGGAAAATGGTAGGTGAAATTGGCCAATTATCAAGTGCGATTAATTTTATGGCTGCCAGCTTGGAATCTCAAATGTTTGAAATTGAAGAAAATCAGGAGAAGCTTTCAAGAGTTTTAAACAATATGGTGAGTGGTGTTATTTTAATCGGCGAGTCGCGTCGTATTCTACTTGCTAACTCTGCTATTGAAGACTTATTAGGCTATTCTGAGAAGGAGTTAATAGGAAAATTACATATTGAAGCTGGATTAAACTATGGCCTTAGTCAATTAATTGATCGTTGCTTTCAGACAGGTGGGCAAATTAGAGAGGAAGTCCACATGTACTACCCTAAAGAAAGAATTATCGACTGTAATTTAGCTCCCTATACGACGGAGAGAGGAGAGGTCAAGGGGGTTGTAACCGTTTTACATGATATCTCTGCCATTCGACGATTAGAAAAAATGAGAAGTGAATTTGTGGCGAATGTTTCTCATGAACTTCGTACACCAATAACTTCTATTAAAGGATTTGCAGAAACATTATTAGACGGTGCTGCTGAGGATAAAGAGGTTCTTCACAATTTTCTTGAGATTATTTTTAATGAAAGTGAACGATTAAATCGTTTAGTCAATGATATTCTTGATTTATCGAGAATTGAACAAAAAAAAGTGCCATTACATTTAGAACTTATCAATTTGTATGATTTGGTAAAGGAAATTTCCTATAATCTAATCGAGAAAATTAATCGAAAGAATATTGAAATGGAACTACCTGAAGAATTGCCGATTGTTCTTGAGGCTGATCGAGATCGTCTTCATCAAGTGATTGTTAATTTGGTTGATAATGCAATTTCCTACACACCAGATGGTGGAAAAGTATCAATAAACATTATAGAAACAGGCGAAAAAATTCAATTAGAAGTTAAAGATACAGGGTTAGGTATTCCATTAAAGGATCGAGAAAGGATCTTTGAAAGATTCTATCGTGTGGACAAGGGTCGTTCTCGTGAATCTGGCGGAACGGGATTAGGGCTAGCCATTGTTAAACATCTTGTTGAGTCACATCATGGGAAAATTGAAGTAGAAAGTGCAGAGGGAAAAGGATCCACCTTCCGAGTATCTCTTCCTAAGCGATTGAGTCTTTAAATATAAACCATGTTTGGTTTGCCTAGTCCTAGTCATTCTAAACATGGTTTTTCGGTTTCTCTTTACGTAATGGATTTATAAGCAAAGTATCCAATTCTACTAATAATGTATAATAGGAGAAGGATAAATATAATCCTTTGCGGGGCTCCCATACTTTTTATATATTCCTTTAGTGACGGGCTTTTCTCATCCTTCATGGCTGACTGGTCACGTCCTTTTCTCATTCGACATTTTCCTGGGAAATACTGTTTTTTTTGTTATCTTTGGTAGTCGTAGTAGATTGAACCTGCATGAATATGTAGATTCCAAAAATAATAATGATTCCCCCTATCCATTGTGGTACCGTAACAATTTCCCCTAATATAAAATAAGCCAATAGGGATGAACCGACGGGTTCTCCAAGAATGCTCATAGAAATAGTTGTTGCATTCATCCATTTAATTAACCAATTAAACAATGTGTGCCCTAACAGGGTAGGAATAAGTGCAAGGAGAATGAACATTAGCCAATCTTGCTTCGAATAGGGAAAGAAAGAGTATCCGAGTATAAGATTATAGATAATAAGGGTTAATGTGCTAGTTCCATACACCAGGAAGGTATAGGTTATTAGAGAAAGACTTTTTCTTAAACCTTGGCCAAATAACCAATAACCTGTTACTGCTCCTGCTCCCAGCAAAGCTAAAATATCCCCCCACAAAGCATTGCCACCTATTCGGAAATCGCCCCATCCAATCACAATACTTCCACTGAGGGCAAATAAACCTGCTAGTATACTTTTGAAGGTGAGCTTTTCTTTAAAGAAAATATATCCACCTAGGAAGGAAAATAGCGGCTGTAGAGTAACAAGAACAACTGAACTGGCAACAGAAGTATAGTTCAATGACTCAAACCATAGGATAAAATGCATGGCTAAGAATATTCCTGCTATGGTGGAGAGAAGGAGGTTCTTGATTCCAAGATATCGTAATTCCCCTAAATGCTTAAAAATAAAAAAAGGTGCCATAAAAAGAATCGTAAAGCCTAGTCT